>JAFXAV010000005.1 GCA_017516785.1 Oscillospiraceae bacterium
AAAGCCCCTGGGCCACAAGTCCCACCATCTTTTGCACACCGATCATCACGGCTGGGAGATGCCCCTGAATCCCAAACTGAAGTAATCCTTTCCAAAATGAAAGCGCAGCTTGACGAAGCTGCGCTTTCATAGTATGATAGGCGAAAAAATCGATCAGCAGATTGCCACCTGCAGCGCCATGTTCTCTTACCCTCAGCTGATCACTGCCCTCATCGGCGGCAGCGTAGCGCTGGCTATTCTGCCCGTTTTGAAGAAAGTTGCTAAATAATTCTGACCAAATCATAAATATAGGCAGCTAAGGAGAACTCTTCTTCAGCTGCCTAAATTTGTATTGTTTAGCATATTATAAGAAAAATGATCAGCAGGACAATTTGGTGAAAATTATCCTTGACAAATCCCGTGCCATCGTATTTATTAGGTGCATAGATATAAACAAGAGCGTGTAGCGTTAACATCCTTTGAGGTCCCTAGGGATATTGTGCCCTTTGGGAAAATTTGAAATATTGAATCAAGCGGCTCAGCGGCGTAAATGTTAGAGTATGGTTTCTGCAACCATACTCTTTGACAGATATATTCACTTCTATAACCATGAGCGCATCCAGAATAAATCTGGAGTGGCGCCGCTGACACCGCGCCACTCCGCTTAAAACTTAATGTTTCCTACATTGGGGCTTTTTGTACTGTCCGCATAAACTGGGGCAGTTCATTTTGAGCCGGGGACATGTTTTACCATAAAGGAGGAGAAAAATGGAAATTCTGAACATGACTGCTGTCCACCGGGAAGCAGTGCTTGACATGATGCGTGTTTTCTATGCATCCCCTGCGGTACTGAGCAACGGTTCCGATGAGATTTTTGAAAATGATATCAGAGCCTGTGTCACCGGCAGCCCCTGGCTGGAAGGCTATGTCTTTGCAGAAGGGGAGAAGCTTCTTGGCTATGCCATGGTTGCGAAGAGTTTTTCCACCGAATTTGGAAAACCCTGCAAGTGGATCGAAGATCTGTTTATCCTGCCGGACAACCGGGGAAAAGGCATCGGCTCGAAGTTTTTTGCCTTCCTGGAAGAAAAATATCCCGAATCTCTACTGCGTCTGGAAGTGGAAGAGGAAAACGAAGGTGCCATGAAAATGTACTTCCGCAACGGCTTCGATGTGCTGCCTTATACCCAGATGAAGAAAAACGCCTGAAAAGAAGAATATGTGAAGAGGTTGTTCCCCTGATTCTGACCGAATCAGGGGCGCTTTTTGTTAAGATTCCCGGAATAAAGGGGTTTTTGGATAAGTTGCTGTTGAAATAAGGAAATGCTTGTGGTATAATCTGTTGGATAAAATAGCATTGCTATGTGCTTTAAAGTACTGAATAATACAGAGGATCAAAACTATGAAAAACAGAGAACAATACAAAAAGCTCCTGTCTTTGATTGCATCCCTCATCATCCTTTGCCTACAGACCGGTATCTTCATTTTTGTGTGGTACCACTGCTATTCCGAAAGCGGATCCAACTATTTCGTACGGGGCAATTATTTCATCATTGCCCAGTATATGCTGATGATCTTTTTCTTCTACAAGATCTACGGTGGCTTCCGGATCGGCTTTCTGCGGATGTTTGAGGTGGTGTACTCTCAGGTCCTGTCGGTAATCTGCGTCAATGTCATGACCTATTTCCAGCTGTGCCTCATCGGCCGCTGGGAGATTATGACCCATGTGACCCCCATCCTCGTTATGACGGTGGTGGATATTGTGGTGGCGCTGCTGTGGGCTTTCTTCTCCAGATGGGTCTATGTGAAGCTTTATCCTCCCAGAAAGCTGCTGTTGGTCTACGGCCCCTACAGTCCTGACAATCTGATCAAGAAGATGTCTGCCCGGGAAGATAAGTATGAAATCGAGGAAGCCATCTCCATTGAGCAGGACATTGAGGAAATCGAGGAAAAGATCTCTCAGTATGCTAATGTGATTCTGACGGATATTCCCGCGGACCTGCGCAACCGACTGCTGAAGTACTGCTTCAAGCACAACATCCGCTGCTACTGCGTGCCCAAGATCTCTGACATTATGATCATGAGTTCTGAAAATATCCACCTGTTCGATACCTCTCTGCTGGTCTTTCGCAATATGGGTCTGACGGCTGAGCAGCGGTTTGCAAAGCGGGCCTTCGACCTGGTGCTGTCTCTCGTTCTCAGCATCCTGACTGCGCCGATTATGCTCATCATCGCAGCCTGCATTAAGTTCTATGACGGAGGCCCTGTGTTCTTTGCTCAGGACCGGCTGACCAAGGACGGCAAGGTGTTCAAGGTCATCAAATTCCGCAGTATGAAAGTTCAGCAGGAAAATGCCCAGTATACCCTGACCCGGAAGGATGACGACCGGGTTACCCCCGTTGGCAAGGTTCTCCGGGCTATCCACTTTGATGAACTGCCCCAGATGTACAACATCCTGATGGGCGATATGTCCTTCGTGGGTCCCCGGCCTGAGTGTCCCAAGCTGGCTGCAGAGTACAGCGAAATTGTTCCCCAGTTTGATTACCGTCTGAAGGTGAAGGCCGGTCTTACCGGCTATGCCCAGGTCTACGGCAAGTACAACACCACTCCCTATGACAAGCTGAAGCTGGACCTGACCTATATCACCAAGTATTCTTTCCTGCTGGATCTGAAGCTCATCATGCTGACGGTGAAGATCCTGTTCCAGAAGGAGAACACCGAGGGCATCGAGTCCTGGCAGACCAGCGCAGCCACCAGGGATAATCTGGAGAAACTGAACCAGAAGTAATGGGTGAAGCTATGAATGAACCTTTGATTTCCGTAATCATGCCTGCCTACAAATGTGCGGGTTTTATCCATGAGGCCATCGATTCTGCATTGTGTCAGGAGGTCCCCCTGGAGATTATCGTGATCAACGACTGTTCTCCCGATGAGATGGATGCCGCCATGGTGCGGTATCAGGATGTAGCTCAGGTTCGTTATGTCCATAACGAACGGAATATGGGCGCTGCCCAGAGCCGGAACCGGGGCGTTCAGTTGGCGAAGGGCAAATATGTTGCATTTCTGGATTCTGATGACCGGTGGCTTCCCGGCAAGCTTCAAAAGCAGCTTGCAGTTCTGGAAGAAACCGGTGCCGTCCTCTGTGCCACCGCCCGGGAGCTGATGACCCCGGAAGGGGAGCGAACCGGAAAGATCATCCCCGTAAAGCAGGAGATTACCTATAAGGAGCTTCTGAAGCACAACAGCATTAGCTGCTCTTCGGTACTTCTGAAGCGGGAAGCTGCCTTGGAATTTCCCATGCACCATGAAGACAGCCATGAGGACTATATCATGTGGCTGGAGATCCTCAGCAAGTATGAAAAAGCAATTGGCATCAACGAGCCGCTGCTGATCTACCGGCTGAGCAACACCGGAAAATCCGGCAGCAAGCTCCATTCGGCGAAAATGACCTTCAAAGTCTATCGTTATATGGGTTTCGGCATGGTAAAATCTCTGTACTGCTTCTGCAACTATGCCTTCAACGCCGTGAAAAAATACTATTTCAGCGGCAAGGGAGGATCCCATGAAGCTTGATATTCTGATGGCCTGCATGCACCAGAGTGGTGATGCTCTGATCCGCGCCTCCCACATCACCGGCAGCGCCGTGGTGATCAACCAGTGTGACCGGGAGGATTATGCAGAGTTCTCCACGGAAAACGGCCTGGTCCGGATGTACTCCACCACCCAGCGGGGCCTGACTAAGAGCCGCAATCTGGCCATTTCCAAATCCGATGCTGATCTGTGCCTTCTGTGCGATGACGATGAAGTTTTTGTGGAAGGCTATGAGGAAGCCATCCTCTCTGCCTATGAGCAGCTGCCCCAGGCGGATGTGATCATTTTCAAGATGATAAACCGCCCCGCATCGTTTTCTGATGAGGTGCAGCGGCTGCATTTTCCCAAGACCATGAAGGTAAGCTCCTGGCAGATTTCTTTCCGCCGGGAAAGCATTCTGCGCAGCGGTGTCAGGTTCGATGAGCTGATGGGCGCAGGCAGCGGCAATGGCGCGGAAGAGGAGCTGAAGTTCCTCACGGACTGCGAAAAGGCAAAGCTGCAGATTTACTATGTTCCTGTGGAGATTGCCAGTGTCGCCCAGACCGAATCCACTTGGTTTGCAGGATTTACGGATCAGTTTTTCTACAACCGGGGCGCTACCACCCGCTACATTCTGGGTGTACCCATGGCTGCGCTTTACGGCGTTTATTATGTTGTGAAGAAGCGCGGTATGTACGCATCCCAGATTTCTCCCGGAAAGGCTCTGGCGGCCATCTTCCGGGGCATCAAAGATAACAAGATCGGAAAACAGGCGAAAAAGAGCGCCTGATCAAATAAAAGGAGTTTTATCGGATGAAGATTCTGTCTTTTATTATTCCCTCCTACAATTCCCAGCAGTATCTGGATAAGTGCATCCCCTCTTTCCTGGATGAAGAGGTGATTGACAAGCTGGATATCATCATCGTCAACGATGGCTCCACCGACCAGACGGTGGAAGTGGCACAGAAATACTGCGATCAGTATCCTGGTTCTGTCCGCCTGATTTCCCAGCCCAACAAGGGCCACGGCGGCGCACTGAATACCGGTTGCGCTGCAGCGGTGGGCAAGTACCTGAAGGTCATCGATGCTGACGACTGGGTGGAAACCCAGAACCTGAAGCAGTATCTGGAAATGCTCGAAGCCTGCGACAGCGATGTGGTGCTGACCCACCACTACACCATCGACATCTCCACCGGCGAGACCAAGAAGTGGATGAGCTATCCCGAAACCTTCGGCAGAGCCTATACCTTCGAAGAAATCATGGCTTCCTGGAAGCGCTTCGACCGGAGCCTGACCTTCCACGGTATCACTTACAACACCGCCTTCTATCACGAAAATGGCATCCAGCTGTCTGAGCATGTTTTCTACGAAGACCATGAGTACGCAACCTTCCCCTGCTGCATGGCAAAGACCATCACTCCCATGGATATCTTCATCTATGACTACCGTATCGGCGATGTGCAGCAGAGTGTTTCCGACACCAATCAGCTGAAGCGCATCGGCCACACTGAAACTGTGCTGCGCCGCATCATCAGCGAGTACAAAAAGCTGCCCCTGCCCGAAACCTGCGGCGGCAGAGACTATGTTGCCATGAAGGCCCAGGGACTGCTGCTGAGCTATCTGACCACCGCCATGCTGGTGCATCCTGACAAGAAGACTGGCCGCGCCATGGGCGAGCTTGTGATGACTCTCTTCGAGAGAGAACTGCCCAGGACTGCGGAGCTCGCAAAGAAGCAGTACACCGCCTACCGGCTGATGAACGCCGCCCATGTGAGCAAGAAGACCTTTGAAAATGTGCTTCACTCCAAGCTGTACAACAAGCTCAGAGGCAACCACGATTTTAACTGAGGAGCAACTATGAATCAGTCCCCCAATTCGCTGAAGCAGATGGTGCGGGAATTCTGGACTTACCGGGACCTGCTGAAGCTGCTGGTCAGCAGAAATATCAAACTGAAATACCGCCGCAGTGTGCTGGGCTATGTCTGGAGCGTACTGAACCCGCTGCTGATCATGATCGTCATGACCGTTGTATTCTCCACCATGTTCGGCAGAAACATCGAGAATTTCCCGGTGTACCTGTTCTGCGGCCAGCTGCTGTTCAATTTCATGAATAACTCCACCCATCAGGCCATTTCCTCCATCAATGCCAACGCGGCGCTGCTGAAGAAGACCTATGTGCCCAAGTATATTTTCACTGTCTCCAAGATCACCAGCGGTCTGGTGGATACGGTGTTTTCCATGGGCGCGCTGTTGATCATCATGCTGGTGACCCGTGCGCCTTTCAGCTGGTATATGCTGCTGGTGCCTGTGGTGATGCTGCAGCTGTACATTTTCTGCATCGGTCTCGGACTGTTCCTGGCCCAGGCCAATGTGTTTTTCCGTGATATTGAGTACATCTACAATGCGGTGACCACCGCCTGGATGTACCTGACCCCCATTTTCTACCCCATGGATCTGCTGCCTGAACAGGTCATGTGGATCGTCAAGCACCTGAATCCTATGTATTTCTATGTGGGTCAGTTCCGTGATCTGGTGTATACCGGCGCGATGCCCGGTCCGCTGATCCAGATTGCCGGCTGGGGTGCAGCCCTTGCCATGCTGGCCCTCGGTGTCTGGAGTTTCCGCAGATCCGAGGATAAGTTCATTCTGTATATCTGATATAGGAGAATTGTGATGGAAGAAAAAAAGGTAATGATCGATGTTGATCATGTAACAATCCGCTTCAATCTCTCCAGCCAGAAGATCGACAACCTGAAGGAGTACTTCGTGAAGCTTCTGAAACGGGAACTGCTGTTCCAGGAGTTTCTGGCTGTGAAGGACGTGAGCTTTCAGGTAAAGCAGGGCGAGGCATGGGGTCTCATCGGCACCAACGGTTCCGGCAAGTCCACCATGCTGAAGGCCATCAGCGGCATTTTGAAGCCCTACAAGGGCAGTATCTGCGTCAACGGCAGTGTGGCCCCTCTGATTGAACTGGGCGCAGGTTTTGACCAGGAGATGACCGCAAGAGAGAATATTTTCCTCAACGGCTGTGTTCTGGGCCACACGGAAAAGTTCATGCAGGAACATTTCGATGAGATTGTGGAATTCGCGGAAGTGGAAAAATTCCTGGATTCCCCCCTGAAGAACTATTCTTCCGGTATGAAGGCCCGTCTGGGTTTTGCCATTGCAACCATGGTCAAGCCTGAGATTCTGATTGTGGACGAAATTCTGGCCGTCGGTGACTACAAGTTCCGCCAGAAGTGCGAAAAGCGCATGAATGAGATGCTCAGCGGCGGCACCACGCTGCTCTATGTCTCCCACAACATCGACGAAGTCCGCCGTCTCTGCGACCACGCACTGTGGATCGAGAAGGGCGTTGCCAGAATGCAGGGTGAAGTCAACGAAGTCTGCGATGCCTATATGAAGGAAATGAAAAAATAACTTTTATTGTTTTCAGAAAAGAGAAAAGAGTCAATATGAACCAGAAATATACGATTACCATTGCCGGCACCGGCTATGTTGGTCTGTCCAACGCCATTCTGCTGGCCCAGAATCACCGTGTTACCGCGGTGGATATCATCCATGAAAAGGTGGATTTGATCAACAGCCGAAAGTCTCCCATTGTGGACCGGGAGATCGAGGAGTATCTGCAGACCGTTCAGCTGGATCTGACTGCCACCCTGGATGGCAAAACCGCCTATCGGGATGCTGATTTTGTCATTATTTCCACCCCCACCAACTATGATCCCAAGATGAACTATTTCGACACCTCCTCTGTTGAGGCAGCCGTTGAGATGGTTCTGGAAGTGAATCCTGATGCTGTCATTGTCATCAAGTCCACCGTGCCTGTTGGCTATACCGAGAATCTGTGCAAGCGCTGCGGAACGGACCGGATTCTGTTCTCTCCGGAATTCCTGAGAGAGGGCAGAGCGCTGTATGACAATCTCTATCCCTCCCGCATCATTGTGGGCACCGTCAGCGATGATCCCGAACTGCGGGAAAAGGCTGAAATCTTTGCAGGACTCCTGCAGGAAGGCGCCATCAAGGAAGAGATTCCCGTGCTCTTCATGCACTCCACCGAGGCAGAGGCGGTCAAGCTCTTTGCCAATACCTATCTGGCCCTCCGGGTGTCCTTCTTCAATGAACTGGATACTTATGCAGAGGTCCGCGGACTGGATACCCGGTCCATCATCGACGGTGTCTGCCTGGATCCCAGAATCGGCAGCCACTACAACAACCCCTCCTTCGGCTACGGCGGCTACTGCCTGCCCAAGGATACCAAGCAGCTGCTGGCCAACTACAACAATGTGCCCAACAACATTGTCCGTGCCATCGTGGACTCCAACCGGACCCGCAAGGACTTCATCGCCGAGCGCGTTCTGGAAATGGCAGGCTACTACGGCGAAGGCACCGCCGGCCGTGACGGCACTCCCGGCAAGCACTGCATCGTCGGCATTTACCGTCTGACCATGAAGGCCGGTTCCGACAATTTCCGCCAGAGTTCCATCCAGGGCGTTATGAAGCGCATCAAGGCCAAGGGCGCAGAGGTTGTAATTTATGAACCTACCCTCCAGGCTGAGACCTTCTTCGGCAGCCGCGTGATCCGGGACCTGGATGAATTCAAGGCTATGACCAATGTGATCATCGCCAACCGCCAGTCTGCTGAACTGAAGGACGTTCAGGAAAAGGTTTACACCAGAGATATTTATGCAAGAGACTAAGGAGAAGTCCATGGCAACAGTTTCGGTTATCATTCCTGTTTATAATGCAGAGCGCTATATCGCCCAGTGTATGGACAGTGTGCTGGCCCAGACTCTGCAGGATATCGAGGTTATCTGCGTGGATGACGGGTCCACTGACGGCAGTGTTGCCATTCTGAAACGCTATACTGCCCGGGACAGCCGCGTCCGGCTGATCCGGCAGAAAAACGCCGGCGCCGGCGCTGCCAGAAATCAGGGTCTCCGGGAGGCAACCGGCGAATACCTGTCTTTTCTGGATTCCGACGACTTTTTTGAACCCACCATGCTTGAAAAGGCAGTAGATCGGGCAAGGGAGTACGAAGCTGAAATCGTGGTCTTCAATTCCGACCAGTACCACATGGAGAAAAAAACCTTTGTCCCTGTCCCTTGGGTCATCGTGAAGGACGATATACCCCCCTACATGCCCTTTACCTACCGCCAGCTGACGGGCAATGTGTTCCTGAGCTTTGTGGGGTGGGCGTGGGACAAGCTCTACCGCCGGGATTTTGTGCTGGAGCACAACCTGTGGTTCCAGGAACAGCGCACCACCAACGATATGCTGTTTGTTTTCAGCGCGCTGGTGGTTGCAAAGCGGATTGCGGTGCTGAATGAAGTTCTGGCCCATCAGCGCCGGGGCAGCGGCGATTCTCTCTCCGTCACCCGGGAAAAATCCTGGCACTGTTTCTATGATGCGCTGCTGGCCCTGCGCGGACGGCTTCAGGACGAGGACATCTACTGGGAGCTGGAGCAGGACTTCATCAACTATTCCCTGCATTTTTCCCTGTGGCATCTGAACTCCCTGGCACAGCCCACCCATGACCTGCTGAAGCACAAGCTTCGCACCGAGTGGTTCCGGGAACTGGGCGTTGCAGGCAAGCCTGCTGGGTATTTCTACAGTCAGGATGAATACGCACAGTTTGAAAAACTGATGAAATAAGGAGCATTCCTTTGATGAAAAAATACGATTACGTTCTGGTGGGCAGCGGCCTGTTTGCAGGTGTCTTTGCCTATTTTGCCAGAAAGAAGGGCAAGTCCGTCCTGGTGGTTGAAAAGCGCAACCACATCGGCGGCAATGTCTACTGCGAAAATGTGGAGGGCATCAACGTCCACAAGTACGGCGCCCACATCTTCCACACCAGCAACCGGAAGGTCTGGGACTTTGTCAACTCCCTGGCTGAGTTCAACCGCTACACCAATTCCCCTGTGGCAAACTACAAGGGCGAGATGTACAACATGCCCTTCAATATGAATACCTTCTCCAAAATGTGGGGTATCTCCACCCCTGATGAAGCTAAGGCCATCATCGCTCAGCAGAGAAGCAGTATCCAGGGAGAACCCAAAAACCTGGAAGAGCAGGCCATCAGCCTGGTGGGTACCGATATCTACCAGAAGCTGGTGAAAGGCTATACCGAGAAGCAGTGGGGCAGAGACTGTACCGAGCTTCCCGCCTTCATCATCAAGCGCCTGCCTGTTCGCTATACCTATGACAACAACTACTTCAACGACCTCTATCAGGGTATTCCCAACGGCGGCTATAATGTGATTGTCGAAAAGCTCTTCGAAGGCTGCGACATTGAGCTGGGGGTGGACTATCTGGAAAACCGGGAGCACTACGATGCTCTGGGCGAGACCATTGTGTACACCGGCACCATCGACGGCTTCTACGGCTACCGCTTCGGCAAGCTCCAGTACCGTACCGTCCGGTTCGAAAACGAGCTGCTGGATACCGACAACTACCAGGGCGTTGCGGTGGTGAACTATACCGACCGGGAGACACCCTTCACCCGGATTATCGAACACAAGCATTTTGAATTCGGCACCCAGCCCAAGACGGTCATCTCCAGAGAATACCCCTCTGAATGGACCGAGGGCATGGAGCCCTACTATCCCGTCAACGACGAGAAGAACGCGGCGCTGTATCGGCAGTATGCTGCTCTGGCAGAAGCAGAGAACAATGTGATCTTCGGCGGACGTCTGGCGGAATATAAGTATTACGACATGGACAAGGTCATTGAATCGGCCTTCCATGCCGTGGAAAAATATCTGTAATGGACGGAGCGAGGGAAAATGGCTAGTCTCTTAGGCAAATTTCCGGTTGTTGACGGTCAGAATCTGGAGGCGCAGCTGCTGCAGGCGCTGCCCGGTGACGGCGCACCGATCATCACCGACCGCAGCAGAGCATATGCCGTCAATGTGGCATTTGACCGCATCCGGGATGTGCTGATGCAGCAGCGGGAGGTCTGGGAGCAGTATGCTCCGCTCTACTGGAAGAAGAAATACGTCAGCTATCAGATGGTGCTCACTATGCTGGATGAGCCGCTTCAGGAGGAGTTCCGGCTTCGGATGCAGCAGGAATTCAAGCGGGCCATGCAGCTGGGGCAGCTGCGTCAGGAGGATTTTGATCCTGAAGCATGGCGCACCATCAGCCAGTGGTCCGGCGGCGCTGCCGGAAAACTGGGCTCCGTTCCGTTTGTCAGAAGAATTTCCGCCAATCTTCCGAAGGGCGTGAAGCGCGGAATTGTAAAGGTGTTTCACCTGGCAGTAAATGCAAAAAGAAAAGTAATGGGGAGATAAAGATGAGGAACGAATCTTTACAGCCTGCCGTATCGGTCATCATTCCGATCTATATGGTGGAGGAGTATCTGAGAGAATGCGTGGACAGCGTGATCAATCAGACTCTGAAAAATATTGAGATTATCTGCGTTGATGACGGCTCTCCGGATCATTCTGTGGATATTGTGAATGAGTACGCGGAAAAATATGACAATATCGTACTGGTCCGCAAGAAAAACGGCGGTCTGTCCAGCGCCCGGAATGCAGGTCTGGATGCGGCCACCGGCCGGTATGTGTACTTCCTGGACAGTGATGACTCCATAGAGCCTGAAACCATGGAAGAGCTCTGCGCCAGAGCGGATGCAGAGAATCTGGATATTATCTATTTCAATACATACCTGAATTTTGACAGCCAGAAAATCCGGGAACTGAACCAGAACTATGTGGATTACTACACCCGCAAGGGCAGTTATCCCGATGTCTACAGCGGCCAGATGCTGTTTTCCATGATGCGCAAAAACCGGGAATTTTTCCCCTCTGTCTGTCTGCAGCTGTTCCGCCGCAGCATCATCGAGGAGAACCATCTGCGGTTTTATGACGGCATCATCCATGAGGACAATCTGTTCACCTTCCAGTGCATGATTCTGGCACGGCGGGCAGCTTACAGCAAGAAGTCCTACTACCACAGACGGATGCGGGGCGACTCCATCATGACCGTGGGCAAGTCCATCCGGAATGTGGAAGGCTATCTGGTCTGCTATGCAGAACTGCTGGCATTTCTCCATGACAAGGAGATTGAGGAAGCCGCGGCTCCCATGATCTCTGACTACCTCTATTTCAGCATTTACAGAAATGCCTGCACCATCTACCGCTCCCTGAATGTTCCCGATGAAGAGGCTCACCTGACCAAGGGCGACTTTTGCGCCGAACACCTGCTGGAGCTGGTGAAGAGAAATGTGAAGTATGAAAATGACATTGAAGCGCTTCACAAAAGAATCCGGACGCTGGAAAAGAACGCCCAGGCAGCAGCCGCTGCCGGTTTCAAGAGACAGACTCTGTGGCTGCCCCGAAAGATCATGGGCGGTTTCCGCTGCATCCGAGACCACGGCCTTGTCTATACCATCAAGAGAGCAATCAAAAAGTGCTGGGGCGTCTGCAAAAAGATCGACAGAAAGCTCTACAATAACAAACTCTATCAGGCTCTGGCCTGGCTGCCCCGGAAGTGTATTCACGGTCTGAAGTATCTGCGAAAGAACGGCATTTCCAGCCTGCTGCGGGTCTACTCTGTGAAGATGCGCCAGAAACTGGGTGCCGGCGCACCGTTGGTGTCCATCATCATGCCGGTTTACAATGTGGAGGAATTCCTGGAGCAGGGCCTGGATTCCCTGCTGAACCAGACTATGAAACACATTGAGATCATCTGCGTGGATGACGGTTCCACTGACCGCTCTCTGGAGATTATGAACCTCTATGCCGCAAAGGACAAGCGCGTCCGTGTCTTTACCCAGCAGAACAAGTTTGCAGGCGCTGCCCGTAACGTGGGCATCGCCAATGCCCGGGGCGAGTATATGATCTTCCTGGATTCCGATGATTTCTTCTCCGAGGACCTGGCTAAGGAAGCTTACTACATCGCCCGGCTCCATGATGCGGATGTGGTGCTCTTCGGTGCAAAGCACTATAACAATGTGACCGGCGAATTCAAGAACGCCAACTGGCTGCTCAATTCCTACATTGCCCCCAAGAAACAGCCCTTCAATTATCTGGACTGCCCCGATGCGCTGTACCGCATCACCACTCCCTGTCCCTGGACCAAGATGTTCCGCCGTCAGTTCGTGCTGGATCACGGCCTTCAGTTCCAGGCAATCCAGAATTCCAACGACCTGTTCTTCACCTATTCCGCCCTGCCTCTGGCAAAGCGCATTGTGACCCTGGACAAGCATCTGGTTTATTACCGGGTGGGCCTTGCCACCAATCTGCAGACCACCAAGAAGAAGCATCCCCTTTGCTTCTGCCAGGCTTACCAGGCATGGCATGACAAGCTGGCTGAAACCGGCGTTCTGGATGTGCTGCGCAAAAGCTATGTCAATGTGGCTCTGTCCGGCTGTATGCACAACCTGCGCACCAACAAGGATCCGGAAGTCAAGCGCATTGTCTTCGATAAGCTGAAAAATGAAGCCTTCGAAAGTCTGGAAGTTTCCGGCCATGAGGCATCCTACTACTACGACAGCAAAAATTATCAGGATATGATGCGTGTTCTGGAAGGCAGCTTCGAGGAGTATCTGGAGACCGAGAATACAAAGTAATCGCTGAACTATTCAGCGTGAAAGGATATCATATGACTTTACCGATGATTTCGGTGATCATCACTGCATATCAGAATCTGCTGAATCTGGCAGATACCGTTTCTTCTCTGCTCAGTCAGAGTTTTCAGAATTTTGAAGTGATCTGTGTGGACACCGGCTGCGATGAAAGCAATCGGGAACTGCTGCAGAAAACTGCAAAGCAGGATGACCGGTTCCGGATTTTTCAGCAGCCGGGAGTCGATGCAGGCTCCGCTAAAAACTATGGTTTTTCCCATGTGAGGGGAGAATATACGATTTTTCTGAACGGCGGCGACCGTTTTTCTCCCCAGCTTCTGGAAAGGCTTCTGAATGCCGCCAGAAGTCAGGGCGCGGATTTCGCGGTATGTAATTACGCGCGGCTCTCTCCCAACGGCACTGTCAGGGAACAGAAGGCTATCCAGACCCAGTGGATTCCCGCCGGTGCGGAAGCTTTCAGCTACCGGGACTGCCCGGACTACATTCTGAGAGTCATTGAACCTGTGGCATGGAATAAGCTGTACAGGACCGAATTTCTGCGAAACGCAGGTCTGAAGCATCTGGAAAATTCCGTTCTGGATGATCTGGGAATCTCTGCTGTGGGTGTTGCTGCTGCTGAAAAGATTGCATGCGTCTATGAATCCCTGATTCAGACCAGAGGAAAGAATGTCAGCAGCGCCGAGAAGCTCCGGGATACCGTAAGCGCCGTTTTCGCTGCTGTAAAGCAGGCAGCAAAGCTTCCTCATAAGGATACAATCCGCAGTGCGCTGCTCTCTTTTGTGGCGGATCATTTCATCCTGACCATGGCAAGAGA
Organism: Oscillospiraceae bacterium; assembly: GCA_017516785.1. Next base: position 13,950 of record JAFXAV010000005.1, read on the forward strand.
AATCAAAGATTTCTCTGCCCCGGAGGCAGAAGCACTTTACCGCACTGCCCATGAGGTTTTCAACCGTCCGGAATTTGCCGATGCCAGCGCCAGAACCTTCCGTAATCCTGTTCGGTTCCGGGAATTCTGCACGGTCAGAAAGCATGACTATGAGACCATGAAGCTTCTGGTGAGCCGCCGGATCGTTGTTTCCCTGACCAGTTTTCCCAAGCGCATCGGTGTGGTGCGCCAGGCGCTGGAGTCCATCTACGCCCAGACCAGAAAGGCCGATGAGATTGTCCTGTGGCTGGCTGAGGAGCAGTTCCCCGGAAAAGAAGCGGATCTTCCTGAAAGTCTGCTGAGCCTGGTTCGGGAAAACCGGCTGACAATTTGCTGGTGCGATGACCTGAAGGGCCACAAAAAGCTGATTTATTCCCTGCAGGAATATCCGCAGGATATCATTGTCACCATCGACGATGACCTGCTGTATTCCAAAGATATGCTGGATGCCCTTTACAGAAGCTATCTGCTCCATCCCAACGCGGTTTCCACCCTCCGGGCCCACCTCATCATGCTGTCCGATGACAACAGGGTGCTGCCCTATAAGAAGTGGATGCTGGAAGTGGATGCCTGTGTCCATCAGCCTTCCATGCAGCTGATGACCTCCGGCGGCGCCGGCGACCTGTATCCGCCGCTGAATTACCGCAGAGAGTTCTTTGATCGGGATGTGATCCTGGAAACCTGCCTGTGGGCGGACAATCTGTGGAGCAAGGCCATGGAGCTTGCTTCCGATGTGCCTGTTGTCCTGGCCAAACCCTATGAACCGCTGCGCTGCGTGGACGGTTCTCAGGAGGAGACCCTCTATCAGATCAACGGCGATCAGAATCAGTACGATGTTCAGATGGAAAAGATATCCCAGTGGATGGATGAAACATTCCGGCCCGGTATTCTGATTGAGAAGCTGACTGCTGAGATTGGTACCAAGCTCTGGGGTGTCGAAGCAGTATCTGCGCTGCTGGACGAAGAGCGCAAGAGCAACCGCAGAGCCAGAGTTCAGGCGGAAAGCAAGGCCAATGCCATGGAGGCGGAACTGAAGGAGCTGCGCAGCCGCTGCAAAGCGCAGGAAGCAAAGCTTCAGCAGACTTCCGACAAACTGGCCAGTACGGAAAACAGCCTGAAGCAGACTGCGCAGGACCTGAACCGGGCCAGAACCCAGGTGGCAGCACTGCAGCCTGTCTCCACTGTGGGCGGTCAGTACCGGAATCTGGGACGGATCCTCCGGGAAATGAAGGCACAGAAGGGTGTCTCTGCTTCCTGGTGCGTAAAATATGCACTGTATGTGCTGGCATGGCTGCCTGCAAAGTTCCTGTCCGGTGTGAACGGCTTTGTCAGAAATGGCCTGAAGCACACTGTCAAAAGTGTAACGGATCGCCAATAAACCGAATGATTAGGTTTTTACTCCGGGATCGTCAGATCCCGGAGTTTTTACGTCTTGGGTCATGGGAAAATGGGGTTGAAAAGAATCGTAAGTTTGGTATAATGGAAAATACGATAATGGAAAGTGTTTGTCCGATATTTTGATGTGACAATGACGGAAAGCGGTGAAAAATCATGATGGAAGAACGGATTTCCTCCCGGAAAAATCCTCTTTTGCAGCAGGTAAAAAAGCTGCTGTCCTCCAAAAAGGAGCGGGAAAACAGTGGCCTTTTCGTGGCCGACGGAACGAAACTTCTGCAGGAAGCAGTGAAGTATTTCCCTGGTCTTGATACGGTGATCCTCTCTGAAGGCATTGAGGCAGAGGTCCCTGACCATGTCCGGTTGGTGCGGGTTCCCAAGGATGTGATGGCCTCCATTTCTCCCATGGAAACTCCCCAGGGCGCTTTGTTCCTGTGCCGTCTGCCTGAGAAGAAGGCTTTTGAACCCCAACCCGGCATGCTGCTTCTGGACGGCATTCAGGATCCCGGCAACATCGGCACGATTCTCAGAACTGCCGATGCCCTGGAAATTCCCGTGGTGCTGCTGGAAGGCTGTGCCGATCCCTACAGCCACAAGGTGGTGCGCTCCTCTATGGGCGCGGTGTTCCGTACCCCTGTAGTCCAGGCCACCTGGGCGGAGGCAAAGGAAAAATGCGCTGCTGCCGGAATTCCCGTGGCAGTGACCGCCCTTTCCGACCGGGCAAAGGATCTGCGCCAGGCAGACCTTTCCAAGATGGCTGTGGTCATCGGCAGCGAGGGCAGGGGAGTCCGTCAGGAAGTGATGGATGCGGCGGATGCGGAACTGATCATCCCCATGAATCCCCGGTGCGAATCCCTCAATGCCGCCATTGCGGCAACCATTGTCATGTGGGAAATGAAATAATATAGAAAGAAGGGAACTGAACATGATTGTCCACTGGATCTGGCTTGCCACACGGCCTCATATTTCCGACCGGGTAAAGACAGAACTGGTGTGCGCATTTCAGGATCCCGAAACCGTATACTTTGCAGATAAGGAAACTCTTCGGCAGCTTGAAGGCCTGACTCAGGAAGGTCTGGAAGCGCTGGAAGACAAGAATCTCCGTCCGGCCGAAAAGATTCTCCGGGAATGCGGCAAGGAAAACCTGCATATCCTGACCTGCCGTGATGCGGCATACCCTCAAAAGCTTCTGAATCTTTCGGACTATCCGTTGGTATTCTATTATAAAGGTAGGCTTCCGGATTTTGACGGAAGTCCGGTCATCGGCGTGGTTGGCACCCGGAAGGCAACGCCCTATGGTCTGACGGTTGCCAAGCGGATGGGTTACCAGATCGCCAAATGCGGAGGCATTCTGGTGTCTGGTCTGGCAGCCGGCATCGACGGCTTTGCCATGCGGGGCGCACTGACCGCCGGGGGTACGGCTGTTGGAATCTTAGGCTGCGGAGCGGATCAGGTCTATCCGCCCTCCAACAAGGGTTTGTTCCTGGACACCGAAAACTACGGTTGCATTATGTCCGAGTTTCCTCCCGGCACACCGCCCTATGGTTATAATTTCCCCAAGCGCAACCGTATCATCAGCGGCCTCAGCAACGGCGTTCTCATCGTGGAAGCGCCGGAAAAGAGCGGTGCTCTGATTACCGCGGGACTTGCTGCTGACCAGGGCAGGGATGTGTTTGTGGTCCCCGGGAATATCGATGTGCCTGCCTGTGTGGGCAGCAACCGGCTGCTGCGGGACGGCGCTATTGCAGTCAGTTCCGGCTGGGATATTCTCAGCGAATATGAGGCGCTGTACCCTGACAAGGTACGAAAAAATGATGCCGCCTCCATCCAGCAGGCCTATGCCGACGAAGCGGCAAAGGCAGCAGATGAGGAAAAACCTGTTGCCAAAGTGGCGCAGAAACCCCGCATTTTAGGTAAAAATAAGCTGTCGAAACCTGAAAAAGATAAAAAAGTCATTGACAAGGGGGCATCTTCGCCTTATAGTGACTTAAATGATATACTCGCAGCACTCTCCGATGAGGAGCGGAAAATCGTTTCTGCTCTTCAAAATGGAGAACGGCTGACGGACGATGTGATTGCCGAAACAGGTCTTGGCACCGGAAAAGTTCTGGCGAATCTGACCATGCTGGAAGTGAAGGGCGTTGTGAAGCGCCTTCCCGGCAAGCGCATCTCCCTGAAACAGGGAAAATGATAGGAATGGAGAACATTCATGAGCAAACCTCACAATCTCGTCATCGTGGAGTCCCCCTCCAAGGCGAAAACCATTGGAAAATATCTGGGCCCCGACTATACCGTCAAGGCAAGTATGGGCCATCTGCGCGATCTTCCCAAGAGCACCATGGGCGTGGATCTGGAAGGCACTTTTGATCCCCACTACATCCCCGTCCGGGGCAAGGAAGATCTGATCAAGGAACTGAAATCCGCTGCGGCATCGGTAGACACGGTCTACCTGGCAACTGACCCGGACCGGGAGGGCGAAGCCATCTCCTGGCATCTGAAGGAACTGCTGAATCTGCCGGATACCAAGGCCCAGCGCGTTACCTTTAATGAGATCACCCAGAAGGTGGTCAGAGAATCCATCGCCCGTCCCCGGGAGATCGATTACGATCTGGTAGATGCCCAGCAGGCAAGACGAATCCTGGACCGCATCGTCGGCTATCAGCTGTCTCCGCTGCTGTGGAAGAAAGTCCGCCGGGGCCTGTCTGCCGGCCGTGTCCAGTCCGTTGCCACCCGTCTGGTTGTGGACCGGGAAAACGAGATCCGGGCGTTCATTCCCAGAGAATACTGGTCCCTGGATGTGAACCTCAGCCGCATCGGCAAACCTGGCTCCTTCGTTGCCCACTACTGGGGCGAGGAAAAGAAGCGGGAGCTTGAAAATGAAGAGCAGACCCAGGCGGTTATCGATGATATTACCGGTAAGGAATTTACCGTCACCAATGTAAAGAAGGCCGAAAAGAAGCGCTCTGCCGCGCCTCCTTTCACCACTTCCACCCTCCAGCAGGAGGCATCCAGGAAGTTAGGGTTCACTCCCAAGCGCACCATGGCCCTTGCCCAGCAGCTGTATGAAGGTGTGGACGTGGCAGGGGAGGGCACCCTGGGTCTGATCACCTATATGCGTACCGACTCTCTGCGCCTTTCCGACGAAGCCATGGCCGCAGCAGCAGGCTTTATCCGCCAGCGCTACGGCGATCCCTACTACTACGGAAAGTTCCATGTCTTCAAAACCAAGTCCGGCGCTCAGGATGCCCACGAAGCCATCCGTCCCACCCATGTGGAACTGGATCCCGAGCGGATCAAGGATTCCCTCAATAAGGATCAGTACCGGCTGTACAAGCTGATCTGGAGCCGCTTCCTGGCATCCCAGATGGCAAACGCCGTTTACGATACCGTGTCCATCGACACCGAATGTGCCGGTCATGTGTTCCGGTCTTCCCATCAGTCCATGCGTTTCCCTGGCTTCATCGCCGTTTACGAAGAAGGCAAGGATGAGGAAACCGAAGCTGTCGGCGCGGCGCTGCCTGACCTGCAGGTAGGCGACAAGGCTTGGATGGACAAGTTCACCAAGGAACAGCACTTCACCCAGCCTCCTGCCCGGTATACCGAGGCAACCCTGGTCAAGGCCATGGAGGAAAAGGGTGTGGGTCGCCCCTCTACCTACGCTTCCATCGTTTCCACCATCCAGGACCGGGAATATGTCATTAAGCAGGACAAGCGCCTGGCTCCTACTGCTCTCGGCGAAGTGGTCACGGGTCTGATGCTGGAGCGGTTCAACGACATTATCGATGTGGAATTCACCGCCAACATGGAATCCCAGCTGGACGCCGTGGAAGAGGGCAAGCGCAACTGGAAGGAACTGTTGACCGATTTCTACGGCGGCTTCAAGCAGGAACTGGAAAACGCGGAAACCGCCCTGGAGGGCGTCCGCCTGAAAGTGCCTGATGAGGAGACCGATGAGGTCTGCGAACTCTGCGGTCGGAACATGGTCATCAAGATGGGACGGTTCGGCAAATTCCTGGCATGCCCTGGCTTCCCCGAGTGCAAGAACGCGAAGCCTCTGGTGGAGCGGATGCCCGGCCGATGCCCCAAGTGCGGCAGCGGTATGCTCAAGCGAAAGTCCAAGCGGGGCTATGCTTACTACGCCTGCGAGCAGGGTGCCGAATGCGGTTTTATGACCTGGGATGTGCCCACTGCGGAAGACTGCCCCAAGTGCGGCTTTACGCTGTTCAAGAAATCCGGACGGGGCCGTATGAAACCTTTCTGCATCAATGAAACCTGCGAAAACTTCCTGCCGGAAGACAAGCGGGGTTACTATAAGAAGAAAACCGAGACCGAGGGTACGGAAGGGGAGCCTGCCGGCGAACCTGCCGCAGCCGCGGAAAAGAAGACCGCAGCAAAGAAGCCTGCGGCAAAGAAGACCACCACCAAGAAGGCAGCAACCAAGACTGCTGCCAAGAAGACAACCACTACCAAGAAAACCACTACCCGGAAGACTTCTTCCGCCAAAAAGAAGGAGGCCGCAGAATGAAAGTAAAAGTCATCGGTGCGGGCCTGGCAGGCTCTGAAGCGGCCTGGCAGCTGGCCCAGAGAGGCATCGAAGTAGAACTCTATGAAATGCGTCCCCACAAGAAGAGCCCCGCCCATCACACGGAATATTTTGCGGAACTGGTCTGCTCCAACTCCCTCAGGGGTGACCGGCTGGAAAATGCCGTGGGCCTTCTGAAGGAAGAGCTGCGCCGCGTGGGCAGCCTGATTATGCAGTGCGCCGAGGCAACCCGTGTGGAAGCCGGCGGCTGTCTCGCTGTGGATCGCGTGGGCTTTGCCCGGATGGTCACGGAAAAGGTCCGCAGCCATCCCAATATTACTGTTATCGAAGAGGAAGTCACGGAAGTTCCCGAAGGTCCTGTCATCATCGCCTCCGGTCCTCTGACCTCCGATGCGCTCAGCGAAGCCATCGGTGCCTACTTCGGCGAGACCGACTATCTGCACTTTTTTGATGCAGCGGCTCCTCTGGTCACCGCCGAGTCCATCGACATGGACCTGGCCTGGTGGCAGTCCCGCTATGACCGGGGCAACGCCGACTATATCAACTGCGCCATGGACAAAGAACAGTACGATGCCTTCCTGAAGGAGCTGGTTGCCGCTCAGGAGGCAGAGGTTCACGGCTTTGAGGACAAGAACGTCTTCGAAGGCTGTATGCCCGTGGAAGTCATGGGCCGCAGAGGCTATGATACCCTCCGCTACGGCCCCCTGAAGCCTGTTGGCCTGACGGATCCCAAGACCGGCAAGGAACCCTATGCCGTTGTTCAGCTGCGGCAGGACAATGCGGATAAGACCATTTTCAATCTGGTGGGTTTCCAGACTCATCTGAAGTTCGGTGAGCAGAAGCGGGTGTTCTCCATGATCCCTGCTTTGCACGATGCGGAATTTGTCCGCTACGGCGTCATGCACCGCAATACTTTCCTCCAGAGCCCCAAGTTGCTGGATAAATACTATTCCGACCGCCGCAACCCGCTGGTTGCTTTCGCCGGACAGATGACCGGCGTGGAAGGCTATGTGGAATCCACCGCTTCCGGCTACCTGGCCGCCGTTGCCATGGCAGCCAAGGTTCAGGGCAGGGAGTTGCCCGAATTCCCCAAGACCACCGCAATCGGCGCTCTTGGCCTGTACATCAGTGATGAGACCGTGATCAATTTCCAGCCGATGAATGTGAATTTCAGCATCATCGCCCCCCTGGAAAAGCGAATCCGTAAGAAAGCAGAGAAGAATCTGGCAATCGCCAACCGGTCCCTTGCGGTGATCGATGAGATGATTGCCAAAGGCATATAAAAGAAAGAGGTGTGGCAACTTGAAGATCATTCTGGACGCCATGGGCGGCGACAACGCCCCCGAAGCAACCGTGCTGGGTGCGATTGAAGCTGCAAAGACCTATGGCACACAAATCACCCTGGTTGGCCGGGGCGAAGCGATTCTCGAAGTCATGAGAAAACACGATATCGAAAACCTGCCCGAGGGCATGGAGATTGCCAACGCCGACGATGTGGTTGATATGCACGACGATCCCGGCAAGGTGATCCACAAGCGGAAGAATTCCTCCATGGTCATCGGTCTGCGGATGCTGGCAAACGGTGAAGGCGATGCCTTCGTTTCCGCCGGTTCCACCGGCGCACTGCTGACCGGCGCAACATTGCTTGTCAAGCGTGTCAAGGGCATCCGCCGCGCAGCTATGGGCCCCGCATTCCCCAACAAGGCAGGCGGTAAGACCGTGATCTGCGACTGCGGTGCCAATGCCGAGTGTACTCCCGAATTTCTGCTGCAGTTTGCCCTGGTGGGCACTCTGTTTGCAAAGAAGAATCTGGGTATGGAAAATCCCAGAGTCGGCCTTCTGAATATCGGCACTGAGGACTCCAAGGGCACCAAGCTGCAGCTGGAGACCTATCCTCTGCTGCAGCAGGCCCATGAAAAGGGCCTCATCAATTTCATCGGCAACGTGGAAGGCCGCGATGTGCCCCTGGGCACCGTGGATGTTGTGGTCTGCGACGGTTTCTCCGGCAATGTGCTGCTGAAGTCCATTGAAGGCACCGCCATGTTCATGGGCAGCATGATGAAGCACAAGATCTTCATGCGCAGCGCCCTGTCCAAGATCGGCTATCTGCTGTGCAAGAAGGGCGTAGACGAAGTGATGGGCATGCTGGATTACCGCACCATCGGCGGTACCCAGTTCCTTGGCATCAAGAAGCCTGTCATCAAGGCCCACGGCGCCTCCGATGCTCTGGCCTTCAGGAATGCTATCCGTCAGGCGCAGGAAGCTGCCAATGCCGACTTCTCCGCCGAGCTGGAGGAGAATCTGGCCAAGATGAAGGAGATCGTCAATGATTAAGGATCTGGAAGCGGCCATTGGCTATCGGTTCAAGAACATCACCCTGCTTCAGAATGCCCTGACCCACTCTTCCTATGCCAATGAGCGTTGGCACAACAGCCTCATGAGCAACGAGCGGCTGGAATTTCTGGGTGACTCCATTCTGGGTATGGTGGTTGCGGAATATCTTTATAAGAGCTTCCCGGACCGGCCCGAAGGCGAGCTGACCCGTATGCGTGCGGACATGGTCTGCGAAAAGACCCTGGCTGCTGTGGCAGCAAGAATCGACCTGGGACGGCACCTGCTGCTGGGCAACGGCGAAGAGCAGGGCGGCGGCAGAAGCCGGGATTCCATTCTGGCTGATGCGGTGGAGTCCGTCATCGCCGCATCCTTCCTGGACGGCGGTATGGAAGCAGCGAGATCTTTCATCGAGAAGTTCATTCTGGTGGAGGTCCCTGTAACCCGCCTGCACAACGCAGACTATAAGACTGCCCTGCAGGAACTGGTGCAGCAGCACAAAAACCAGGTGCTCAGCTACACCCTCATCGGTGAATCCGGCCCCGACCATGACAAGCGGTTCGAGGTGGAAGTGAAGCTCAACGGCAAGGTGGTTGGCATCGGTTCCGGCAGCAGCAAAAAGCGCGCCGAGCAGATGTCTGCCCGGGCTGCCATGGAAGCACTGTTCCCCAGCGAAATCTGATATTGTTTTATTTTCCGGCGGCATCCAAAGGATGCTGCCGGATGGTTTTTTCCAGGAAATAATGATATAGCGATGGAAGTCCAGCGTTTCGAAACTTTCGGTTGACAAAAGTTGCATAATCGTATAAAATAATTAACGATGCTCAGAAGTATGCTTTTTCGCAGCCGCATTTTCTCAAAGGAAAATCCGGCTTTCATTATGAGAGGATATATATTATGGATTTAAACAAGAAGCTGGAAGAAGTCAGCCGGCAGTTCCGGATCGAGGGTGAGTTCCTTGGATATAAGACCATCCAGGTGGGCAATGTCAACAAGACCTATGAGGTCCGTTTCATGCTCCCTGAGGGTTATCCCAAGTCTTATCTGATTCAAAACGTCAATACCTATGCGTTCCGGACACCTGTGCAGCTGATGGACAACATTGACAAGGTTACCGAGCACATCCGTGCCAAGAAGCCCGGTCAGGTGGCCCTTCATTTCCACCATACCGCGGATCGGAAGACCTATGTGGTTGATGGCAGCAATTTCTGGAGAATGACCAATTTCATCCGTTCCGTTACCCACAGCACTGTCACCAACATGAACGTGATCCGCAATGCAGGCAAGGCATTCGGTGAATTCCAGATGCAGCTGTCTGACTTTGACATCAGCCAGCTCTATGAAACCATTCCCGATTTCCACAATACCCGCAAGCGCTATGAGCAGCTGGAGCATGCGCTGGAGGTCAATCCTGAGGGTAAGGTTACTGAGATTCAGGAAGAACTGGATTTTCTGTTCTCCGTCAAGGAGCAGGCCTGTCATTTGACCGATATGCAGCAGCGAGGTGAGCTGCCCCTGCGGGTAACCCACAACGATACCAAGATCAACAACGTCCTGTTCAACCCTGCGGATGATTCCGCAATGGTGGTTGTGGACCTGGATACCGTCATGCCCGGTCTGGTGGGCCACGATTTTGGCGATGCCATTCGCTTTGCTGCCAATACCGAGGCTGAGGACTCTGCAAACCTGGACAAGGTTTCCGTGGATCTGGACATCTTCCGTGCCTTCGCGGAAGGCTTCCTGGAGATGACCGCAGATACCCTGACTCAGAACGAAATCGACACCCTGGCGCTGAGCTGTCTGACTCTGACTGTGGAGCTGGCCACCCGGTTCCTGGCAGACTATGTGCTGGGTAGTCCCTATTTCTATACCGCCTATCCCGCCCACAACCTGGTCCGCACCCGCTGCCAGATTGCCCTGGCAAGGGATATGCTGAAGAAGCTGCCCCAGATGGAGCAGATTGTCCGGGACTGTGTCGCGGCTGCAAAGAAGAACTGATTCTAAAAAACCCTGTGTGTACTGCACAGGGTTTTTGCTTTTTCAGGCAGAGATATCTTTCGTTGACTTTAGAAGAGAAATGCTGTAATATATAAAAGAAAATGTATGCATATCGTAGAATTATGCAGTTTTGTGTTTAGAATGTGTCAATGCGGTATGAAACCGGTGCCGCAGAGAAAGGGTATAGAAAGATGAAAGAGAAACTGACAGGCAACAGAGAGTGGTTGTCCCGGGCGATTTTGCTGATGCTGGCAGATGTGATGTCCATGGCAGGCTCCTATTTTTTTGCTCTGCTGCTGCGGTATGAATTTATGTTCAATGACATTGCGCCGGAGTTTCTGGAGGGTTTTGTTGATTCCATTCCCCTCTGGTGCCTGCTGACTCTGGTGGTATTCTACGTATGCCGCCTGTATCACAGTATCTGGAGCATGGCCAGTGTGGCGGAAGTCTGGGGCATTGTCAAGGCCTATGCAATCTTGCTGCCTGTCTACTATATTTACATCAAACTGACCGATCTGCTGATGCCCAAATCCTACTACATCATGGGTTATGTGATCAGCTTCTGCGCAACACTGGCAATCCGGTTTGCCTACCGTATTCTGAGATATCAGATCCACGGAATCTTCCGGAGCGATGCCGCAAAGCGCAAGCGCATTATGATCATCGGCGCCGGTGCCGGCGGTCAAATGCTGATCAAGGAGCTGCAGAATTCCGACCGGGTGGATTCCACCGTGGTCTGTGTCATTGATGACGACATCCACAAGAAGGGCCGCTTCATCGAAGGTATTGAAATTGTGGGCAACCGGCACGACATCGTCAATATGGCAAGTAAATTCCGGGTGACGGACATTATTTATGCCATCCCCAGTCTGGCCGCCCAGGAGCGCACCGCAATCCTGAACATCTGCAAGGAGACAAACTGCCGGCTGAAGACCATCCCTGGCATGTACCAGCTGGTCAATGAGGAAGTCAGCGTCACGAGACTCCGGGACGTGGAAATCACCGACCTTCTGGGCCGTGAACAGGTTCAGGTCAACAATGATGAAATTTTCAACGCCATCCGGGGCAAGACCGTCATGGTTACAGGCGGCGGTGGTTCCATCGGCAGCGAGCTCTGCCGTCAGATCGCCAAGGCGAAGCCTGAAAAGCTGATTATTTTCGATATCTACGAAAACAATGCCTACGCCATTCAGCAGGAACTGATCCGTTCCCGACCGGAACTGAATCTCATAACCCTGATCGGCTCTGTCCGTAATACCAACCGTATCAATTCCGTTATGGCGGAGTATCGGCCCGATATCGTTTTCCATGCTGCTGCCCACAAGCATGTGCCCCTGATGGAAGACAGTCCCAACGAAGCCATCAAGAACAACGTCATGGGCACCTATAAAACCGCTCAGGCGGCTGCCAAATTCGGTGTCAAGAAGTTCGTGCTGATCTCCACTGACAAGGCGGTAAATCCCACCAATATCATGGGCGCATCCAAGCGGCTGTGTGAGATGGTGGTTCAGATGATGGAGCGCCGCAGTCCTACCACCAACTTTGTGGCGGTGCGCTTCGGTAATGTTCTGGGCAGCAACGGCAGTGTGATTCCGCTGTTCAAAAAGCAGATTGCGGAAGGTGGTCCTGTTACCGTCACCGATAAACGGATCATCCGCTACTTCATGACCATTCCCGAGGCGGTCTCTCTGGTGCTGCAGGCATCCTACTACGCCCAGGGCGGCGAGATCTTCGTTCTGGAAATGGGTGAGCCTGTGAAAATCGATGATATGGCCCGGAACCTGATTCGGCTGTCCGGCTTTACTCCCGATGTGGACATCAAGATTGTCTATACCGGCCTGCGGCCCGGCGAAAAGCTCTATGAAGAGCTGCTGATGAATGAGGAGGGTCTTCAGGAGACCCAGAACAAGCTGATCCACATCGGCAAGCCCATCGAGATGGATGATGAGCAGTTCCTGCTGCAGCTGACCCGTCTGGAAGCTGCCTGCATCGCCGAATCCCCCGAGATCAAGCAGATTGTGGCGGAGATTGTTCCCACCTACCGCTGCAAGGTCAGTGTGTGAGAAAACCGAAAACCGTAGAGTGCCTTTCGTTCCATATCGAACGAAAGGCACTTTGTTTTTGAAAGAAAACCTTGCTTTTTTATGGGATTCTAGGTATAATAAACTGATTCATTATTTAAATTTTTAGCAAGAGGTATGCTGTGTATTTAAAATCATTGGAACTGCAGGGATTCAAGTCCTTCCCGGACAAGACCCTGATTCGCTTCGGTGATGACATCACCGCCATTGTCGGCCCCAACGGATCCGGCAAATCGAATATTTCCGATGCCATCCTCTGGGTCATGGGTGAGCAGAGCAGCAAAACCCTGCGTGGTGCCAAGATGGAAGATGTGATCTTCGGCGGCACCCAGAAGCGCAGCGCCGTTGGCTTCGCGGAAGCCACCCTGACTTTGGACAATACAGACCGGGCCCTTCCCTATGATGCGGACGAGGTCATGGTCACCCGCCGGTACTACCGCTCCGGTGACGGCGAGTACTACATCAACCGCCAGTCCGCCCGTCTGAAAGACATCCACGAGATGTTCATGGATACCGGCATGGGCAGGGAAGGCTACTCCAACATTGGTCAGGGCCGAATCGATGAGATTCTCTCTCTGAAGAGCGCCGACCGCCGTGAGATTTTCGAAGAGGCGGCGGGTATCTCCAAATACCGCCACCGCAAGGAAGAGACCGAGCGGAAACTGGAGCGGACGGAAGATAATCTGCTTCGCATCGGCGACAAGGTTTCCGAGCTGGAACTGCAGTTGGAACCTCTGAGAGTCCAGTCTGAAAAGGCGAAGAAGTATCTGGAACTGAAGGAAGAACTTCAGGGCGTGGAAGTGGCCGTATGGCTGGACACTCTGGAAAAACTCTCTGCCGCTGCCAAGAAGGCGGAGGAGGACTACAAGTCCGCATCCTTCGTACTGCAGCAGGCCCATGAGGATCTGGAGAACCTCTACCGCCAGGCGGAGCGCTACGGCGAAAAGCTCCGAAGCAAGGATGCCGAGCTGGAAACCGTCCGGGTGAAAGTCAACATGCTGGAAGCCACCCACCAGCAGCTGGACGGCCAGATGGCGGTGTTGAGAGGCAATATCGACAACAACAGCGGCAACTTAAGCCGCATTGAGGAAGAAGTCCAGGGGCAGGAGGACCGCAGCGGCGGTATCATGCACCAGGTGATTCTGACCCGGGAACGTATCGTTCAGATTGAAGGCAGCCTGAGCCTGAAAAAAAAAGAACTGGACAGGCTGCAGCAGCAGCTGGCCGCTATGACTGCCAGTGCCCAGGGTTTCACCCGTCAGTTTTTGGAACTGCGTGGAAAGGAAACCAGCCTGGCTGCTGATATCGCAGGCCGGCAGGCAGATATCCGCGGCCTGGAAGAGAGCCTGGAACAGTCCCGATTCCGCATGGAACAGCTGGAAAAGGACCTTTTCTCCGGCGAAGCCAGAGAAAAGGAAGCTGCTGACCGGCTCCATGCCAGCCGAAAAGAGCTGCGTACCGCCAGGGAAACTGTTACCGCGGCAAACAACACCATCGCAGGCTATACCCTCCGTCAGTCCACCCGCTCCAAACGGCGGGATGAACTGCAGGAAAGCCTTCGCAATATCACAACAAAACTGGATTCCGTCACGGCCAAGGCGCGGGTTTACCGGGCCATGGAGCGGGATTTTGACAGCTATAACAAGTCCGTCCGGCTTGTGATGCAGGAGGCTCAGAGGGGATCTCTTCGGAACATCCACGGCCCTGTATCCAGATTGCTCCGCACCGATGACAGCTACACCGTGGCCATCGAAATTGCTCTGGGCGCAGCCATGCAGCAGATCGTCGTGGGCAATGAGCAGGACGGCAAAGCAGCCATCGCTTATCTGAAGCGCACCGGCGGAGGCCGCGCCACCTTCCTGCCCCTGAGCACCATTCAGGGAAGACCTCTTCAGGAAAACGGCCTGGAGTCCTGCCGTGGTTTTGTGGGCATTGCATCCATGCTGGTTACCTCCCAGCCTCAGTACCGGGGCATCGTGGAGAACCTTCTGGGCAGGACTGTCATCGCCCAGGATATGGACGCCGCCATTGCGATGGCTAATAAATACAGAAACCGCTTCCGCATCGTCACATTGGACGGCCAGGTTATGAACTCCGGCGGCTCCATGACCGGCGGCAGTGTCAATAAGGAGGCAGGCATCCTGTCCCGGGCCAACGAGCTGGAAAAGCTCGCCGCTCAGGAAAAAGACCTCCAGCAGAAAAAACTGACCACCGAAGCAGAGCTTCAGGAAGCCCAGCGGCAACTTGACCAGGTGGAGTTTGAAATCGGAACCGCCCGGGAACAGCTCCGTGAGGCGGAAGACCAGGTGCTCCGGCTGGATGGCGTCGTGAAGCAGCATGAAATTCTGCTCAGCGCCATCGAGGAAGCGGAGGAATCCGCCGAAAAGGAACTGGAAGCGCTGGAAAGCCGCACTCAGTCTGATAAGCAGCGTTTCGCTGCTCAGCAGGCCAAGATTCAGGTATATTCTGAACAGCTGGCCGACACCCGGCAGCAGCTTGCGCTGCTGGAGGGCAGCCAGACTGAGGCAACCGAAGCAACGGCGAAAATCACCGACCGGATCACTCAGCTGAAGACCGAAGAAGCTGCCCTGGATGCAGAATGCACCACTGCCAAGGCTCACATCGCTGACCTTCGGAATCTCCAGTCCGCCATGGAAGGCGACCGGGAGAAGAAGCTCCTTCTGATGGATACCATCCGGGAAGAATCTGCCCGGCTGGAAAAGGAAATCGAAGAATTTGCTGCCAAGCAGCTGGAAAATGACGCGGAAGCTGACAAGATGCGCTCCCTTCTGCAGAAGATCATGACCGAGCGCGCCGAGGCGGAAGCCTACAAGACCCGCTCCGAGCGGGAAGCTCAGGAGAAGAACAAGGACATCCTGACCATGGAGCGCGCCTGCGCCATGCTGGAACAGAAGAAGATCACCACCTCCATGGAGGAAAAGCAGATCATCGACAAGCTCTGGGATTCCTACGGTCTGACTCCCGGAACTGCCGGTGACCACCGTGGCCAGATCGAGTCCGTTGCTGCCGGCAACCGCCGGGCAGCGGAACTGAAGCGGAAGATTTCCGCCCTGGGCACTCCCAACCTGGGCGCCATTGAGGAATATGCCCGGGTCAACGAGCGCTATACTTACCTGTCTTCCCAGCGGGATGATGTGCTGAATTCCAAGCGGGAGCTGGAGAGCATTATTCGGGACATCACCAAGGAGATGACAAGTATCTTCGTAGAGGAATTTGCGAAGATCGACAAATACTTCGGTGAAGTCTTTGAAGATATGTTCGGCGGCGGCAGGGGACAGCTGATTCTGGAGGATCCTGAGAATCCTCTGACCTGCGGCATCGAGATCCGGGTGCAGCCTCCCGGAAAGCAGGTCAAGACCATCACCCTGCTAAGCGGCGGCGAAAAGGCCTTCGTGGCCATCGCCCTGTATTTTGCCATTTTGAAGGTTCGTCCCACGCCTTTCTGTATGGTCGACGAGATCGACGCGGCGCTGGACGACCGGAACGTGGAACGGTTTGCAAATTATCTGCATAACCTCAGCAAGAAAACCCAGTTTATCGTCATCACCCACCGCCGCGGCACCATGGAAGCGTCCGATGTGCTTTATGGTGTGACGATGCAGGAGCAGGGCGTCAGTACCCTGCTGCGGCTGGATCTGAACCAGATGGAACAGTATCTGGGAATTGTGGAATAAAGGAGAAAAAATCATGGGATTTTTTGATAAGATCAAGGCAGGCCTGGCCAAGACCCGTGCTGCCCTGGCAGATACGCTGGAGGAAGTGTTCTCCGGCTACAACGAGATCGACGACGATTTTTATGATGAGCTGGAAGAGACTCTGATTCTGGCTGACCTGGGCGTAGACACTGCCACCAAGGTGGTTTCCAAGCTGCGCCGCCGCGCCACCGACCGGGGCTGGTGCACCACCGAGCATGCCCGTTTTGGTCTGCGGCAGATTCTGACCGAGATGCTGAACGTGGGGGACACTCAGCTGAACCTCAGCACGAATCCTTCCGTTATCCTGGTTATCGGCGTCAATGGCGTCGGCAAGACCACCACCATCGGCAAGATTGCCAAGCAGCTGGTTACCCAGGGTAAGTCCGTCATGCTGGTGGCAGGCGACACCTTCCGTGCTGCTGCTGCCGATCAGCTGGAAATCTGGGCAGGCAGAAGCGGCGCTTCCATCGTGCGCCAGCATGAGGGCGCTGATCCCGCTTCCGTGGTCTTCGACGGTATTCAGTCCGCAAAGGCCAAGGGCAGCGATGTGATCATCATTGACACCGCCGGCCGTCTGCACAACAAGCAGAATCTGATGAACGAGCTGAATAAGATCGTCCGCATCATTGACCGGGAACTGCCCGATGCAGCCCGGGAAGTGCTGCTGGTTCTGGACGGCACCACCGGCCAGAACGGCCTGATTCAGGCCAAGCAGTTCAAGGACATTGCAGGCGTCACCGCCATGGCTGTCACCAAACTGGACGGCACCGCCAAGGGCGGCATCGTTATTGCTGTTTCCGATGCCCTGCAGATCCCCGTCAAGTTCGTCGGTGTGGGCGAGCAGGTAGACGATCTGATGCCCTTCGAAGCCAAGGGCTTCATTGACGCTCTGATTCAGGAAAACTGATATGAGAGTCATTCTGGCAAGCAAAAACCGCCACAAGCTGGAGGAAATCAGCGCCATCACCGATAAATTCGGTTTTGAGCTGGTACTTCAGTCTGAATTGGGCGTTGATATCGATGTGGAGGAAACAGGCTCCACATTCGAAGAAAATTCCTTCATCAAGGCAGAAGCTGTTATGAAGGCCACTGGCCTTCCCGCCCTTGCAGATGACTCCGGTCTCTGTGTGGATGCTCTGAACGGAGAGCCGGGTATCTACTCCGCCCGGTACGGCTTTGATGAAACCCTGGATGACAAGGGCCGAATGACCCTGCTGCTTAATAACATGGAATCTGTTCCCGACGGAAAGCGGCAGGCAAAATTCGTCTGCGTCATCACCATGGTCACCCCCGAGGGCAAAACCCTTTGCGCCCGGGGCGAAGCCCACGGCGAGATTCTCCGCAGCGAAGCGGGCTCTGCCGGATTTGGCTATGACCCTGTATTTTACTATCCGCCCCTGGGCAAGACCTTCGCACAGCTGGATTCTGCTGAGAAGAACAAGGTCTCCCACCGGGCTCATGCACTGAATATTTTCAACGAGAAGTTAAAGGAGGCAGGTTATGCTGACAAGTAAGGAAAGAGCAGAGTTCCGCGCCCAGGCAAACACCCTGGACACTACTCTGATGGTAGGTAAGGACGGCGTCACTGAGAACGTCGTGGCCGAGGCAGATAAGCTGCTGACGGCAAGAGAACTGGTCAAGGGAAAGGTCCTGGAAAGCGCCCTGATGACTGCACGGGAAGTTTCCGACGAGATTTGTGAGGCCACCGGCGCAGAGGGGATCTCCTGCGTGGGCAACAAGTTTGTCATCTGGCGCTTCTCCGAGAAGTGCCAGGAGGAGCGGAACCAGACCGGCCGCGCCAAGCGCAAGGCCATTCCCGTTTCCAAGTCCAACCCCGTCCGCAAGGGCGCAAAGGCCCGCCGTCTGGCCCAGAAGCAAGTGCGCGAGCAGCGCAATGAGTACTTCCGCCAGCAGGCAATTGAGAAGTCCATCGAGAAGGCAAGAGAGAAGCAGCTGCGGGGCGAGGACTGAGTTTTTCGCAGCGCAGACTACAGAAAATGTAACGATACCGAGCGGGTCAGGACAGTAACGAATACTATCCGGACTCAGCACGAATTGGAGGGGACTAATGGAGAGAATCGGCATTTACGGCGGAACCTTCAATCCGCCCCATACCGGTCATATTGAAGCAGCCCGTCAGGCGGTAAAATCATTGAAGCTTGACAAACTGCTGATGATCCCGGACCGGATCGCACCCCATAAGGAAATTCCCGAAAACTCCCCCACGCCGGAGCAGCGGTTGGAAATGCTGCGCATCGCCGTGGCGGGGGATGAGAAAATTGAAGTTTCAGATATTGAGCTGAAGCGGGAGGGCAAGAGCTACAGCTACCAGACCATTCTGCAGCTCCGTGAAGCCTACCCCGAGGCAAAGCTGATGCTGCTGATGGGCACCGATATGTTCCTGACCTTCCTTGACTGGAAGGAGCCGGGCATCCTCCTGGAAAACGCCGCCATCGGTGTCTTCTACCGGGGTGAGAAGGGCGAAAAGGCGGACATTCTGGCCCAGAAGGAACGCTTGGAAGCCATGGGCGCCGAGATTGAGCTGGTGGAAAATGAAATCACCGCCATTTCCTCCACCCAGATGCGCCGGCTGCTGGCCTTCCGGTGCGCAGATCCTTTCCTGCCGGAGGGTGTTGGCGCGTACATCAGAGAGCATGGCTTCTATGACAGCACCGCCGACTGGAAGCAGCTTCCCATGGAAGAGCTGGAAAAGGTCGTTGTGCGGCTTCTGAATCCCAACCGGGTTGCCCATGTGCTGGGCTGCCGGGATACCGCAGCTGCCATGGCAAAGCGCTGGGGCGTGGATGAAACCGATGCTGCCCGGGCAGGTCTGCTCCACGACATCACCAAGGCTCTGGACGGCCCCCTGCAATTGACATTGTGCGGCGAATATGGTACGATACTCAGTGAATTTGGCCAGAGACACCCCAAAACCCTTCATGCCCTCACAGGCAGTCTGGTTGCGGAGCGTATTTTTGGTGAGAATGAAGCTGTGGTTTCCTCCATCTGTCATCACACCACGGGAAAGGCAAATATGACCACCCTGGAAAAGATCATCTATGTGGCAGATTATATGGAACCCTGCCGGAATTTCCCCGGCGTTGAAAAGCTCCGGGAACTGGCGTTCTCCGATCTGAATGCCGCGCTGAAGATGGGCCTTGAAATGACCCTGGAAAACCTCGTCAGCCGCAAGCTGGAGATCAGTCCCGAATCCCGGGAAGCTCTGGCATATTTGGAAAGCTAAGAGAGATTTCTCTCAGAAAGGATAGATCATATGTTAACTGCAAAAGAAGTGGCGCTGGAAGTAACCAAGGCTCTGGACTCCAAGAAGGGCATGGACATCAAGCTGCTGCGTATTGAGAAGATCAGCAGCCTGGCTGACTACTTCCTGATCTGCACCGGCACCTCCAACACCCACGTCAAGACTCTGTGTGACTATGCTGAGTACACCATGGAGCAGCTGGGCGAGCCCATGCTGGGCCGTGAGGGCCATCGGGGCAACTCCTGGGAGCTGCTGGACTTCGGCTCCGTTGTGGTTCACGTTTTCACCGAGGAAGCAAGAGAGTTCTATGCTCTGGAGCGCCTGTGGGCCGACGCAGAAGTTGTCGATCTGAAAGATATTATCATCGAAGAGTAAACCTTCGATTTTATAAGAGGTGTAATTAACCATGATTTACGATTTTTCCGCCATTGAAAAGAAATGGCACAAATACTGGGAAGAGAACAACACCTTTGCCACCGATGTATGGGATTTCTCCAAGCCCAAGTACTACGTGCTGGATATGTTCCCTTATCCCTCCGGTGTCGGCCTGCATGCAGGTCATCCCGAAGGCTACACCGCTACCGACATCATGTCCCGCATGAAGCGTATGCAGGGCTTCAACGTGCTGCACCCCATGGGCTACGATTCCTTCGGTCTTCCCGCTGAGCAGTACGCTGTCGATACCGGTAACCATCCCGCGGGCTTCACTGAGAAGAACATCGAAACCTTCTCCGGTCAGCTGAAGGAGCTGGGCTTCGACTATGACTGGTCCAAGGTCATCGCTACCTCTGATCCTGATTTTTACAAGTGGACCCAGTGGATCTTCAAGAAGCTGTGGGAAGCAGGCTATGCAAAGCGCATTGAGATGCCCGTCAACTGGTGCGAAGCACTGGGCACTGTTCTGGCCAATGATGAAGTCATCGACGGCAAGTCCGAGCGCGGCGGCTATCCCGTTGTGAAGAAGATGATGATGCAGTGGGTCATCGACCAGCCTGCATTTGCTGAAAAGCTGCTGGAAGGCATGGACGAAATCGATTGGCCCGAATCCACCAAGGAAATCCAGCGCAACTGGATCGGCAAGTCCACAGGTGTGGAAGTGGACTTCAAGCTGGTGGGCGGCGGTCAGTTCTCCATCTACACTACCTGTATCGAAACCATCTACGGCATCACCTTCATGGTTCTGGCCCCCGACGGCAAGATCACCGAAAGCCTTCTGGATCGTGTTGAGAATCGCGAAGAAGTGGAAGCCTACATCGCGGAAGCTGCAAAGAAGAGTGAAATCGACCGTACCGACGCCAGCAAGACCAAGACCGGCTGCTGCCTGAAGGGCATCTACGCCATCAACCCCGTCAACGGCCGTGAAGTTCCCGTGTTCATCGGCGACTTCGTCCTGGGTAACTACGGCACCGGCGCTGTCATGGCTGTTCCCAGCCACGACCAGCGTGACTTCGAGTATGCCATCGCCCATAACATTCCCATGATCCAGGTCATCGAGGGCCGCGACGTTTCTGAGTGCGCTTTCGAGAAGCAGGATTATCTGGGCAAGGGATGCAAGCTGATCAATTCTGAAGAGTTTACCGGCCTGACCGTTGAGGAAGCCAAGGAAGCCATTACTGCTAAGCTGGAGGCTCAGGGCGTTGCAAGACGCAAGAACAACTACCACTTCCGTGAGTGGATCTTCGCCCGTCAGCGCTACTGGGGCGAGCCCGTTCCCTGTGTCTACACCGAAGACGGCGAGACCGTGTTCCTGCCGGACAGCGAGTTGCCTCTGGTTCTGCCCGTCCTGGAAGACTACAAGGGCCGCGGCGGTAAGGCACCTCTGGAGAACGCCGAAGAGTGGAAGCACTACGATAATAACGGCCTGAAGGGTATGCGCGAGACCTCCACCATGCCCGGTTCCGCCGGTTCCTCCTGGTACTACCTGCGCTACATCGATCCCAAGAATGAGAACGCATTCTGCGATCCCGAGCTGCTGAAGCACTGGATGCCCGTTGACCTGTACGTGGGCGGTCCCGAACATGCCGTTGGTCACCTGATCTACTCCCGTATCTGGAACCGCTTCCTGTACGACAACGGCCTGTCTCCTGTGAAGGAACCCTTCAAGAAGCTGGTTCACCAGGGCATGATCCTGGGCGAGAACGGCATCAAGATGGGCAAGCGCTTCCCCGAGTTCGTGGTCAACCCCAGCGACATCGTCCGGGAGTACGGCGCTGACACCCTGCGTCTGTACGAAATGTTCATGGGCCCCCTGGAAGTTTCCAAGCCCTGGAGCGCCACCGGCGTTGCCGGCGCAAAGAAGTTCATCAACCGTGTGTGGAACTTCTTCAGCGAGACTTCCAACATCACCGATACCGATGACGGCAAGCTGACCAAGATTTACCATCAGACCGTCAAGAAGGTCACTTCCGACTTTGAGCAGCTGGGCTTCAACACTGCCATTGCTCAGATGATGGTCTTTGTCAATGATGTTTACAAGAACGGCACCTGCCCCAGAGAGTATGCCGAGGGCTTCATCAAGATGATGTCCTGTATCACTCCCCACGTGGGCGAAGAGCTGTGGCAGATTCTGGGCCATGACAACACCATCGCCTACGAGAGCTGGCCCACCTATGATGAGGAAAAGTGCAAGGACAACGAGGTCACCATCGCTGTTCAGGTCAACGGCAAGATGCGCGGCACAGTCATGATGGCAGCAGACCTGGAAAATGAGCAGGTCATCGAAAATGTCCTGGCAAATGAGAAGATTGCCAAGTTCCTGGAGAAGCAGGGCGGCCAGATCCGTAAGACCATCGTGGTCAAGAATAAGCTGGTCAACCTGATCGTCAAATAATGTGGAAAAATTCTGAAAAAATTTAGAATTATTTCTTGACAAACAGCGAAAGCACATCTATAATATATCAAGCCAGTATGTGGCCCTGAACGCATCCTGGATTAAGCCGGATGCTATTGAGGGGAGGGAAAACAATGTCTGAAATTCGCGTCAAGGAGAACGAATCTCTGGAGAGCGCTCTGCGTCGTTTCAAGCGCAGCTGTGCCAAGGAGGGCGTTATCGCCGAAGTCAAGAAGCGCGAGCATTACGTCAGCCCCAGCCTGAAGCGTAAGCAGAAGTCTGAAGCTGCCCGTAAGAACAAGAGAAAGTTCTATTAATTGAAAATCCCTCTTGATTATGCTCAAAAACCGCCTTGGGACAACCAGGGCGGTTTTAAACTTTTAGGAGCGGATACAGTTCCTGGAATAAGCCCACGGCTCTGGAGACTCCCAGAGACTGGGCTTTTTTCATTTTTTCCATCAAGGACTCGGAGGTGTCGAAGAGGGTGAACCGTACCTGGTGGTCGGACACCTCCGTTTTGTAATTACAGCAGAGTTTCGGATCAAAAAAGCCGCCGTCAAGATAGTCGGGTGGGAACTGTGGGGCAAAGGTCGTCCCCGATTCTGTAACGTCGATGTCCTCCTGACAGAGAGCCGCTTCCAGCCAGACTTCCCGATTTTGCCATGGGATGAGATACTCATCCAACGGCACATGAAGGGCAGGAGGGGACAAAAATACCGGGCAGTTCCTGCCTTCTGCGTATAATTCCGACACAGTGACGGGGCGGGGGAGCGCTTCCAGAAGGAAACTGACCATAGCCTCGGATTCCGCCTCCGGCGGACGCTGAAAGTCCAGCAGCAGACTTTCGCAGTGAAGGTGAGTCAGTGTCTCGCTTAATTGATGGGCTGCCAAATCGGGGCTGTGGTCCTGACAGGGAACCCGGTCGTTGAGGATCAGAATGCTTCCCGCAGGAAGACTCTTGGGGATGTTGGTGATTCCTAAAGAATAAGGTGAAAAATGACAGGCCATCCATGCGGCCTGGTTTGATAAGGTGGATGCGGCCGCCATTTCCGCAGCGGTCATGGCCAGAATCAGCGGCAAAGCCATGGACAAAAGCCCCCAATCATGTTATAATCTTTCATATCTTATGAAAAGGAGAAATGGAATATGTCTTTTTCTCTGCTGCCTGCGCTGATTACCGATGAGCTGACGGATCTGACTCCGGAGCTCCTAAATGGCTACGGCATCCGCCTTCTGATGATGGATTTTGACAACACCATCGTCCCTTATACCACCGATGTTCCCACGGAGAAGATGGTTGACTGGCTGCGGTTCATGCTGGAATCTGATATTTTGCTGTGCGTGGTTTCCAACAGCAAAAATGACCGTGTGAAGATCTTCTGCGACAAATATGACCTCCCCTGCATCACCCGGGCAAAGAAGCCCGGCACCCGGGGCGTGAAGGAATGTCTGGAGCAGTTTGAAATTCCTGCGGAGAACGCCGCTCTGGTGGGCGACCAGATTTATACGGATACCCTGGCTGCGAACAACTCCGGCGTGATGCCCATTCTGGTCCGGGCCATTGACAATCACAATTTCTGGCTGAAGGCACGTCATGTGCTGGAACTGCCTTTTATCTGCGCTGCAAGAAACAGGAGGATTGCAAAATGAAGAACATTGACAAGTATTTATCTCTGCTGGACGGCGAAGTGGACGGCCTGCTGCTGACTTCCCGCTATGCCCGCCATTACGGCGCCGAGTTTGATATCGCCGAAGGCGTTGCCATCGTCACCAAGAATGGCTGCCGCTATTTCACTGACAGCCGCTACATCGAGTCCGCCGAAAAGGGTATCAAGGGTTTCGAGGTGCAGATGGTGCAGCAGTACAGCTACAACAAGCTGCTCAACGATGCAATCGCTGATTTCGGTGTCACCACTCTGGGCTACGAAGAAAACTATCTGACCGTTGCCGAGCTGATGACCTATGAGAAGAATCTGAATGCAAAGCTGGTTCCTTTCAATAAACAGATCTCCGGTTTCCGGGGCATCAAGGAAGAGTGGGAGCTGGACCTGATGCGCAAGGCCCAGGCCATCGCCGATAAGGCGTTTGCAGAAGTACTGCCCAAGATCAAGGTAGGTATGACCGAGCTGGAGCTGCAGGCAGAACTGATCTACTGCATGTACAAGAACGGCGCTCATGGTCTGTCCTTTGACCCCATCGTGGTCTCCGGCCCCAATTCCAGCCTGCCCCACGGCGTTGCCGGTGAGCGGGTCATCCAGGAAGGCGACTTCATCACCATGGATTTCGGCGTCCTGTACTATGGTTACTGCTCCGATATGACCCGTACCGTGGCTGTCGGCTATGCCACCGAGGAAATGAAGAAGGTTTACAACACTGTTCTGGAAGCCCAGCTGGCAGGTCTTGCTGCCACTAAGGCCGGTGTTCCCGGCAAGGAAATTGACGGCGCTGCCCGGAAGGTCATTGCAGATGCCGGTTACGGCGCTTACTTCGGCCATGGCTACGGCCACAGCCTGGGTCTGGAAGTCCACGAAGGCCCCAGTCCCAACGCAGGCAACCCCAATCCCATGCCCGCCGGTGCCGTTGCATCCGCAGAACCCGGTATCTATCTGCCTGGCAAGTTCGGTGTGAGAATCGAGGACTGTGTGATTTATACTGCAGATGGCTACGAAAATCTGGCCACCAGCCCCAAAAATCTCATCATTCTGTAAAAAGTTCTGATTACCTCTTGAAATGTCTGGCATTTTAGGGTAAAATAAATCAGCTAAGTATATACAAAAATACGCCCCCCGAAAGGGGAGAGCACTTAGGAGGATTATTTTATGATTTCTGCAGGCGATATTCGTAACGGCGTTACCTTCGAACTGGATGGCAAGGTCATGCAGGTCGTCGAGTTCCAGCACGTTAAGCCCGGCAAGGGTGCAGCTTTCGTCCGCGTCAAGATGAAGAACGTCATCACCGGCGGCGTGACCGAAACTTCCCTGAACCCCTCTGCCAAGTTCCCCACCGCTTACATTGAGCGTAAGAAGATGGAGTATTCCTACAACGACGGTTCCCTGTACTACTTCATGGATCAGGAAACCTACGAGCTGGAGCCCTTGGACGGCAGCGTTCTGGACGACGGCTTCAAGTTCGTCAAGGAAAACGACGTCTGCACCGTTCTGAGCTACAAGGGCAAGGTCTTCGGCGTTGAAGTCCCCAACTTTGTTGACCTGGTTGTTACCGAGACCGAGCCTGGCTTCGCCGGCAACACCGCTACCAACGTCACCAAGCCCGCTACTGTTGAGACCGGCGCTGAGGTCAAGGTGCCTCTGTTCATCAACGAAGGCGACAAGATCCAGATCGACACCCGTACCGGTGAGTACCTGGGCCGCTCCAAGGCTTAATTTTTGGGTCACTGCTTAAAACCCCAATCTGCCGATAAGGCAAAAGGAGAATACTACTATGACGATTTCTGAAAAGTCCGCCTATCTGAAGGGTCTGATGGATGGCCTGTCCCTGAACACCGAGTCCGATGAGGGCAAGATGATCGCAGCCATCGTGGATCTGCTGGGCGATGTGACCCGGAAGCTGTCCGATGTGGAAGATACCACCATCGCCATCTCCGACGAGTTGGATGAGATCGAGGAAGATCTGGACGCCATCGAGGACTTCATCATGGACTATGATGAGGAAGACGAGGAAGAGTGGGACGAGGACGAAGACTACGATGAAGGCTTCGACTTCGGCGACGAGGAAAGCACCATTTATGAGGTTGTCTGTCCCGTCTGCAACGAGATTGTTGACTTCGACGAAGAGACCCTGGAAAAGGGTGCTATCGTCTGCCCCGACTGCGGCGAAACTCTGGAGTTCTCTCTGGAAGAGGACGAGGAGTAATTCTCGAAATCCTCCGGGCACGCTTCGGCGTGCCCGGAATTTCGGAAAAAGCAAAATTAATGCTTGACAAACGGCAAAGTCTGTGATAGACTGTGTTAAGTGATGGTGCTCAGCACCCCGCGACAACCATGGGCCTTTAGCTCAGTTGGTTAGAGCCTCCGGCTCATAACCGGATAGTCCCGGGTTCGAATCCCTGAAGGCCCACCACTTTTAAAATACGGGCGTAACCCGCCCTTTATATTTACATAGGGGTATAGCTCAATTGGTAGAGCGGCGGTCTCCAAAACCGTAGGCTCAGGGTTCAAGTCCTTGTGCCCCTGCCAAGAAGTTGGAAATTTGCGATTTCGGTCGTGAATTTCCAACTTTTTGTTTTATAAAGTTAATTTTTCACGACTCTCGGATGACGGTAAATTGCTTCTGGGCCTACGGTCCACCCAAAGTGAGGAATTTGCCATGAGAGTCAAAAATGTTCGGAAAACAAGGAAAAGCCTCCATGAGGCAGCGGAAGAATTCATCTCCTGTAAGACGGCTCAGAAGGTCAGGGAACGGACGATCAGAGAGTACCGCAAGTATCTTGATGACTTCGTTCAAAAGTCCTCTGACAGTCTGGAAATGGATGACCTGAAGCGGGACTTGCTGCACTACTTTGCAGCGATTCCGGATACCAGTCCTGCCAGATTCAACCATCCCTATCAGTGCCTGCATGCGCTGTTTTCCTGGTGCGTGAAGCAGGATTACCTGGTCTGCAACCCCTTTGATAAGCTGGATCTGAAGAAAAAGCGGGACGATGAAAATGTGCAGCCTGCATCCATTGAGGATATCCAGTTGTTTCTGAAGTGTCTGGATAAGGAGAACTACTGTGAGCTCCCGGATTACACCATCACGATCCTGATGCTTGATACGGGCATCAGAACCAGTGAGCTGTTCGACCTGATGGAACAGTTTGCTGATAAATGACACAACATATTGTGGTAGAAGACGAAAAACGACACAATATATTGCGCTCTGCCACTTGACGTCACAACGTTGTTCTGGTATAATACCATTGTTTTCCGGTAAAAAGAAAACAGTGCTCATGGATTGCCGTCCACAAGCACTGCATAATGTGTTTTCACAGATCGCTGAGCCGAGACTCGTTCTCCGTGTTTCTCCTTAACACACGGTCAGTATACCACGGCGCCTCGCTTAGCGCAAGTTGGGATGTTGCACAAATGCAATGTCCCTAATTTGTAAACGCATTTTCTTTTGGCTGGTTACATATTGTTCGCAATCAACCCAAAGAAGCCGCACCCTATGTGCGTGTATGCGTAAGGAGGAAATAATGATTTACGCAACCAAAATCAAAATGAGAGCCGGCTGCCGGAACTCTCAGATGCTGACCGAAATCGACTCCATGGTGAGCATTTACCGTGAGAAGTACGTCAAGTCTGAGCCGAACCAGTATGGTGACGACAACCTGCTGTGTCTCCCCCGTGTGTAAGGAGGGTTGAGCTATGGGTAAGAATTACCATGTCACTAAGCGGCCTGATGGTCTCTGGCAGGCCATCGGTGAAGGCAACTCCCGCGCCTCCTTTGTTGGAG
This sequence comes from Oscillospiraceae bacterium, assembly GCA_017516785.1. Next base: position 41,599 of record JAFXAV010000005.1, read on the forward strand.
ATACCCAGGAGCAGGCTCGTCAGAAGGCAAGGGATCTGGCCATCAAGAACCATTCAGAGGTTCTGGTCCATGGCGTCAACGGAAAAATCCGTGCCAAGGACTCGTACGGAAACGATCCCCACCCGCCTAAGGGCTAACGAAATGATCCCACCGCTTTGTGCTGGTATGCCACAAAATGGTGGGATTTTTCATATCTTCCTGGCTCTGATCAGCGTGCTCTTGCTGATTCCGGTCATGGCTTCCACCTGGCGGTAAGTCTTGCCGGAGTCCAGAAGCTCAAGTGCATGCTGCAACTGACAGGTGGTGTACTTCTTGGGACGTCCTTCATGATAGTTGGGATCCTGACGGGCAACAGCCTTCCCAGCCTGCGTGCGTTCTACTATCATGCCCCGCTCGTACTCAGCGAAAGCCAGCATAACTGCGAGAATCAGATTGCTGGTGAGGGTGTTCTCCACCAGTCCTATGCCCACGTTTATTATCCGTAAAAGCTATAAATGACCTTTATTTATGAAATAATCCCATTGGACAAAAAATGTATCATATTATAGTATCTCATAAATGGATTTAACGATTTCAGTCGTATTATCATTGAAGGACAAAGGGAGGAAGCCTATGCGCAGCGAGCAGGAAGTTAATAACGCCATTGAGCAGTATTCGGATATGATTCTGCGGCTGTGCATGGTTTACCTGAAAAACGGGTCAGATGCTGAGGACATTTTCCAGACAGTGTTTCTGAAATATGCCCTCTACGGAAAAAACTTCGAAAATCCGGAACACGAAAAAGCCTGGCTGATCCGGGTGACCATCAATGCATGCAAGGATCTACTGAAAAGCTTTTTCCACAGCCACACCATTTCTGTCGAAGACCTGAAAGAACATGCTCCGGCGATCACAATGGAGCAGTATACAGTGATGGAAGCGGTATGGGCGCTGCCAAAGCAGTACCGGGATGTGATCTATCTGCACTTTTATGAGGGGTACACGGCGCCGGAGATTGCCGGAATTCTGAAACGGAATCCCAATACGGTGTACACCCATCTGCACAAAGGCAAGGAACTGCTGAGAGAAATTCTGGGAGGTGTTACGGATGGATGAGCAAATCAGAGAAGCTTTTGAAACCGTTTATGCGCCGGAGCGGCTGAAACGGAAAACCAAGGCCGCATTGCGGAAAAAGACTTTTGACTATGGCCGCAATATGCTTCAGCTGCGCCTTTACCGCAGACGGCTGGCTACGCTGATGCTAACCCTGGCGCTGGTGCTGACCGGAGCAGGAATCTGGTTTTTCCCTACCACCAGCATCGGTATGGATGTCAATCCTTCGATTGAGCTGAAGGTCAACGCCCTGGACCGTGTAATTGCCCTGAAGGGAAGAAATTCCGACGGAATGGTGCTGGCGGCGGAACTGGATGTGGCGGGCATGGCTTATGACGATGCCATGCAGCGGATCCTCCTGAGTCACAGCCTGGAACCTTATCTGAAGCAGGGCAGTACCATCACCATCACGGTGGCGGGGGATAATGATGCCCACGGTGAGGAGATGCTGAGCAATGTTCTGTGCCGGGCGTACAACATTGCTGAGGAAGAAAATGTGATTTACTATCAGGTGGACTGGGAAACGGTCAGAGCGGCAGAAGCCGCGGGACTGTGCATCCCCAGATACCTTGCCTGGCAACAGCTGAGACAGGAAGACCCCTCCATCACTGCGGAGGACGTAAAGCAGCTGCCCAAGGAAGTCATTCACCGGATGGTGCAGATGGATATTGTAGAGAATCCCTGCGGGGAATAATAAAGAGAGGGTATACAAAATGCTGATGTTGATTTGGAAAAATATTTCCAGACGAAGAACCCAGTCTACCCTGACTGTGACCATTACCATGCTGACGGTTCTGGTTTTTGTTATGGTTCTGGGTATCTTTCAGACTGTGAATCAGGGCCTCGCCCTGAGCCGGGAGCGGCTGGGCGCGGATGCGGTTCTGATTCCCAAATACTCTGCAGCCAAGGGTGATGATCTGCTGTTCACGGCTATGCCCGAGAATATCTATATGCCCATCGAAACGGTGGAACAGGCGAAGCAGCTGGAAGGTATTGCCGCCATGACACCCCAGTTTTACTGTCAGACGCTGGAACTTGGCTGCTGTGAACCCGGTGAAGCGGTGAGAATCATCGGCTATGATTCTGAGACAGACTTTTTGCTGAAGCCCTATCTGGATGAGGAAAACCGCAGCGGCATTGCCGACGGGGAACTGATTATCGGCAGTAACTTTGAAGACGACGACCTGGTGGGATACAATTACATGATCCTGGGCCGGGTGTTCAAGGTAGTCACCATGCTGCAGCCCACCGGCAGCGGTATGGACAGCACCTTCTTTATGGACCTGAAGACTGCCCAGGATATGTGCTTGGAGTCTGAGGTTCTGAGTCAGGGCTGGACCAAGCGGGCTCCCCATGACTACATCTCCGTTATCATGGTCAAATTTGAAGACGGCGTGGATCCCAATGCGTTTGTGCAGCAGGTGGAGGAATCCGGCATGGAGGCCAAGTGCCTGCTGACCGGCGATACCATCGCTGCGCTGCAGAGTCAGCTGCAGGTGACCATGCAGGTGATGTTTGCCCTGTGGCTTGCTTCCCTGCTGATTGCGATTCTGTCCCTGGTGGGCCGTTTCAATGCGCTTGCCAAGGAGCGTAAGAAGGAAATCGGTCTGCTGCGGGCAATCGGACTGCAGAAGGGCCAGGTTTTCGGGCTGATCATCGGCGAAACCTGCACCATGGCCCTGATGGGAGGTTTCCTGGGCAGCGCGCTGGCGCTGGTCTGTATGGATCCGGTGATCGAAATGCTGAAGGATGCCTTCAAGCTGTCACCTTCTGTCTGGAATGCGGGCCTTGCGCTGCTCTGCGGCGCTGCGGGCGTAATTCTGGCTTGTGTGCTGGGATTCGCTGCCGCTGTTTCTCCTGCCTGGAAGAGCGCATCCATGGATCCCCAGGCGGCCATTACACAGGGAGAGGTGAACTGATATGGAAATCTGTAAGCTGGAACATATTCACAAGGATTACCGGATGGGTGAAATCGTAACGCCCCTGAAAGATATCTGCATGAGCGTCAACTCTGGCGATTTTATCGCCATCGAGGGTCCCTCCGGTATCGGCAAGAGTACGCTGCTGTATGTCATGGGCACTCTGCTGCAAAGCGACAAGGGCACATACACCTTCGAAGGCAAGGATGTATCCAAATTTTCAGATGCGGAAAAGTCTGCACTTCGGGCAAAGAAGATCGGGTTTCTCTTTCAGGACAGCACCATGATCCAGGCACTGACCCTCCGGGAAAACCTGATCTTTACCCAGAGCGTTGGCGGCAAAAAGGATCTGAAGCGGGTGGACGAGCTTCTTTATCAGTTTGGACTGGAAGATCGGGCCGATTTCTTTCCCCATCAGCTTTCCGGCGGTCAGCGCCGCCGGGCTATGGCAGCCCGTGCGCTGCTTCATAACCCTAGCCTGATTCTGGCGGACGAGCCTACCAACGACCTGGATGAACACTGGTCGCAGGAGATTATCCGAATTCTGAAGGATCAGACCGGGAAGGGAACTGCCGTGATCATGGTTACTCATAACAGCCGCTGGGCATCCGTTGCTACCCGCCGGATGCGGCTGGAAGAGGGCATTCTGATTGATATCGATTAAAAGGGGGAAGTCAAATGAAAACTACCATGAATAAAATCCTGATTATCCTTCAGGCAGCCAGCGCTCTTTGCGTGATTGGCGCTGTAAAGCTCTGGGCCCCTGTCTGCGGCAAAATGCTGGATCTGGCAAACGGAAACCAGGTTCCCATGAAGTGCCACTGGGCAGGTCAGGCGGCTGTTGCCATCGCTGTGATCATTCTGGTGGCGGCCATCATGGCACTGCTGGCGAAAAAGGAATACAAGGGCCTGATGGTGCTCAATGCCGTGGCAGGTGTCCTGCTGTTTCTGGTGTTCACCAGCCTCATCGGTGTCTGTGCCAACGAAGAAATGCGCTGCAATATCACCAAGCTCTGGGGCATGGGCGCAGCGGCTGTCACCGTTGCTGCTTCCCTGATTAATCTGCTCAGCGGCAAGGAAGGCCAGGTTCCTGGTTAAGGTAAACAGAATGATAAAGAACAGGGGGAGTGCATTTGAAGCAATGCACTTGTCAAGAAAAAGTAGACACTAAAAAAGCATAACTACACGAAGCCTAGTTCGGTCTTGTACTGAACTGGGCTTTTGTAGCCCAAAGCGGCAGCTGGACGGTGGTTATTGAAGAAATAGACATACTGATTTAGGAGATCCGGAAGGTTCTCTGCCTCAGCCAAACCGAAGTCGAGGTACAATTCTTCCTTGATCCATCCATTTAATGCTT
>JAFXAV010000021.1 GCA_017516785.1 Oscillospiraceae bacterium
CTGCTCCGCCAACACCGACATGAACGGCGAGAACACCGCTCTGTTCTTCGGCCTGTCCGGCACCGGCAAGACCACCCTGTCCACCGACCCCAAGCGTCTGCTGATCGGCGACGACGAGCACGGCTGGGACGACGAGGGCGTCTTTAACTTCGAGGGCGGCTGCTACGCCAAGGTCATCAACCTGGACAAGGATGCCGAGCCCGACATCTACAACGCCATCAAGCGCAACGCTCTGCTGGAGAACGTTACTGTTGATGAAAACGGCAAGATCGACTTCTCCGACAAGTCCGTCACCGAGAACACCCGTGTCTCCTACCCCATCAACCACATCGAGAAGATCGTCCGCCCCGTGTCCGCAGCTCCCGACGCCAAGAACGTCATCTTCCTGTCTGCTGACGCATTCGGCGTTCTGCCTCCCGTCTCCATCCTGACTCCTGAGCAGGCTAAGTACTACTTCCTGTCCGGCTTCACCGCAAAGCTGGCCGGCACCGAGCGCGGCATCACCGAGCCCACCCCCACCTTCTCCGCTTGCTTCGGCCAGGCCTTCCTGGAGCTGCACCCCACCAAGTACGGTGAGGAGCTGGTCAAGAAGATGGAGGCCAATGGCGCCAAGGCTTACCTGGTCAACACCGGCTGGAACGGCACTGGCAAGCGTATCACCATCAAGGACACCCGTGGTATCATCGACGCCATCCTGTCCGGCGACATCCTGAAGGCTGAGACCAAGACCATCCCCATGTTCAACCTGGAAGTGCCCACCGCTCTTCCCGGCGTGAACCCCGCGATCCTGGATCCCAGAGACACCTATGCAGATGTTTCCGAGTGGGAGCGCAAGGCCGAGGATCTGGCAGGCCGTTTCGTCAAGAACTTCGTCAAGTACACCGGCAACGAAGCCGGCAAGGCACTGGTCGAGGCTGGCCCCAAGCTGTAATCACTTACTTGAGGCGCACTTCCTTGGGAAGTGCGCCTTAATTGACAGCTGAGAACTGAGAAGTCAGAAATTGTCCATTTTCCATTGTCCATTGCAAACTGGAATTTCTACTTGCACATGCTTTTTCCATGTGCTATAATCATGTCGGAATATACCAAAAAGGAAGGAAAATGTAAGTATGAAAAAAGTATTTACCCTGATTTTGACCCTGCTGATGATCTTCTCCCTGTTTGCCTGCGGCAAGGGCGAGACTGAGCTGGGCCCCGAAGTGATCGAGAAAAAGGATAATTCCCGCTACCACGGCATCGTCCACAACCCCAAGGCGTGGTACGATGAGTACATGGCTCTGCCTATCGCCAACGATCAGATGACCGAGCAGGAGCTGCGCCAGCTGTGCGTGGATACTTTCCGGCTGAATATGACCATGCCCTGGACTCCCAACCAGCCGATCTCTTACGCCTACCAGCTGCTGGGCCGTACCAGCGAAGTGGTCATGCCCATCGGCCTGGCCTACTCCGGAATGTGCTATGCCACCGGCATTAAGAACGCCACCTACGGCAACCCTTGGAAAATGCTGCCCTACTGGGATCCGGAGACCGGTGTTTTGGATGTGGAAGCCATGGGCGAAGAAACTCTGAGTAGGATATCCAGCGCCTGCGCGGCCGGTGCCCAGCAAGGCTGGCATCGGGTGTCTGACAGCTGTGGCCTTTCGGATATGGCAAACTACAGCATGTATGAGTCCAACATCCTCCCCGTAGGCCCTTATACCTATGGGCCACACACCTATAACTACAACTTCGTCACCCGAACCGCCACCAGCGAGATCATTGCCGCCAACGGCAATGAGGTGATGTACGAATCCCTGGCGCAGATGAAGATGGCCGACGGTCTGTTCTCCTCCCCTTCCTGGCATGTGATGATGTGTTCCCAGGATCCGGTGGTGGTGCGCTACCCCGATGGCACGGTCGATCCCACCCAAAGCTACCTGCATGTCCATGAGCAGGGCGCTAGTGGCACCAGAACCGACGACCACAACTATCTCCAGGAAAATGGCAAGACCATGCGTCCCCTGGGCACCATTGACAAAAAGTATACCTTCCAAACCCTGCTGGAAAAGGGCTACATCCCCTTCACCCTGAAGGAATTCACCGGCGAAGAGCCTGTGGAGCCGGGTAAGGCATGGGTGGGCAGTGAGACTGCCGCCCTGGAAAACGGCAAGGATATGATTGCGAGCGAGATCTTCACCAAGAACATCTACACCAACTACAGCCTGTGCGCTGTCCAGGTAGAAGTCCACAGCCCTGACGGCACTGTGCTGGTGTGCTACAACCCCAATATCCACACCAGAACCAATAACGCCTCCCTTATGGACTGCCTGTTGAAAGACCGGGTCACACCCTATGCCAACGGCAAGAACACCATCCATGTGTATGCCCGGTTGGCCAACGGCGAGCTGGTGGAAGCCTTCAACACCCTGCTGAAAATGCAGTAATTTCCTTTGAAAGGACGCGATTCGTCGCGTCCTTTTTTCTTGCGTAATTTCTCCGTTGTCATTTATAAACGAATGTGCTATAATGAAAAAAATATGCTTATGAGGTGAGCACTATGGAAAATCAGGACAAGGATATCCTGCAGGAGCAGGAAGAAGAACTGGAGCAGCAGCTGCAGCAGGAGACCCCCAAATATATCCCCCGACCTGCATGGCAGGTGTGGGGAGCACGGATCGCCCTGGTGCTGTTCATCGCTTTGATCCTGATGTATATGATTAACATCGCAAGAGGTAACCTGTAATGCGCATTTTGGGCATTGACCCGGGCTACGGCATCACCGGCTTCGGTGTGATCGATGCCCAGCGGGGACGCACCCAGCTCATTACCTGCGGTGCGATCACTACCCCGGCGGGGATGGATTTTTCCGCCCGGTTGGAGATCATTTATGAGGATATGCGCGCTCTGCTGGAAAAGGTCAAGCCGGATGCGGTAGCCATTGAGGAGCTGTTTTTCGGTCAGAATGTCACCACCGGTATCGGGGTTGCCCAAAGCCGGGGAGTCATTTTGCTGGCCATTCGCCAGGCCGGTCTGCAGGCAACAGCTTATAAGCCTTCCCAGGTAAAACAGGCGGTGGCGGGCTACGGCAACGCCACCAAGCACCAGGTACAGGACATGACCAAGCGCCTTTTGGGGCTGGATGCCATGCCCAAGCCCGACGACGCTGCCGATGCCATCGCCATCGCCCTCTGCCATGCCCGCTCCAGCACCTCTCTCCTGGCCGGAGCAATGGGCGAAAAATAACTTTCAATTATCAAAACCGGAGGTTTTTGCCATGTTATACTATGTTTCCGGAACGGTGACTGTGCTGGAGCCCAATCTGGCGGTGGTTGACTGCGGCGGTGTGGGCTACGGCTGCCGGGTCACCGGGTATACCGCTGCCCAGCTGCGGCTGGATCAGCCGGCAAAATTATTTATCACCGAGTCTATCCGGGAGGATGCCTTCGACCTGTTCGGTTTTATCAGCCGGGAGGAGCAGCACTGCTTCGAGCTGCTGACTACCGTCAACGGTGTAGGCCCTAAGGCCGCCATGGCCATTCTTTCCGCCGGCCCGCAGAATTTTACCCTGGCAGTCATGACCGGGGACGAAAAATTGCTGACCGCTGCCCAGGGCGTAGGAAAAAAGCTGGCCCAGCGTATCATTTTGGAGCTGAAAGACAAAATGGGCGGCGGCAGCGCCCAGCTGGATTTCTCCGGCGGCGCCGCACCGGTTGCAGCCCCTCAGGGCAGCCTGGCGACTGCCCGTTCCGCCTTGCAGGAGCTGGGCTATTCTCCCGCGGAGATCGCTTCCGCCCTCAAAAATGCCGACCCCAACGCCTCCACCGAAGAGCTCATCCGTCATGCCCTCCGCGCCATGGTCATGAAGAATTGAGTGAGATAAAGCCTCCCTTGTGTAAAGGGAGGTGGCACGGCGTAAGCCGTGACGGAGGGATTGTCATGCAGTATAAACATAATGCGAGTCTAACGCCTTTTGCCAAAGAACTGCGGAAAAATATGACAAAAGAGGAGCGACACCTTTGGTATGATTTTTTAAGGGGGCATCCTGGCAGATTTGCCAGACAGAAGGTGTTAGGAAAATACATAGCAGACTTTTACAGCGCCCAGGCAAAGATGGTCATAGAGTTGGATGGATCACAGCATTTTGATCCCGAAGAGATCCGTAAGGATCAGCAGCGGACAGCCTTTTTGGAGGGGTATGGGTTACAGATTGTGCGCATACCCAATAATGCAGTAAGCGAAAATTTTCGCGGTGTATGCGATTACTTGGATGAATTGATTGAACAATCCCTCAGTCAGCTCCGCTGACAGCTCCCTTTACACAAGGGAGCCTTTGTACAAAATTGGAGGATAGTTTTATGAGCATAGAGTTTAATGAAGATATCATGTCGCCGGTGGTTTCTCCGGTGTATGCCCCCCAGGATGCGGGGGAGATCGGCCTGCGGCCCAAGCTGCTGGCGGACTATACCGGACAGGAAAAAGCCAAGGGTAACCTGTCTGTTTACATCGAGGCTGCCCGGAAGCGGGGTGAGCCCCTGGATCACACCTTGCTTTATGGCCCTCCCGGCCTGGGCAAGACCACCCTGGCGGGTGTCATCGCCAACGAGATGGGCGCGGGCATCCGGGTGACCTCCGGCCCGGCCATTGAAAAACCCGGTGACCTGGCAGCGCTGCTGACCAACCTGAGCCCGGGAGATATCCTGTTTATCGACGAGATCCACCGTCTGAACCGGGCGGTAGAGGAGATCCTCTACCCGGCCATGGAGGACTTCGCCATCGATATCATCGTAGGCAAAGGCCCTTCCGCCAATTCCATCCGGCTGGATCTGCCAAAATTCACCCTGGTGGGCGCCACCACCCGGGCAGGTCAGCTCAGTGCCCCTCTGCGGGATCGGTTCGGCGTCAGCCTGCGGCTGGAGCTGTATACCAATGAGGAGCTGGCCCGGATCGTCACCCGCTCCGCAACCATCCTGGGCATGGAGATCGACCCCCGGGGCGCATTGGAGATCGCCTCCCGCAGCCGGGGAACGCCCCGAATCGCTAACCGCTTTTTGCGCCGTGTCCGGGACTTTGCCCAGGTCATGGGCGACGGTGTCATCACCAAGGAGGCTGCCGACCTGGCACTGAGCCGCCTGGAGGTGGACGGCCTGGGACTGGACAACATTGACCGGCGGATGCTGGGTGCCATCATTCAAAATTACGGCGGTGGCCCCGTTGGCCTGGAGACCCTGGCGGCCACCATCGGCGAGGAAGCCATCACATTGGAGGATGTGTACGAGCCCTATCTCATGCAGCTGGGCTTTTTGACCCGCACCCCCCGGGGACGCTGCGTGACCCGCCTGGCCTACGACCATCTGCACATTCCCTTCAACGGACAGACTGGATTTGAAATTTGAGAAAATTGCACAAAAAGTTAAAAATTCCAAGTTTTTTTCATAGAATGTATTGACAAATTTTACGAATTTGTATATAATGCGGTTTATGGTGGGTTTCCGCCAAAATCACCGACCCTGGGTTAGTTCCGGTCATTTCGATGGGTTTTCACGGGGCGTCAACTATCCGAAAAGAGGTAAACACAATGTACGAAGACAAGACTTTAGTTTGCAAAGAGTGCGGCAACGAATTCGTTTTCACCGCCGGTGAGCAGGAATTCTACGCAGAGCGCGGCTTCCAGAACGAGCCCCAGCGCTGCAAGGCATGCCGTGACGCTCGCAAGA
>JAFXAV010000022.1 GCA_017516785.1 Oscillospiraceae bacterium
AAGCAGGCTCAGGCAGACAGCTTCTGGTACAAAGATGCCAGCCGGGGTGAATTGCTGACGGTTATGGATCAGACCATGTCGGGAGAAACCGTCTTCCCGAACAAAACCCCGGAGGTAAAGCTGGGCCTTACCACCAGCTATGGGCTGACGAATGCGGAGCTGGATGTGCTCCGGGCACTGATGCAAAGTACATCCGACGAGGATGCGGCAAAAATGCTGAACTGTTCCAAATCCAACATCCGTTGGCATGTGAGCAGGATTCTGGACAAGACCGGCTACCGTACCCGCATGGAACTGCTGATCGCCGTGGCATCCAAGAATCTCATTATTGTCACGCCGGACAAGGCATTGGCGGACAACGATTCATAATCCAATATTGCAAAAGCCGACCTCTTTGGGTATCCGAAGGGGTCGATTTTTATTGTTGGATCCAAAAGACTATTACTTGTGCTAGTGACTAAAAAAAGGAAATTTCTTATAATGTAAGCAGGGAAGTACATTTGTTTTTTAGCTGTGGACTTTTTGATTCTCGATGGAAAGCAGGTGATGCCATGAGGCGAATTTTGATCAACATGCAAAATACACTGTTCTGTAACGCCATTTCGGAAACCCTCCGCAGATCAGGAAACGAATTGGATCCTTATTCGGTGGATTCACCGGACAAGGTAGTTGACGATTGTAAGTGGATCTCGCCCTATGCACTTTTGATGGAGGTAACAGGATACACCCCCTGGAAGCTATGTGAGCGGATGAAGATTCGGGATGCAGTCAAGGCGCAAAATCCGGAATGCAAAATCGTCCTGATCGTGGACGAGAATGCGGAGAAGGAAGCCGCCCGGCAAATTAAGATAGCCAAGAAGGACGGCCTGATCGATCAGTTTATTTACGGTTCCATATCGGCAACCTATCTTGCGGATATTGTGGACAGTCTGTAAAAATGTGACAACGAGAAAAGGAGAATGAATTATGGGTCTGTTTGATAGATTTAAGAAGCAGGATTGCGAGATTTGCGGCAAAGAAGTAGGAATGTTTGGATATAAAAAGCTGGAAGACGGTGAAATCTGCAAGGATTGCGTGAAACTGCTCTCCCCCTGGTTTGAAGACCGCAGACACGCAACTGTGGCGCAGATCAAGGAGCAGATTGCATACCGGGAACGCAACGCAAAGGAACTGGAAGGATTTACTGTTTCCAGAGTCATTGGCGAAGCCTATAAAATGTACATTGAAGAAGTAAATGGTGTGCCTGTCCGCTTCTTTGTCACCGATGCTTCTGACTACAAAGCAGCCAATCCCGATATCATTTCCTTCAAGGATGTTATGTCCTGCGTCACCGACATTGATGTGCGGGACGAAGAAATGAAGCAGAGAGATGCCGAGGGCAAGATGGTCAGCTACAATCCTCCCAGATACAAGCAGCACTACAATTTCTATATCAAGATGCAGATTCGCAACAATCCCTACTTTGATGACATTAAATTCTATGTGAACCGCGGCGTGGTTACGTTGGAAACCATCGGCGGTTTCGGCACGGGTGTGGCATCGTCCTTCCTGAGAGGCGCCGGTGTCAGCAACGCGAGATTCAGCACCGGTTCCTTCCGGGATGCCCAGGAGCAGAGAAAATTCAATGAGTATCAGCAGATGTGCCAAATCATCGAGCAGGCCGTGGAAGACGGCAAGCGTGGCGCAGCCGCACCTGCTGCCCAGACTGCCAATCTGGAGTCTATTCTTATGACAATCGAGCGAATCAAAAATGCGCCCGATTTGCTCACCGCCGTTACACTGGGGGCTGAAGTCGCACGTCAGGCCGCCACGCTTTCCGATCCTGATTGGGAGCGGGTCAGGGCGCTGAATGATGCTGCAGTGGAAGATGCAAAATTGCGGTTAGGGCACCTGGAACCCGGCGGCATCCCTGTGCAGGAAACTGCAAAACCCAAATTCTGCCCCAACTGTGGCGCACCCTATGAGGGCGGCAAGTTCTGCCAGAGCTGCGGCAGCAAGCTTGGTTAAAGAAACGGAAATATAAAAAGAGGCGAATGCGTTATGAAAAAGATAATTGCTTTATTGCTGACCCTTGCCATGCTGCTTTCTCTGGCAGCCTGCGGCGGCAAGGAAGAACCCAGCATCAAGGACAATGTGGTGCAGCCGCAGCAGACAACTGAGGCTCCCACGGAACCCGCACCCACGGAGCCGCCGAAGACTGCACTGGTCAGCGGCGAATGGTCCGATGACAACGGCAGCTACATCGTGGATGTAGTGGGTGCGGAACTGTTCACCGACGAGGATGATCAGCAGTCCCTGCGCATCTGGTTTGATTTTACCAATAACTCCAATGCGACGGTGATTTTTCAGGATCTCGTCACTGACAACACCAAGCAGGATGGAGCATCTCTGCCCGGTGCCGTTACTGACAGTGAACATGATTTCCCGGAGCAGTATAACCGGCTGATGCGGATCCGTCCCGGTATGACGGTCCGTTGTGTGAACCAGAAAGAGGTCAATCTGGAAGGCGGCGCAGTAGATTTGCTGTATAACGTCTGGGGAAAGAATGAGGAAATCGTATCCTACTCCTTCGATCTGAACAACCTGCCCGGCGCTCCCAAGGAGGAACTGCCGAAGGTAACCGTCTCCAATCCCACATGGACCGATATCCTTCCTCAGGAGGGCGATTATGAGGGCAAGGCCTACATCCGTATCCTTTCTGCGGAAGTGGGCAAAGACGGCGACGACAACCGGGCTCTGCGTGTATTCTTTGAATACACCAACAAGTCCGACAAGGAAGTCAGCATGTGGCGCGTTGCCGATCTGTGGGGAATTCAGGATGGTGTCGGCGCAGGCAATGTGTGGCCCGGTATCTTCAATGAAACCGAAACAGATGAGGCCTTTGAATCCTCTCAGCCTACTGGCGAGACGGTGAAGGTCTCCTGCCTGTTCCGCCTGTACACTGATAGTCCTCTGGAAGTGGAGATCGTGGATGACCAGGGCGGCACCGGTCTGGGCGCGGTGTTCTATGTAGCGGCTGACGATACCGTCACCATGGGCGAAAAGAATCTGGCACCCGAGCCCACCGAACCTCCCACCGAGGCACCCACCGAAGCCCCCACGGAAGCTCCCACTGAGGCACCTACGGAAGCACCTACCGAGGCACCCACCGAGCCTCCCTTTGTGGGCACTACCTATACCACCGACAAGGGCTATGTCAGCATCACAACCATGGAAGGCTGGGACAAGGGAACTCCCAATTCCAACTATGCATTGACGATTGTCCCCACAGACTCCAAGTTTGGTTGGGTGGATATCAAGGATTTGCAGCTGAGCTCCCTGGAGGACGATATAGAATATATCTCCGTTGGTTATCCCGGCACTACCTGGACAGAAATGACTATCGGCAGCAATACATTCCAGTACATGAAAACACTCACCGGCACGGTCTGTTATCTGGTTGCGGAAACCTCTACCGGCAAGGCCTTCGATATAGAAGTGCGTGGTGTAGCGCTGGAAGATGTGCTGCCCATGCTGGAAACCATCGTGATCGGATAAACAAAACAGCTTGGTGGGAAGGTCCCATCTTCCCACCAAGCCACTAAAAGGAGAGAACTATGAAAAAACTGCTTGCGATCTTGTTGACCCTCGCCATGCTGCTTTCTTTGGCAGCCTGCGGCGGCAGTACAGAAGAAGATCCCAATGCGGGTAAATACATCGGTGTCAGCGCGGCACTGGGCGGCTTCAGCATGCCCATGAGTGATATTTACCCCGGCGAGACCTGGATCGAGCTGAAGTCCGGCGGCAAGGGCGCCATCATGCTGGACGGCGATGACTTTAAGCTCAAGTGGTCGCTGGAGGGTGAGGACATTACCGTCACCGTGGAGGGTGTAGACAGTGTAGGTACACTGAAGAGTGGTAATATCGTCATCGACCTGATGAACATGGGCTGCGTGATGACCTTCGAACTGGAGGGCGGCAGCATTGCAGACAAAATCGCCAATATGACCACCTACAACGATGCCGGCTACTGGGAGCTGATTCGCATTACCGGCGCGGATGCTGATTCCACCGTCAGCGAAGAGGATATGCTTCTGCTCAAGCGCATGGGTATGGTTATGTATCTGAATCTGCTTCCCGACGGTACCGGTGTCCTGTTCATGGATGAGGAGATGCCCGTGACATGGGTTGACGGCACTGTTACCTTCACCGAAGATGACATGACCATCAATTACACGCTGGAAGGCGATATCATGACGCTGGATATGCTGGAGAGTGTTCTGGTCTTCCGCAAGGGCTTCGAGCCTCTGCCCTCAGAGATGGAGCAGGCAGGCTATGCGGAATTTATGGAAGTGGGTGTACAGTACCTCTTTACCACCGATGCCAACAGCGCTACTCCAGTCCCCACTACCGGCGAAGCGATAATCACAAGCTATGAGATTTTTGATTCTGCTGAAGGCTACCCCGCCAAGGAAGGCTATGAATGGCGTATTGTCACAATGGAAGCAACCTACTTTGATGACAATGCCCGTTGGTATGGCATTAAACTGACGACCTGCTCTGAGGACTATTATAACACCAAACTCCACGACGATTCGATCACAGAACCGGATGAAGACGGTTTTGAAACATCGATGGTGGTCTATAACGGAATCCCAATGGAGACATACGAAAGATACACCGGAGCATGGTCCGGATGGTACGACAACGAGGACGGGCGCAGGCAGAACAAGCTGAGTGCAAAGTATGAATATCTCATGCCCAAGGGTTATGACGGACGTGTTGTCGGATTCGTAAACAGCAAGAACGAATGGGTAAAAGGATCTGTATATATCACTGACTTCGATCCGGCTGACAGCATACTGTTCCGTCTGAACTGATTTTTTAGATAAGGAGTGTTGCATCGATGGCAACTGCGATCAATACCTACCAATGTCCGGCCTGTACCGGCCCGCTCCACTTCGGAGCGGGCAGCGGAAAGCTGGAATGTGAGTACTGCGGCAGCAGTTACGAGGTCGCGGAGATAGAGGCCTTCTATGCAAAAAAGGCAGCCGCCGCTGCACCCAAGCCCACCTGCCCCGCCTGCAACGCAGAAGTATTTTTCCAGCCGGGGGAAAAGGAAACCACCTGCCCCAGCTGCGGCGCGGAACTTGAAGTGGAAGCACTGCTGGCCCTCGCTGTCCGGAAGGCTGAGAAGAAGCAGGACGCTATGACCTGGGACACTCAGGCGGGCAGCGCTTGGGACGAGGGTGAGACCGACGGGCTGCGGGTCTACAGCTGCAAGCAATGCGGCGGCGAGATCGTGGCAGACGAGACCACCGGCGCTACCCACTGTCCCTACTGCGGCAATCCTGTGGTGCTGACGGGCCACTTCTCCGGCAGCCTGAAGCCGGATCTGGTGATCCCCTTTCAGGTGGATAAGAAGGCAGCCATTGCGGCGCTGAATAACCACTACAAGGGAAAGCTGCTGCTTCCCAAGGTTTTCAAGGACCAGAACCATATCGAAGAGGTCAAGGGCCTGTATGTGCCGGTATGGCTCTTCGATGCGGACGCGGATGCGGATATCCATTACAGAGCATCCCGGACCCGCTCCTGGAGCGACAGCGAATACCGCTACACCGAAACCACCTATTATTCCGTATACCGCTGCGGCGGCATCGGCTTTGTAACCTGATTACCCTCAAGGTAACGAAGGTCGAAAGCGTGCATAGGCTGACCTTATTCAAGCATAACATAGTTTGTAATGTCAACGATGTTGTTGATTGCGCGCACACCGCTTGCACGGTGTCTCTCTCTCATCCAGAGGGGTGAGGGTTTAACACGTACGTTTTCAACAACA
>JAFXAV010000023.1 GCA_017516785.1 Oscillospiraceae bacterium
GAAGGCATCGGCCCCTATCAGGGTGAGGAACACAGAATCTGCAAATACTTCTTCGCGATCTAAAATAAAAAATGCGTGATACCCAGCCCATGGGACTGAAGTATCACGCATTCTTTTGTTGTTGCCCCCTGTTTGGCAGCTACCCTATGTCAGTAGTTTTCATACTGTCTTATTGGAAGCTGCCTTGGGGCGGCTCTTTTTATTTGACGTCAATGATGTTCATATCCAGCCAAGGGGGGCAATTTTCATCAGTAATGAATCCTTCCTCCCGTACCAGAACAATGCCAATATCAGCACATACAAGCCGCTTCATGTAATTGCCGGCGTTTTCTGAAACAAGTCCTGTTTTGACATAACCGATGGTCACAGTAAGATCAGAGCAAACAGCCAGTTCTGCTTCACCGGTGTCACCATTCATGCCGCTGTTGATGTCAACACTGACAATGAAGGCACCGGATGCATTGATGGCTTCTATTGCATCCCGATAGCTTCCCCGGACTGTTCCGGAAAAGCCGGTACCCAGCAGGCAGTCTACTACAGTAGTAAATCCATTCAGACAGTCAGGTTCAAAAGAACAGATTGTCACACCGGCTTCTTTTGCCTTTTCCGCATAATAGGCGCTGTCGGAAGACA
The DNA here is from genome assembly GCA_017516785.1 of Oscillospiraceae bacterium. The sequence continues at coordinate 634 of JAFXAV010000023.1, forward strand.
GTTTCTGACTGACTGTAAATACTGTGCAGTCATATCCCCGCTCTTTCATAATACAGGCAAGGGCAAAGCCGTCACCGCCGTTATTGCCGGATCCCACCAGAATGGCCGTGCTGCCCGGCCAGGTGTAAGCCTTAAAAACACCGAAAGCCGCCCGATACATCAGTTCCAGACCCGGCACCAGATTGGCAATTGTGTAGGCATCACTTTGACGCATATTTTCAACAGAAATGCAAGAAATCATGTCAACCTCCGGTTGCATCCATTATAAATACAAACTTTTTATCATCAGAACGTGATTCATCAAACCGGTAGTTCAGCCGGTCAAAGGACTTCATCAGCTCCGGATTTTCGATCTGGTTTTCCGCCATGTAACGAACCATCTCACCCCGGGCCATTTTGCACATGGTACCCTTTTCAATCACCTTGCAGTCCTTTTCTTCGCCAAAGACACAGGTGATAAACCGTACATTTTCAGGTAAATATTGGGATACGCATACACTGTACTCCCGGGACGCCAAATTAATGATGCAGTCCGTTTCTTCCAGTAGTGCCCTGGCAATGCTGTCACCCCAGTAGGCATAAAGGTCCCTGCACTCCCCCACCCAGAGCTTTGCCTGCATTTCCAGGCGGTAGGGTGTCACCCCATCAAAGGGTTTCAGAACACCGTAAAACCCCGAGAGAATCCTCAGATGCTCCTGGATATAGCAAAGCGCCTGATCCGTAAATACCCCCGGAGCCATATAACGGTACTGGATGCCTTCATAGGCCAGAACCGCTGGGGTCAGCCGGTTACGCAGATCCATATTCTGAAGTCTTTGGATATTCTGTGCCGCAATCTGGTCATTGCATTTCCAGAGTTTCTTCAGCTGGGCATCGGACATGGACTGCAGAATTGCGCAAAGCTGCTCCGTCCTGGTCAAAAAACGAGGCAACCCCCGACAGGGAAAGCTATCTGTGTCCACATTCATTTTTTTGGCAGGAGAAATGATAATTCTCATAGCTTACGCTCCAAGATATGCAAGAATTTCCGCCGCATTGGTATCAGGCTTGACCTTGGGCATCACACGCTCAATGTTTCCCTGCTCGTCAATGATGAAAGTGGTTCGTACCACACCCATACTGACCTTTCCGTAGAGCTTCTTTTCCTGCCAGACACCGTAGCTCTGAATGGCCTTCAATTCCGGGTCGGACAGCAGAATAAAAGGCAGATTATTCTTCTGGGCGAACTTCAGATGAGATGCCGCGCTGTCTTTACTGATTCCGATAACCACCACATCTTTGGATTTGAAACCATCATAGGCTGCCGCAAAGGCGCATGCCTGACGGGTGCAGCCGGGGGTATTATCCTTAGGGTAAAAATACAAAACCACCTTTTTTCCAAGAAAATCGGAAAGACTGACGACATTACCGTCTTTATCGTTCAGAGTAAATTCCGGCGCTTTCATGCCTGTTTCCAGCATAGTTCATTCTCCTTTTCCAAATATTCAGTCAATCTCTCTGCAAATACTCTGTGCCCCTCCTCGCTGAGGTGTACGCCGTCATACGCGAGAGGAATGTTCCACTGTCCGGCATCGGCAAACCGGACACCCAGGCGCTTTGCGAGGCTCTGGTAAAGCTTAGCAAGGCATGCAGAATCGTCGATCAGCTTCTGATCTTGAACCCAGGCGCCCGGTTTCATGACCGGAGGAGCAATCAGCAGCACTCTGTTCAAATTCCTGGATTTCAGAAATTGCTCCATCTTATGGCAGGCAGCTTCAGGAGAAGCGCCCTCCAGCAAGTCATTGGTTCCAAGCATCAAGATCAAAAGATCCGTATCCGAGGAAAATTCCACTGCCTCTGTAGGAATCTTCCGGCCATTTATGCCCCAGTTACAAACAGAGCAATTTAGCTTTTCCGCCAGAATTGCGGGCCAGGGATAATCATACCGACCACCGAAGTATCCTCTGGGATCATATCCCCAGGTATTGGAATCCCCGTAACAGCTGATCTTCATAGCAATTTCCCGTCCGCAATGCGTTTTTTCAGATCCAGCAGCTTCTCCTTGATGCGCTCCATGGTATACAGAAACGCTGTATCATCCCTGCCGCTGGGATCCTCCAGTCCCCAGTCCTCCCGGTATTTGCAGGGCAGGAACGGACAATGGACATTGCATCCCATGGTAATCACAATATCTATTTCCGGAAGCTCGGAAAGAAGTTTGCTGTACTGATTTTCCTCCATATCAATGCCATGAACATGCTTCATGAGCCGAACGGCATCCTGATTGATCCGGGGTTTTGTCTCCGTGCCCGCAGAATAGCTTTCAAAGACATCAGAGCAAAGCTTCGTTCCCAATGCCTCCGCCATCTGGCTGCGGCAGGAATTATGGACGCAGATAAAGGCAACCTTAGGCTTTTTCATGATTGGCCTCCGAAAATGGGCACCGCTTGCCGATGCACTGGTTGTTTTTCTTGCTATAGTCGCAGACAGGAACGGTTTTCGTCATTTTCACGCCCAGCTGCTCATTTGCAAAATCAATCGCTGCCAGTATAGAAAGCCAGGAATCCCGCTTGCAGCACCGGGGTCCGCCCACACTTCCAATTGCATCCAAAGCTCTGGAAGTCATCCGGTTGCTCAGACCCCAGGGTTCCGTCGCCAGGGGCGTGGATTTCGTTGCAATGGCCATGAACTGTCCGGCGCTGATTCCAGCGCCACAGGCCCCCCAGAAGCCGCAGGCGCCCCCTGGAACTGCTTTGCCACGGCTGTACATCTCTTTCAGCGCATCCGCAAGATCAATCGCTCCCCCTGCGTTGCGAAAAGCAGTGAGCAGTGCGGCACCAACCATCACATGATGCTCAGGTCCATGCATATGGCAGAACGGCATTTCCATCATTCTGCGGATGATATCGATGGGATCGGTTGAGGTTTCAGTGAGGCAAATGCCTAAAATGCTGTCCATACCCCGTGTATGGCAATCGGAGCAAACATAATGCCCCGCTACGCAGCGGGTTTTGCTGAGTTCCCGTTTGCCGCAGATGGCGCATTCCATCATTTCATCCTGCTGAAAGTATTCCAATGGTGCTTTGCAGATCAAACACTCTTCTTTCATGGCCGGACCTCCTTTGAATCATTACGTATAATTTATCATAAGATGACCCTTTTCGCAATCAGAAAGCATTTTCTCCTGAAAATAGAAATTATTTTTCAGTCTTGCTGCGAAACTAATTTTTCGAGGAAACAAAAGAAAAATCGGCAAAATCACGAATCAATGTTGCAATACTGCAGCGGAATGTAGTATACTAACTATGTAACTGAGATTATCTGGAAATTCTTTTTCCCAAGAGTTTCAGCTTCTGCCATCCCATACCGGATTTCCGGGATATATAAGGAGAACATACAAATGTCATCCATTGAATTGCGCGTACGCAGCATCTACGATTCCCTGAGCAACGCAGAAAAGAAGGTTGCAGAGTATTTTTTAAATAACGTGGAAGACATCTTCCATAAACCCATTGCCCAGCTGGCCGAGGAAGCAGGTGTCAGCAAGGTTGCATGGGTTCGTTTCTGCAAAGACATCGGATTTGACGGTCTGAAAGATCTCAAGAAGGCACTGTTTGCCCAGATGTGTGAAAAAGAAGAGGACATCATATCGGAGCCTTTTTCCGATGTCCGAAACATCGCCGACACAAAGTCTCTGATTGAAGGCATCAGCCAGAACAGCATCCGTGCAATTCAGGATACGGCGCAACTGCTTGATCCGGAATCCCTTGAAAAGGCCGCAAAACTGATTCTGAACGCCAATTCTGTTCGAATTTTCGGCGTAGGCGCTTCCGGAATGGTTGGCAACGACCTTCACAGCAAGCTGATGCGAATCAACAAAAACAGCTATTTCAGTACCGACCACCACAGTCAGCTGACCTATGCCGCCAACATGACAGAAAAAGACGTTGCCGTTCTCATCTCCATGTCCGGCAAGACAAAGGAAATGCTTGAAGTTCTCACCCTCATGAAGCAGAACAGTGTCCCTTCCCTGGCGCTGACAAGCTACAGCAAGACACCTCTAGCCCAGAATGCGGACACGGTACTCTACATCTCCGCGCCTGAAATCACCATGCGCAGCGGCGCCATGAGCAGCCGCCTGGCTCAATTAATGGTCATTGATGCACTGTTTACAGCTGTAGCTCATATGGATTATGACACCGTCGCTGTCAGCCTTGAAAAAAGCCATGAGAGCATCCGCTCCCACCGAGTCAACAGCACGAACTACAAATTTGAATAATAATACTGCGCTGAGACAGGAAATCCCGTTTCAGCGCAGTTTTTTTGCATTTAGATTAACCCTTGACGCCGCCAATGGTCAAGCCCTTCACGAAATACTTGGAAAGGAAGGGATACAGCACAATGATGGGCACGGAGGAAGTAACGATAACCGCGCACTTCATTGCGATGGAAACGGTGTCAGCTTCGCCGCCGGCATTGCCGACATCCATCTGCATGGTACCAACAACCAGGTTGCGGAGGATCATCATGACAGGATATTTGGCGCTCTTCACGTAAATCAAAGCGTTAAACCAGTCATTCCAGAAATAAACCGCGTAGTAAAGCGTGATGGTAGCCAGAGCAGGAATGGAAAGCGGAATAAATACATGCCGCATAATACCGAAGTAACCCATGCCGTCGATGAGGGCAGCTTCCTCAAGCTCGCTGGGGATGGTCTTGAAGAAGTTGATCAGCACGATCAGATTGAAGGTGTTGATGGCCATGGGAAGCACAATGGCCCAGATGGTATCGGTCAGCTTCAGTGTGTTCACCAGCAGGAACTTGGGAATCAGGCCGCCGGAGAAGAACATGGTGATGATGACCAGCTTCATGAAGAAGCCATGGCCCTTCAGCTTGGGGTGAGCCAGAGGGAATGCCATCAGACAGGTCATAACCAGGCAGATTGCGGTACCCAGGAGGGTATAAAGAATGGTGTTGCCGTAGGAACGGAGAAAGTTGGGGTACTGAATAATCTTAACATAGGCATTCAGCGTAAAATCCTTGGGAAACAGGAACACTTCGCCGTTGGTCAGAGGCTTGGGGCCGGAGAAAGAGGCGGACAGAACGTACATAAAGGGAACCAGACATACCACCAGCACCAGAACAACCAGTGCCACGACAACAGTATCGAAGATGATATTTTCTTTGTTGCGATAATACTTTGCCATTTTCTCGCCCTCCTTAGTAAATGCCGTCGCCGGTGAGCTTCTTGCTGATGTGGTTGGAGAGGGACACCAGAATCAAACCCACAACGCCGGTAAACAGGCCAATGGCGGTTGCGTAGGAATAGTTGGAGTTTCTAAGACCGGTTCTGTAAGTCAGGGTATCCAGAATATCGGAAACACCTGCATTGATGGGGGTATACATCAGCAGAACCTTTTCAAAGCCCAGAGCCAGGATGCTGCCGACATTCAGAATCAGCATAACCATGATGGTGGGCAAAATAGAAGGAAGGGTCACATACCAGATTCTCTGGAGACGGGAAGCACCGTCAATTTCAGCAGCCTCATAGAGGTCCTGATTGATGCCGGTAATGGCAGCCAGGAAGATGATGGCATTCCAGCCGGTAAACTGCCAGGCTTCAGAGAAAATGTAAACGGGACGGAACCATTCCGCTTCATTCATAAAGTAAATAGGCTCAATTCCGAACTCCTTCAGCAGCATGTTCAGGAAGCCGGAACTGGGAGACAGGAACTCGTTCAGGATAGCAATAACAACCACCGTGGAAACGAATCTGGGGATATAGGATGCGGTCTGGGCAAACTTTTTGAAAGGCTCCCAGCGCAGCTCATTCAGAGCGATGGCGAAAATAATAGGGATAGGGAAATTGATTGCCAAATTGGATAGAGACAGAACCAGGGTATTCTTGAAAGCTTTCCAGAATACGGGGTCCTTCAGGAAACGCTCGACATAGCGCGTGGTCCACTCGGTGCCGAACATACCCTTGCCGGGAACGTAACGGCGGAATGCCAGGATATTGCCTGCCATGGGGATATAGCGGAAAATGATGTAGTAAGCAACCGGAAGTGCCAGCATAGCATACATAACCCAATATTGCTTCCAATAAGCGATCCGCTTCGCTTTCTTCTGATTTCGAATCAGCTCATTTTGTGCAGTTGCTCTGCCCATAAATAGAACCTCCTTAACGGTTGCTGCCTGAAAAAGGCGGGAACCTGAAATAGGAAAAAAGATGGGGGTGGGTAACCCACCCCCATCGGTGCGATTGGATTTTCTTCAAATCAGCGGATTATCAGCCCTGGTTGCGGAACTCGTTGTACAGATCCAGGTACTCCTGCAGACCAGCGTCCTCCAGAGCAGCAACGTAGGCAGCCCAGGCAGCGTCGTCATTGACATCCACGTCACCGTTGATGAACTGCTCACGGTAGGTCTCAACCAGGTCGAACATTGCGCCGTTGGCGAGCATGCCAGCATCTTCAGCAGCAAAGTCATCGAACCAAGGTTCGGGAGCATAGGGCTGGTTGGCGTTCATGGCAGCAGCGGCAGCATAGATAGCAGCAAACTCTGCGTCGTACTTCAGCAGGGTGTACTGGTCGGGCCACACGCTCTGGAAGCCGGAAGTGCCGCAGCCGTAGTTGATCTGCAGGTACTTGTTGATGCCCTCGGGAGCATTCAGAACTTCGTCGACGAAGACGATCTCGCCGTCGACCACGTTGTAGCTAACGCCTTCAACGCCGATGGACCAGATCTTGGCAGCTTCTTCGGAATAGAACATGGTGTCGATTGCACGGACGACCTGCTCGAAGTCCTCGCGCTCAGCAGCGGCAGCGGGGAACAGCAGACCACGGTAAGCCTGGCCACGGTTTTCACCGTATGCACCGGCGGGGCCTTCCAGAGGCAGGTACAGCTGCAGATCATAGCCTTCGATTTCGGAGGCAGCTTCCAGACCAGCGATCTGGTCGTAGTAAGCGTAGGTGCAGATAGCGGAACCGGAGGTCATCTTCTGGGACCAGACATCATCAGCAGATGCTTCGGGGTCCAGCAGGCCTTCGTCAGACAGCTTGTTCATGAACTGCAGGTACTGACGGTAAACTTCGGAAGTAGCGGTGACGTAGTAGTTCTCGTTCTCATAGTCCCATGCGATGGAGCCCAGGTAGGGAGGAACCCAGTAGCCAACGGGGCAGCCCCATGCGGGCATGATCATACGGTGGGTGATGTAGGGGAACAGGTAGTGAACCATAGGATAGGAATCGGGGTTTTCTTCCTTGTAGGCCTTCAGGATCTCGTACAGATCGTCGAAGGTCTTGGGAGCCTCAAAGCCCTTGGCTTCCAGGAAGTCAGCGCGCAGGATCAGACCGCCGCTGTAATCCAGGGACTCATGCAGAGAAGGCATGATGTAGCGCTTGCCGTCAGCCAGCTTCAGGTTGTTGACCTGGTCGGTCAGACCCATCTGCTCAGCCATGGCATTGAAGTTGGGGGTCCACTCGGGATAATCGGAGATGGAGACAACGCCGCCGTTCATGCACAGGGAAGCCTTGCTGCCGTAAATTTCCTGGAACATGATGACATCAGGGCAGTTTTCCTGAGTGTCCAGTGCCAGATTGACGGGAGTGCTGTACTCGCCTTCGGGGATAGCCTCGATGGTGACTTCAGCATTTGCCAGCTTGGCGGTCTCCTGCAGAGCCAGCCAGTCCTCCTGGAAAGGAGCGGTAGAAGAGTCGGGATAGTAGATGGTGATCTTGACGGGTTCGGCAGGGGTCTCTGCCTCGGGAGCATTGCCGCTCTGGGGTGCCTGGGTTTCTTCAGGCTGCTCAGCGTTGCCGCAGGCGACCAGGCCGATGACCATGATCAGAGCCAGAAGCATAGCCAGAGTCTTCTTGAACATTTTCATTCTGTTTCCTCCTTGTGATTGCATGTTACGCAATTTCGAAACCGGACTGAAATTTTGATGACAGTTTTTTCTTGAAAATTCAGAACTTTGTTTCGTACTCATATCATAATACATATTTCGATTTTTTGTCAATGTTAAAACGCATTAGGCGCTCATATTTGGATGATTGTACATTATTTGCTACTCAATTTTGTGAAATTAAACAATTACTTTCTCCCTTATTTGAAATATCCACTCCCGCTCCCTTCCTTGACAATTCACTAACGATAAGATATCATCTAAATAATCATTTCATTTATTTGATTATGCACTGAAACTTTAAATCAGGAGGCTGCATTATGGAAGCATTTGAACAGGTGGATCGCCTGATCCGTCAGGGACTGGACCAGGGCGCCTATCCCGCCGCTGCCATAGCAATCGGCATCGGCAAGGATGTTTACCTGAAACGCACATACGGTGACTGCAAGGATAGTACCCTCTTTGATATGGCCAGTGTCAGCAAAATTATCAGCGCCACAATGATCGCATTCCGATTTATGGAAGAAGGCCTCATCCGGCTGTATGATTCTGTCGGCGATTTTTACTTCGATGCCCCTTCCGATAAAAAAAGCATTACCATCCTTCAGCTTCTGACCCATACCGGCGGTTTCCCTGCCCATTTCCTGCTTTCTGAATTTGGCTCTAATCCTTCAGATGTTGCCAATACAATATTGAATCACCCTCTTGCCCAGGCCCCCGGAGGAGATCCGATTTACAGCTGTATGGGTTATATTCTGCTTGGAAAGATTCTGGAAAAAATCGGCGGCGCTTCCCTGGATAGCCTTGCTCAGGAATATGTCTTCACTCCCCTGGGAATGAACCGCACAACCTACCGTCCCACCGGCGATATCGCCCCCACAGAAATGGATCCTGAGACCGGAAAACTTCTTCAGGGTGTCGTTCACGATGAAAATGCCCGTTTTCTCGGCGGCATTTCCGCAAATGCCGGCGTATTCAGCGATATCGGCGATATGACAATCTTTGCAAAGATGCTGGCCTGCGGCGGAAAACTGAACGACGGATCATCCTACCTCTCCCCTGCCATGCTTCATTCGGCGCTGATCAACCGCACTCCCGACTCCCAGGGCGAATTCAGAGGACTCGGCTTTAACCTGGCTCACAGTCCCAAAAACTTCCTGGGTGATCTGATGGGACCCCGGTCATACGGACATACCGGATTCAGCGGAACCAGCATCGCTGTGGATCCCGACACCGGACTCTGGATCGTGCTGCTGACCAACCGGGTCTGCCCGACCCGAAAGAATACCGCACTGGTAAGAATGCGTTCTTTGATCCATAATGCCGCTGCTGCAGAAGCCAGTCGGCTGTTGTCTGAAACAAAATAACTGACAGGAGTCCTCCGCTTATGAAATTCTTCTCCCCCGATTCCAAATTCGCCCAGGTTATGACCTCCGTTGGCGAAATGATGATTCTGAACTTCTGCTGGATCATCGGCTGTCTGCCCCTGGTCACGATCGGTGCATCCAATGCAGCCATGTATACCATCATGGGTCGCAGACTCAGAAAGGAAGGAAGTGGAACCATTGTTCCCTTCTTCAAAGCCTGGTGGAGCAATCTGAAAATGGGCAGCCTGTTCTGGGTTGCTCAGCTCGTGATTACCGCAAGCCTTGTGCTGAACTTCTTTCTGACTTTGCCGACCGCATTCAAGGTGATTGCAGGAATTTTTCTTTTCCTGGTGACACTGGTCTTCTCTTTGATCTATCCTCAGATTGCCAGGTTCCGGAACCGCTGGTTTGCTTACCTTCGAAACAGCATTATTCTGGTTGTTTTGCGCCTTGGCTGGGTGCTGCTGAATCTGATCGTCATTCTGCTTCCGCTCATTCTGTTCCTGCTGGCGCCTATGGAATCCCTCCAGCTTGGATTTATCTGGATTTTCATCGGTATTTCCGGACTGTTCCTTGTGTCCGCTGAGATCATGCAAAAGATTCTCCAGCCGCTGGAAGAGTTGCCTGCCGGAAGAAAAAGATAAAAATGTGGCTGCCTCATATCGGGACAGCCACGTCTTTTTTATAATTCCCAGGCAATCTGGGCAGCGCCCCACAGGGCATCGTGGGACGGTGATATGACAGTACCCAAACTGCCCAACTGCTCAGATACACAGCGGCGGTAAGGATTGTCGAATGCCAGAAGTCCGCCCAGCAGCGCAATGCGGCATCCCGAAAGATTCAGCCGTTTCTGGACAGCCGCAACCAGCTGCGCCAGTTCATTGGCACCCTGAATGAGAATCCGCTTTGATTCCGGATAATCCGCCAGTTCCAGCGCGATTCTGGAAAACTGGGCAATGGCAGATTTGTCGGTTTCCGGACTGTAGACAAAGGGAACGATCTTTTCGGGACCTCCCCCCAGCCTGGTGCAGACTGCCTGAAGAATGGCGGTATCCTCTACTCTGCCGTCAATGGCACGGACAGCGCAGCTCAGTATATCCCGCCCCAGCGCATAGCCGCTGCCGCCGTCATCGATGAGATGGCCGTAGCCGCCGCTGCGGGCAGTCTCCCCTGCTTCATTTTTGCCGAAGCAGATGGAACCCGTTCCGGAAATCAGAACAATTCCCGCACCGTCCATAGCGCCCCGAAGGGCAATCTCCTGGTCACCGCAGAGTTTCCAGGTTCCCAGGAAACCGGCATTTTCCAATTCCTCCCGGAGAATCCGGCTTACATCGGGATTGGAAATACCCGCAGCGCCGATACAGAGCCGCTCACACTTCCCCATATCACCACACCAGGCGAAAACCTCCCGCAGCAGATTCCGAAAGGCCGTTTCTCCAATGGAATTCAGATTGAAGGGGCCAAATTCCCCCCGGCGGATCAGCCGATTCTCCATATCCCGCAGTTCAATACGGGTATGAGTACCACCGCCGTCAATTCCGGCAATAAACATCTTGTTCACCTCACAGCTTCACTGGCAGGACTCCCGTTGCTTCTCCACCCCGGAACACATCCACCAGCGCCTGGAAGCAGGGTTCGGAATAGTCGAAAGCGGCGATTTTGCAGGTGCAGTCAGGAAGCAGCGGAATATCATAGGGATTACGAAGGGCAACAACAGTCAGTTCCTTACCGGTATCGGCCAGAGCTTTGGCAAGTGCCAGCTGTCCTTTGAAGAGATGAGCATTGGAAGTACCCAGAACAATCCGTTCATAGCCGGAGGCTTTCTCTGCAGCGCCGCGGATTTCTTCCTCTTCCGGATTCTTGGAGGTCACCATGGCTGCACCGCCGAATGCTTCTGCCATATATTCCGGGAAAGACCGGACCAGCAGCTCGGGATTACCAACCAGAGATGCACGATAGTCACCGCAGCCGCAGAAGAAGGTGTTTTCATCCAGAACCGGAGGCGTACCCTGACAGCAGGTGATGGCTTCCCGGTGCATCTGCTGCACCGCCTGCCGATCCTCATCCCGATTACAGAGAGTGGGCTCCGGCTGCACAGCCATCATCTTCTTAAATGCGAGAATCTTTTCCACGGACTCTCTGATTTCGTCCATATCAAATTCACCGCGAGTGGCAGCTTCATACACTGCTTCTGCAGATTCCCGCATCAGAGAGATGGTGGAAGAAAGGCCCGCAAGATCAATGCCAGCCTTAAAAGCTGCCACAGTGCCGTTGGCAGTGCCATAATACTTCTGGATCGCTGCCATTTCAAGGCAGTCGCTGAAAACCAGTCCCTTGAACCCCAGGCGCTTTTTCAGCAGGTCCGTGATAATGGTGCGGGACATGGTGCCGGGAATATTTTCCTTTTCGATATTGGGAAACAGGATATGACTGGACATGATGGCGGGGATTCCCGCCTCAATGCAGCGGCGGAAGGGAATCAGCTCCGCCTGTTCCAGTTCTTCCAGGGTCTTTTCCACTCTGGGAAGACCCAGATGGGAATCGACACTTGTATCTCCGTGGCCGGGAAAATGCTTGCCGCAGCAGAAAATGCCGGTGTTTTCATAGGCACGTACTGCAGCCTCGGCAAAGTCTGCCACCTTATGAGGATCATCGGAGATACTTCTGGAACCGATGACCGGATTGGCTGCGTTGGTATTCACATCCAGAACAGGAGCCATGTTGAAATTGACGCCCAGACCCCGAAGCTGGCGTACCGTGATTTCCGATGCCTTTCGGCCGTTTTCAGGATCATTGGTGGCGCCCAGCGCCATGGCGCAGGGAACATTCACAGCATCGGCAGGCAGACGGGATACGAGACCGCCCTCCTGATCGATCACAATAAATGCAGGATATCCGGTAACTTCCAGAATCAGTTCCTGAATCTCAGCACACAGGCCGCGCAGCTGCTCTGCACTCTTCACATTGCGAAGGAAGAGAATCACATTGCCGATTTTGTATTCCCGGATCAGGGATTTGAATTCATCCGATAATTTGGTACCCTGGAAGCCGAAAAAAAGCTTCTGGCCCAGCATCTGTCTGACAGTCATATCCATGGCCATCACTCCTTTATGTAAATGGGGGACTTTAATTTCTTGACATCCCCATGTTTTTTGATAGACTGAAGAAAAAAGGGGGTTGGTGCGAATTGAATCATCCTTTTATGAAACTCTGGGAGAAGCCGTCACGGCTGGTTGTGGGACTGATGAGCGGCACCTCTGCCGACGGCATCGACGCCGTCCTAACAAGAATCACCGGATACGGACTGTCCACCAAAGTCGAACAGCTTAGTTTTTATTTCCTTCCCTTTGACAGCGCCACACGTCAGGCTATCCTGAACATCTGCACCGGCGAAAGCGGCGGTACCCGCGAAATATGCCTGCTGGGAACGCACCTCGGCATGCTCTATGCCCGGGCAGTTCGGGAACTGCTGAAAGCTTCCGGCATCCATCAGGTGGATTTGATCGGCTGTCATGGACAGACCGTTTATCACATCCCCGATGAGACAGATTATCTGGGTAATTCCATCCGGGGTACCCTGCAAATCGGAGATCCCTCCTACCTGGCAGAGGAATTCTGCTGCCCTGTAGTCAGCGATTTCCGGATCCGGGATATGGCAGCGGGCGGTCTCGGCGCGCCGCTGGTACCTTACACAGAGTTTCTGCTGTACCGCAGTGACACAGAGGATGTGGCCCTTCAGAACATCGGCGGCATCGGCAACATTACCCTGCTTCCCGCCGGATGCGCGCTGAATGAAGTTACAGCCTTCGACACAGGACCAGGCAACATGGTCATGGATGCACTGACATCCATCCTCACCGGCGGCACCATGAGCTATGACAACGGCGGCAGACTGGCAGCCTCCGGAAAAGTCATTCCGGAACTGCTCCAATGGATGGAGAACGATCCGTACCTTCTCAGAAAGCCTCCGAAAACCACCGGACGGGAATACTACGGCAGTGCATATGTTCAGAAGCTTCTGTCCTTTGGAGACTACCCCCTGATGGATATGCTTGCCACAGCCACAGCTTTTACCGCCCGGAGCATTGCCCTGAGTCTGCGAAGATTCGCTCCCAGAATGCCCCATCGGCTGGTGGTGGCAGGCGGCGGAAGCAGAAATCCCACCCTGCTCCGTTTTCTGCAGCAGGAGCTTCCGCAAGTGAAGGTTCAGACCCAGGAGGATCTGGGGCTGGACAGCGATGCCAAGGAAGCGGTGGCATTTGCAATACTTGCAAATGAAGCGCTTTTCGGCAGCTTCAACAACGCTCCTTCCGCAACCGGAGCCAAACACGGCGTGGTTATGGGCAGAATCAATCTGTAATGATGTATTTTAACAAATCCCCTGCTGCCACAGACAGCAGGGGATTTTTCGGCTTTATTTTCCGATGACAGTTGCGATGCGGCCATCTGCACGGCTAAGCATTTCCTTTGCTTCCTCCGCGCTGGCACCCATCAATACCATGACAATTGCCACCTTGGGACGGTATTCACAGGCTTCCAGGGCAGCAACCGCTGCATCTTCCTCACACTCGGTGGCGGCACACACAATGGTCACGCAGCGGCGGATCAGCTTCTCATTGGAAGGCTTCACGTCAACCATCAGATTTCCGTAGACCTTGCCCAGCTTGATCATAGCGCCGGTGGAAAGCATATTGAGCACCATCTTCTGTGCAGTGCCGGACTTCATGCGGGTGGATCCGGTAACCACCTCGGGGCCCGGTGCGGGAGCAATGCCGATATCGGCAAAAGTGTCCAGAACACTTCCGGGGCAGCAGGTAACCGCAACTGTAGAAGCTCCCAATGCCTTGGCATATTCCATGCAGCCAAGAACATAGGGAGTACGGCCGGAGGCCGCAATGCCAACCAGCACATCACCTGCATTGAAAGAGATATTCTTCATATCCTCTGCGCCCAGTTCCTTACTGTCCTCAGCGCCTTCCACGGCCTTGAAGATGGCAGGATAACCGCCGGCCATCAGGCTCTGAACCATTTCAGGATCGGTAGAGTATGTAGGAGGACATTCCACTGCATCGAGAATACCCAGACGGCCGGAGGTACCGGCGCCGCAGTAGATCAGACGTCCGCCCTTGCTCAGGCGGTCCGCAATCAGATCCACTGCTTCTGCAATCTTATCGGTAACCAGACTGACAGCCTCTGCAACCTTATGATCTTCCCTGTTGATCAGCCTGACCATTTCCAGCGTCGGCAGCGTATCGATATTCATCGAAGCGGGGTTGCGCTGTTCGGTGGCGATTTTCTTTAATTCGACCATCAGTAGTACCTCCATTGTATCTGCCGGAACATGGGAATGTCAATTCACAATTCTCCGGTGTTACAGACTCATTTATCAAAATAGCCCCACCGGATGCGTCGAGGCTGGCAAATCACGATCTGCCTTTCGTTTCCAGGTAATCAGTATGATCCGGAAATTCATCAGTGCTGCAGTGGAATGAGTCTGAAAAGCATCATCTTGAAGCTATAGTAAACCAAAAAGTATTTTGTGTCAAGAATTTTAGGTAATTTTGAAATAAAGTTTCTAATAAATCCATCCTGTCTTGCGATTAAGATTTTTACATCGACACGATCTTCGGCATATTTGCCAATTTCAATTCTATTTTTTTGGCAATATAGCGAATGGCTGCCCGGTAAAGAAACCGATACAATAAATTCATCGCAACAGCAGACCAAATCCAGAAATTTGCCCGCCCGGCCAAGGAGGACCTATGGAACAGCTTTGCAATAAAATCAATATGCCCCCCGAAGTTACGCAGCAGCTCACCGCCATTCACAGCACCTTGGAATATTTCCCCTGCCTGGAGCTTCTGATGCATGAGGAAACCTGGAGCGAAGGTCTCATACAGCTGAAAGAATCTCTTGGAGAAGATCCCGGCGGGTTCAAACGACTGTGCTCCATGCTCCGCTGCGCGCTGAAAGCAAAAGATGAATATGACCGCCTTGGCATTTCTGAGGAAATCTATGTGGACACCATGGCAGCCTTCTCCCGCTTTGTTCGGGAGCATAAGGAAAGCTTCGGCAGCTATGGCTTTAACCGTGGGTTCTGGACCACCCGTCAGGTATCCTGCAAACTCTTTCGCATTGGGCAGCTGGAATATGAAATGACTCTCCTGAAGGGCGAACCCATTGTGAGCCTCCACATTCCTACGGATGTGGACCTGAGTCAAGAAATTCTTCGCCCCTCCATCAGCGCCGGTCTTGCGGAGTTTTACCGACTGTTCCCCGATTATGAAGGAAAACCGGTCTACTGCCACACCTGGCTGCTCTCTCCCCTGCTGAAAGATTTCCTGACTGAATCCTCCAACATCCTGCATTTTCAGGAGCTGTTTGACATTGATCCCGAGGGCATCCCCGGAAACGATGTGCTGCTTTGGGTTTTTAAAAATCCCAAACTTCCCAGAGCGGAACTTCCGGAAAACACAAGCCTTCAGCGAAAGATCAAGGCGTATCTGCTGAACAATGAAAAATTCCTTGAAGGCGCCGGTTATCTCCGGCTTCCCCTGTAACAGCAATCCCCGGTATTCCTGCCGGGGATTTTTGCATGTTAAAATAACATTACGAAAAAAAGTTCCATTGACACAACGTGGTAAGTAGTTGTATATTAATAATATGATTTATTATCCGACTGAAATTATCTTTTATTTGTGGTTTGGCGCCCTTGTTTTCGGTGGTGCAATGAAACTAATTTACAGCCAACACAGAAGGAGTATGCATCTATGCATAAAAAAATAAAACTGAGCGATGTAATCTTAAGTGTCATCTGCGTCGTTTTTGTCGCGGAAGCCACCGCGCCCGTAGCTGTTCTGGGAAACAGTCAGTTTTTCTGGCGCCTTTTTATGATTGCAGCATTTCTTGTCCCCTACGGTCTGATATCCTCTGAACTGGGCACCGCATATCCCGGCAACGGCGGACTTTACGACTGGATCAGCCTGGCATTCCCTGGAACCCGCTGGGGTGCCCGGGCATCCTGGTGGTACTGGCTGAATTTCCCGCTGTGGATGGCATCCCTGGCTGTTATGGTCCCGGATCTTCTTTCCATCGCCTTCAACATTGAGATCGGAATATGGGTTAGCCTTGCCATTCAGCTGATGTTTATTCTCATCGTCACGATTATCACCTGTTTTCCGGTTTGTGACAGTGTCGTGATTCTGAATATCTGCGCTGTGATCAAAGTCGGTCTTGCCCTTCTGGTTGGCGGCATGGGCATTTACTTTATCACCCAAAACGGATTTGCAAATGATATGAGTTTTGCGACCTTCCTGCCCAGCTTCAATCTGGACAGCCTCTCGTCCATCTCTGTCATTATTTTTACCATGCTCGGCTTTGAGGTCGTCTGCACCTTCGCTGATGACATGGATAATCCCAAAAAGCAGATCCCCCAGGCTATCATCTTTGGCGGTCTGGTCATTGCAGGTGTCTACCTTCTGGGTGGCTTCGGCATTGCGGCAGTGATTCCTGCGGACGAAGTGGATGCGGCTTCCGGTCTGATTGAAGCTGTCATACTGGTCAGCGGACAGGAATCCGGAATTCTTATCAGCGCCGTATCCCTGCTTTTTGCGGTTACCCTTTTCGGCAATATGATTTCCTGGTCCCTTGGCATCAACAACACCGCCTGTTATGCAGCTGAACATGGAGATATGCCCGCCCCCTTCACCCGCCGCTGGTCAAAGAACAATATGCCCATCGGTGCCGCCATCATCAACGGAATTGCTGCAGCCATTATCTGTGTGCTGGGTGTCATCATGACTCTGACTGCCCCCGAATCAGAACTGTTCTGGACATTCTTCGCTATGAACATGGTTCTGCTTTTGATGAGCTATCTGCCCATCTTCCCCGCATTTTTGAAGCTGCGCAGAACAGATCCCCATGCAGAGCGTCCTTTCAAGGTCTCCGGCGGTCCTGTAATGCTCGCCATTATGGCCTATGTTCCCATGGCGCTGATTCTGATTTCCATTCTTTTCTGCGCAGTTCCACTGTCTCTGGATGCTGATACCCTGGCATCCGTCCTGCCTATCACCATCGGCTCTTTCCTCTGCTTATGCATTGGTGAGGTTTTGACCATCAGGCGGGAAAAGAAAAACAACCCCAGACAGCACTGAGGGAGGTCGTATTTATGAATAAGATTTCAAACATATCCAGAGAAAATCTGATTTCCCGGATGCAGGAGATTATTTCCGATCCGGAGCATCCCCTGATGGCTGCTGCCATCGGCGTGCTCAAAAACGGCTGCGTTCTGTTTTCTGATGCTGTTGGAAAGAAACAGCTTGGCAGCGACGATGCCACCGGCGATACGAAATTCCGTATTGCTTCCATTTCCAAACTGGTCACCGCTGTAGGTGTCTGGCAGCTGATCGAACAAAACCGGATTGACCCCGATGTGGATATTTCCGGATATTTGGGATTCAAACTTCGCAATCCCCATTACCCTGATACCCCCATTACCGTGCGGATGCTCCTGTCCCACACTTCCTCCATTCGGGACGGCGGCAAACCCGGTTCCTATAATATCCCATTGGGACATTCCATTTCTGAATTCTTCACAGAAGGCACCCGATACCATATGCCCCGATGCTGGGCTCCCGCTGAAGAAGCCCCCGGTAAGTTCTTTGCCTACTGCAATATGAATTACTGCCTGCTTGGAACCATCGTCGAAAGAGTTTCCGGAGAAAGATTCGATGAATATATGACAAATCATGTATTTACACCCATGGGCCTCAGCTGCAGCTTCAATGTCTCCGGTATGCCTGAAGCAGTTCAGGCTCAGGTAGGCACCATCTACCGGAAAGTCGATGCTCACGATGAATATGACCCCGTGAACGGCACCTGGACCGCTCAGGTGGATGATTTCTCCGACGGATATCCTCACGAGGATTATTCAGGCTATATCATCGGCAGCAACGGCTCCCTCTTTGGTCCCATGGGCAGTCTGCGGATTTCCGTCAAGGAACTTTGCTGCATCATGCAGATGCTCTGCAGCGGCGGCACTTTTAACGGCACTCAGATTCTGATGGCTGAAACCATCGAGTACATGTTCACTCCCGCATGGACATATGATCCTGATCTGAAAAACGGCGATACCTATGACGGTATGATGCGCTGTTACGGCATGGGACCCCATATCTTTACCAATACAAATATGGCCGATCGGATTGTTTCCGGACAGAATCTTCCATTTGCAGGTCACACCGCTGACGCCTACGGACTGCTCGGCGGTATGTGCTTTGACCGCAAAAACGGAAACGGCCTGATCTATATTGTGGCAGGAACCGGAAGCGACAAGAGCAAATACCTGGGAAAATACTCTGCATTCTACGGTTGGGAGGAAGCGCTTCTCGCTGCCGGTGCTGAATTTGCAGGTTTTGAATATTGATTCGATCTGATAACCAATAGGACCTCCTGGAAATCGGGAGGTCCTATTATTTATTGTATCTCCGCAGCTTACGATACTCGCGGCCCCAATCACTCACAAATACCCCTCATATTCCAGCCAGACGACGGTATCTCTATTTTATTCATTTGGTAATTCTGCAGTTTCATCTGGCCAATTTTTATCGTTTTTGCGAAATGAAACCCTGTTCATTGTGTGTGATTTTTCATTTTTCTACAATCCGCACAATGAAAATGTATACATTTTTACACCTGCACTTTTTAGGTACATCTCAAAAAACGGCCTTTAAGGGCAAAAATCTTAAAATCAATCAAAAAAATAAATCCACATTTCACAAAAAACATTTTATTTCTTCATGAAATCGTATTTCTTATTATGCAAATAGCCGAAATAACGCAATACGAGGCATGCCACCATTGACATTTTCACAAAAAAGGCTAAAATAAAGTTATAGCTGATCCACAGAAAGTTCGCTGCAATTCACGGTATACATAGTTAATCCATTGTTCATCGTTTATAGCGCCGCGCTTTTGAGGAATCAGCTAAAATTTTTTCGTAAGAGGAGTACAAACAATGAAGAAGTATCTGGCACTCGTCCTGGCTCTGCTGATGGTTCTGTCTCTGGTCGCTTGCGGCGGCAATGAAACCCCCGCTACCGATGCTCCCCAGAATGACGCTCCCCAGGCTGAAGCCCCCGCTGAAACCCCCGCTGAAACCCCCGAAAAAGAAGCCGTCACCCTGAAGTTCCAGCAGTGGTGGGGCGTTGAGCTGCCCGAAGGCTACCTGCAGGGCATCGTCGACGCTTTCGAAGCTGAGACTGGCATCAAGGTTGAGCTGATCTCCGCTCCCTGGTCCGACACCAAGACCGCTATCACCGCCGGTGCTACCAACGGCACCATCGCTGACATCATCTCTGTCGACGGCGCATGGCTGGCTGAGTTCGCTGACATGGGTCTGCTGGCTGACCTGGAAGCTGCTGGTCTGAACACCGAGCTGGCTGGCGACGTCTGGTCCGTCAATGGCGTTAAGCACGTCGTTCCCGTCAACAACTTCACCTACCCCATGTACGTCAACATGGACATCCTGAACGCTTCCGGCGTTGAGGCTATCCCCACCAACTGGACCGAACTGGTCGACGCTTGCAAGAAGATCGCCGACGCTGGCTACTCTGCATTCGCTCTGAACCTGGGCGTTACCAATGCTAACGGCATCCAGAACGTCTTCATGCACACTGGCTGGGCTTCCGGCATCACCCTGAAGAACGCTGACGGCGCTTATGAAGTCGCTGGCAACGAAGACATCAAGGCTCTGTGCGAACTGTACAAGACCCTGTACGACAACGGCTGCCTGTACGCCGGTATGTCCACCCTGGAAGAGGCTGAAATGACCTCCAACTTCGCCGCTGGCAACTGCGCATTCACCGTCGCTTCCGCTGCCACCATGGGCGAATTCTCCAACCTGAACTTCGAAGCTGCACTGATCCCCGTTAAGGACGGCTACACCGGCCAGAGCGGTATCTGCTATGCTTCCTGGGCAGCTGGCATCTCCGAGGCTTCCGAGCACAAGGCAGAGGCTGCACAGTTCCTGAACTACCTGCTGGGCGGCTTCGACGGCACCGACGGCTCCGTCTCCGCTGGTCTGGCTTCCACTCAGACTGCATTCCCCAACTCCAAGATCGCTAACCCCGACTACTCCGCAACTCCCGCACAGTTCCAGGCTTTCTATGAGCTGTATAAGAACAACTACGTCATCAACGAGTTCGTTGGCCTGCCCAACGCTTCCTCCGTCATGACCGACATGACCAATGACCTGGTTCTGTATCTGGAAGGCGACATGGACGTCGACACCCTGCTGAACAACTGGCAGGAATACCTGGAGAATGCCGGCGCATAATCTCCGCCATAACTGAACATCTGAAAAGGGGTCACTTTGACCCCTTTTCTTTCCAAGTGGGAAAATATCCATTCTTTCCCAAATCAATAAATTATGGTAGGAGGGTAAAACATTGAATCTGAAGCGAATCGCTAAGAAAAGCACGCCCTACAGATACCTGTTGCCCACTATCCTGCTGATGGTGGTCTTCCTGGTGATCCCCATCTGTATGGTCGTCAGCTATTCTTTCCTTGACAAAGCTGTTGTTTCCAAGACCCCCCAGTTCGTGGGTTTTGCAAACTACATTGAGCTGTTCCAGGATTCCAAGTTCTGGAACGCCGCAAGCAATACCGTGGTATTCGTGGTTGTCAGCGTTGTGGCCCACCTGGTTCTGGGCATGGTTTTCGCACAGCTGCTGAACTCCAAGTATTTCAAGACCCGTACCAAAACCCTCGCCCGTGTCGTCTATATCCTTCCCTGGGTGTTCACCGCTTCCGTTGTTGCCATTCTGTGGAAACTGATGCTGCAGCCTTCCGGTATCATCAATTACCTGCTGTCCTTCATTCCCGCAATCAACAACAAGTTCGAGTGGCTGAGTAACCGCGACCTGTCTCTGGCCGTTGTTTGCTTCATCAACATCTGGTGCGGATATCCCTTCTATATGGTCAGTATCCTGGCCGGTCTGCAGGGCGTACCCGGCGATCTCTATGAAAGTGCCGCCATTGACGGTGCTTCCACCGCCAAGAGCTTCTGGCACATCACCATTCCCCAGCTGATGCCTATTCTGATCAGCATCGCTATGCTGGACTTTATCTGGACACTGCAGTCTTTCAACGTTATCTGGATGCTGACCGGCGGCGGTCCCATCAATTCCTCCGAAATGCTCAGTGTGTACATCTATAAGCTGACATTCCAAAAGCTCGATTACAGTATGGCAAGTACCACTGCAACAGTCCTGTTGCTGCTGTGCATCATCTTCGCCATTTTCTACGTAAGACAGCAGAAGAAAGTGAGGGAGTAACATGGTTGGCAGTTACAAGAAATCCGTTAAAATCGTACTTTCCATCATGTTGGTCCTGGGTGGTCTTTTTGCCGGCTTCCCCATCATCTGGATGCTGTGCTCCTCCTTTAAGTCCAACTCCACCATTTTCTCCTGGCCTCCCAAATTCTTCGATGAGACCTTCGGCTTCCATTCCTATGCAGCCGTCCTCACCGATCCCGCCAAGGTCCGCTACTTCATCAACAGCTATATCGTTGCAGCGCTGGTTGTTATCGCCACCCTGTTCATCGGTATCCTTGCAGGCTATGCATTCAGCCGTTTTGATTTCCCCGGTAAGGGCGTTATCAATTCCCTGATCGTCTCCGTCCAGGCCATTCCTCCCATCGTTCTGCTGATTCCCTACATGAGCATGATCGTGGCAATGAAGCTGTTCGATACCTATGCCGCCCTGGTTCTGACGTACCTCGTCACCACCCTGCCCTACTGTATCCTGATGATGACAGGTTACTTCAACACACTTTCGAAGGAACTGGATGAAGCGGTTCTGATCGACGGCGGCTCCCGCTGGAAGGCTCTGTGGTCCGTTCTGGTCCCCATTTCCATCCCCGGCATGGTCTCCGTTGGTATGTACACCTTCATGCAGGCCTGGAATGAATACCTGTTTGCTCTGTGTCTGACTCAGAGAAACGAAATGAAGACCGTCCCCATCGGCATCAACCTGCTGATGGGCATGCACGGCAACGACTGGAGCCAGATGATGGCCATGAGCGTCCTGGGTTCCATCCCCGTGCTGATCCTGTTTATCTTCTTCCAGAAGTACTTCATCGCCGGTATGTCCGCCGGTGGTGTTAAGGGCTAAACCACAATTACATATTTTATTTAAAAGGAGAAAATCTACTATGTTGATGAACATGAAAGAACTGCTGGCAGTCGCTAACGTGCATCGTTTTGCTGTTCCCGCATTCAACATCAGCGACTACAATATGTTCAACGGTATCATGGAAGTTTCTGAAGAAATGAACGCTCCCGTGATCATCGCCATTCATCCCGACGAACTGAGCCACACCAAGACCGAAATGGTCAAGGGCATCATTGAGAGAATTCACAAGTCTCCCGTTCCCGCTGTTGTCCATCTGGACCACGGCTCTTCCTTCGAGCAGGTCATGCTGGCCATCCAGACCGGCTTCACCTCCGTTATGATCGACGCCTCCCATGCTCCTCTGAATGAGAACATCGCCATCTGCAAGAAGGTCGTTGAGGCTGCTCATGCTGTCAACGTCTCCGTTGAAGGCGAGCTGGGCACCATCGGCAACGTCGACTCCGCTGAAGGTGGCGCTGACACCATCATCTACACCGACGTTGCTAATGCCGTTCAGATGATCAACGAGTCCGGCATCGACACCCTGGCCATCGCCATCGGCACCAGCCACGGCCTGTACCCCGCTGACATGAAGCCCCTGCTGAACATCGAGCGTCTGGACGAGCTGAAGGAAGCTCTGCCCGAGGTTCCCATGGTCCTGCATGGCGGTTCCGGCAACGAGGACACCGAAATCCGCAAGTCCGTCGAGCACGGCGTTGCAAAGATCAACATTTCCTCCGACATCAAGGTTGCTTACTACAACAAGATGCGTGAAGTTCTGCAGAACCCCAAGCTGCGTGAGCCCAATGTCATTCAGCCCCCCTGCCTGGAGGCAATGAAGGTTGTCGCCCGCCAGAAGATCGAACTGTTCAAGGCTGACGGCAAGGCTGCTCTGTATTAATCTATTCTGAACCAACCAGTCCGGCGCGAATTATTCGCGCCGGAATTCTGGGTACATAAGGAGAAAATTCATGGGTGAGAAAATTGCCTTAGGCTACCATACCTGTGTGGACTACGAGCTGATCTGGGATACCAAGGTAATCGAAGAGCAGATCGTAGCATTTGACATCCATGCAGACGAACTGAAAATATCTCCTGAAGCGGATTCCGAGCGGGCCATCTGGGTCAGCGCTCTGGCTCACCTGAAGGCAGGCATCGGCGGTGAAATCATCCCCGATGAAGCTCCCCTCTGCGAGGATTTCGCAAACCACTTTGACTACAAGATCACCATGGGCGGTACCGCAACCCGCGCTGCCATTGTTCTGGATAAGCTGGGTGTGGACTGTGTGCTGCAGACCAGCTGCTATAACAAGCACGTGGAGCGTCTGATTCCCAGCCATGTCCATGTTCTTCCCGGTGTTCCCGCCGATCACAACGATATCTATCCTCACGTGATCCTGCAGTGCGCAGGCGGCATCCGGATTCAGGCCAACGACATTGATTTTGTCACTCCCAGAGAGAACCGGATCATGATCTCCAGAGACCTGGACAGCCTGAATACCCCCGTTCTGGTCAAGGAATTCGGCGAACTGATTTCCGATGCAGAAGTTTTCCTGCTGGGCTGCTTCAGCCAGGTCATCGATAAGGATGTTCTGGTTGAGACCATCGAAAAGACCAAGGCATTGCTTCAGTACCTGCCCGAGGATGCTTTCTTCGTGATGGAAGACGGTTGCTACGTCAAGAAAGATTTCCGCTACTATGTCCATGAGCATCTCGGTCCCTATACGAAGGTTCTCAGCATGAACGAGGACGAGATGCAGGAATACATCGGCAGACGAATCGATATTCTGAATGTTGATGCTGTCATCGAAGCGCTGGAAGAGGTTTATGCGGGTATCAGGATTCCCATTCTGGTTGTCCATTCTGCCTCCTGGGCCCTGGCCTATGGCGAGAATGCCGACATGATGCTGCAGTCCCTCATCGGCGGCGTGACCATGTCCGCTACCCGCTTCCGCATCGGTGATGATGTGACCAAGGAACTCTACGAAGAGACCAAGACCATGGCTCCCAAGGCTGAAAGCATCGCTTTCTGCGAAGAGATTGAAAATCGTCTGGGTGAGAAGATCTGCATCGTTCCCTGCAAGGATCTGAGCCATGTGGAAAATCCCACTGTTGTCGGCCTCGGCGATTCCTTCGCCGGCGGTCTGCTGCCGGGTCTTCTGAAAGAAAACCGCGGTTAATTAGTAAGGAGATAGTTATGTACGTAAACGTTAAAGATATTCTGAAGCTGGCTCACGAGCGCAACACCGCTGTCATCGGCTTTGTCTGCATGGACTACGTGATGGCAAGAACTGTTGTTCACGCCGCTGAAGCTACCAATACCCCCGCTCTGGTCATGCTGTATCCTGAGCATGTCACCGTTCAGGGCACCACCGGGTTCAAAAAGTATGCCGCAATGGTCAAGGAACTGGCCGAGCAGGTCAAGGTTCCCATCGGCCTGCACTGCGACCATGACTTCAGCTATGAGGCCGTTCTGAACACCGTCAACTGCGGTTTTGAATCCGTCATGATGGACGGCTCCATGCATGATCTGGACACCAACATCGCCATGACCAAGGCTGTCGTCGACAAACTCCATGAGATGGGCGTCTGTGTCGAAGGCGAAATCGGTCACGTCGGCGCTGCTGCCAACGTAGACAACGACAAGGAAGACCTGTTCACCAAGCCCGACGCAGCCAAGAAGTTCTGCGAAGAGTCCGGTGTTGACTCCCTGGCTGTTTCCATCGGCAATGCCCACGGCGAGTACAAGGATACCCCCCATCTGGATATGGACCGCCTGGATGCCATCCATGCTGCCATTCCCGATGTGCCCCTGGTTCTCCATGGCGGCTCCGGTATTCCCGATGATCAGCTGCTGGTCGCCTTCTCCAAGGGCATCAACAAGTTCAATCTGGGCACCGATTACCTGCGCAACTACTTCAAGGCCGTTACTGAGTTCGTCGAAGAAAACGCAGAGAATCCCGATCCTGTCAAGATCATCAACATGCCCGCCTATGTTCAGGCAAAGCTGCAGCCCTACGTTGAAGAGCGCCTGAGAACTCTGTGCCACTTCTGATTTCTGAATGATATTTAAGGGAAAGATGCCAAAATTGGTATCTTTCCCTTTCTTTTTCAATCCGCTCATAAAATTGCTTTTTTGTCTGTACGAAATCGGAAATCTATGATATGATGAACCAAATACGATTGCGTATGCACAGCAGGAGGCCCTATGACGGAACACACCACCGAAAAGACCGTTCTGGATACCATCACATCCATGTACGACAAGATCTTCCAGGCAGAAAAGAAAGTTGCGGACTTCATTCTCAGCCACCCCGATGTGGCAGTAAATTCCAATGTTTCGGAACTTGCCAACCACAGCGGTGTCAGCGATGCCACAGTGGTCCGGCTTTGCAAGCACCTGGGTTATGACGGCTATTATCAGATGCGCCTGTTCCTGTCCCGTGATATTGGCCGGAATGCATCTTCCAGTGAAGCAGCAGTTACTGTCGACAACTCCGTTCAGAGTCTTTTCCGCATCATTGCGGAAAGCACCATGGCTACCGCATCATCTGTCGATGAATCCACCCTGCAGGATGTTGTGGATCAGATACTCAAATCCGACATGGTTCATCTTGTAGCGGCAGGAAACACAACCAACCTCTGCATGGGATTCGGTCCCAGACTGGAACGTCTCGGTATCCGCTGCACCTACAACATGCTTCCCGAACACTACCTGCGCCACATCAACCTCGCCAAAAAAAACGATACCGTGCTGGCAATCTCCGGTTCCGGTACTTCCAAAAATGTGGTCAAAGCGTTGCAGATGGCCAAGGAAAAGAAACTGAAAACCATCGCCGTCACAGGCTACCAGCACTCCCCTGTCTCCCGGATTGCGGATTACCTATTGCTCTCTTCCTCCGGAAAAAGAGGGCCTTCCAGCCTCTCTCAGACCTCTCAGCTGAATGAAATGATTATTCTGGAAGTTCTGTTTATGATGCTGGAATATGCCATTTCCAAGACTGACCGGCAGCCTCCCGAAGCGGAAATGCTGCTGTCCGAGTCCAAAATGTAACAAAAAAGAAGACATCCCGAAGGATGTCTTCTTTTTATTGTCTAAAGAATACCCCGGAAATCTTCCGACTTCCGGGGCCTTTTTCTGTAAGTTACAGAGACTTCATCCGCTTCAGAATGACAGCCTTGTCCTGAATGCTGGGAATACCGCCGGAATGCTCGGTGGAAAGACTTGCGGAAGTGGTTGCAAAGCAACCAATGTAGGCAAGATCATCAGCAGTCAGTTCACAGATCGGCTTGTTCAGCTCCAGCAGACGGGATACGGCGCTGCCGCCGAAGATATCGCCGGCACCGGTGGTATCGATGGGCTTGACCTTGGGACCGGGAGCCTTACAGACAGCATTTGCGGTCTTTAAGTAGCAGCCATCGGGACCAAGAGTGACCATAGCCAGGCTGACGCCATACTCGTTCAGCAGCTTATCAGCGCCCTCTTCAGGAGTGCAGTTCCAGAGGAAATCCACCTCATCGTCGCTGATCTTGACCACATCAGCCTGATGGAGGCCCCAAAGGATCTGAGTCTTGGCTTCATCCTCACTCTTCCAGAGAGGCTTGCGGAGGTTGGGATCATAGGTGATCAGCTTGCCCTGCTCCTTGGCATAGGCAACGGCCTTCTGAGTGGTTGTGCGGACAGGCTCATCGGTAAGGCTCAGGGTGCCGAAATGGAAAACCTTAGTCTCGTCAATAATGGACTTGTCCACTTCCTCCCAGCGCAGCTGGGTGTCGGCACCGGGCTTTCTCGCAAAGCTGAAGCTGCGGTCGCCAAACTCATCGAAGGTAACGAAAGCCAGGGTGGTGAACACATCGGGATCCACCACGATGCCCTTGGTCTCGATCCCCGCCTGGGTCAGAGTGCCCAGCAGCAGATGACCGAAAGCATCATCGCCGACCTTGCCCAGGAAAGCAGTCTTGGCACCGAATGCATTCAGAGCAGCCAGAAAATTACCGGGAGCACCGCCGGGATTGGCAGCCATGGTGGGATAACCGGCTTCATCCACAGACTTGGAAGCAAAGTCAATGAGCAGTTCGCCCAATGCGATTACATCATACATCGCGCTATCTCCTTATCAGTCCTTAGCAGCAGGATACTCGTTGCAGAGCAGACGGTAGGGAGGCTCGTCCTCTTCGATTTCGGGGAAACGGCCGGCAGGAGGATTGAAACGGTTGTCAGTGTTATCGTCGTTGCACTGGCTGACTTCGCCCAGCAGAACGGGGCCGGTACCGGGTTCCACCTGGAAGTCATGATACATGTACTGCTTCACAAAAATGCTCTCACCGGGGGTCAGGCGGACCTGAGTTCCGGCAGGAACGGTGAAGCTGCGGCCGTCCATCTGGACAGTGACATCGGATTCGTAGTCGATAGACTCATCAGGCAGGCTGTTGTAAACACGAATCAGGCAGTTGCCGCCGCCGCGGTTGATGATATCCTCGGTCTTAAACCAGTGGAAATGGTTCATGGCGTACTGACCTTCCTTCAGGTACAGCAGCTTTTCGGCATAGACCTTGGGATACTTCTCGGGCATAGCCTGGCTGCCGTTGCGGATGGTGATCAGAGAGAAGCCGCAATGGTCGAAATCACCCTGACCGAAGTCAGTGATGTCCCAGCCCAGCATGCAGTCGCGGACTTCGTCGTACTCGTGGCCCTTTTCCTGCCACTCCTCGGGAGTAAAATGGCAGAAGGGAGGCAGGGAGAACTTGTACTCGTTCACCATTGCTTCCAGCTCTCTCAGAGCGGCATTGATTTCACTGCGTTTCATAAATTTTACCTCCTATAGGTTTTTTATTATCATACCACAGGAACCTTAATTATTCAACAAGAAATGCAGGAAAGATGAACTTTCCTGCATTGTTTTATTGGGACATTTTTGAAGCTGCATCGCTCATTTCCTGTGCAACGGGGCGAAGATCTTCGGCAGAATAATCCTCCATTCCCACAACAATCAGGCCCTTGTAAAACAGCACTTGATCCGCATTTTCCTGGGAATGTGCCAGCTGCTGAAGGCTCTTCAGAATCTGCATTTTCAGGCAGCAAACTTCTTCATCGGCTTTCTGGAGCTCTGCAAAATCAAAGTAAGCTGTTCTGCCGCAGGGATTTGCGCAGGCAAAGCAGCCGGGCACCATCTTCCGCTTCTCTTCATCAATTTTTTCAAGAATTTGGTTATCCGAAGATGTCAACGCCTCAATGATGACAGCCGTGACATCCTCAGAAATCAGATGCTCATTTCCGTCCGTGGCTCTGGCAAGGCCAATGAGCGCACCGATCACTTTTTCATTGATTTCATCCATGGTCAATCATCCCATAATTCGGCCGTCAGGGGCAATCACAACCACATGGAGGGGAATATTCTTACCGCTGGCAGCAATGGCATTCTTCACCGCAAAGGGCAAGCCGCCGCAGCAGGGCACCGTCATGCGGGTCACAGTGATGCTTCTGATGTCGTTATTCTTAAAGATTTCCGTCAGCTTTTCTACATAGTTCACGGCATCCAGCTTGGGGCAACCGATAAGGGTGATGCGGTTCTTCATAAAGGCGTTATGGAAATTGCCGTAGGAAAAAGCGGTGCAGTCTGCGGCAATCAGCAGGTCAGCGCCACTAAAATAAGGGGCGTTCACAGGGACCAGTTTCAGCTGAATGGGGAAATTGTTCAGCTCACAGGGGATATTGCCTAAGTTAGCAGCAGGAGTCTTGTCCTTCTTGGCAGCAAGAACAGCAGCTTCATTGTATGCAGGCGCTTCCCGCTCTTCGAAGGAAATGGCGTTCATGGGACATGCGGGGAGGCAGTCGCCCAGGCCGTCGCAGTAGTCCTCACGGAGGAGCTGTGCCTTGCCATCCACGATGCCGATGGTGCCTTCATGACAGGCGCTGGCGCAGAGACCGCAACCGTTGCACCGCTCTTTATTGATGGTAATGATTCTTCTGATCATAGTGTGTTCTCCTTTATTCTGTCGGATTGATTCATTGACTTTATGGCAATATGATACTATACTGAGTGTATTATGTATGTTGAATTTTCAACAAAAGGTGATATCAATGAAAAAATACAATGAAATCCTACAGCGCTCTCCCCTCTTTGACGGTATCCGTATGGATGACCTCGCCGCCATGCTCTGCTGCATCGGCGGACACACCGTAACCGCCGCCAAGGGACAGCCAATCTTTCAGGAGGGGGATCCTGCCACCCATGTGGGAATGGTGCTTTCCGGCGCAGTCCGGATGATTCGGGAGGATTACTACGGAAACCGAAGCATTGTGGCCCACATCGAGCCTTCAGAGCTTTTCGGAGAGTCCTACGCCTGTGCTGGTATCTCTTCCCTGCCGGTCAGCATCGTAGCAGACGAGGACAGTACCATATTGCTGATGGACTGCCGCCGCATCACCACCACCTGCTGCAATGCCTGTGAATTCCACAACCGGATCATCTTCAATCTGCTGAAGCTGGTTGCCACCAAAAATCTGGTTTTCGATCAAAAAATCCAGGTCACATCCAAACGAACCACTCGGGAAAAACTGATGGCATACCTTCTGACCCAGGCCAAAATCCAGGGAAGCAGCAGTTTTCTGATTCCCTATGACCGTCAGGAACTGGCGGATTATCTGGAGGTGGATCGAAGCGGTCTTTCAGCCCAAATCAGCAAGCTGCGCCGGGAAGGTATTCTTGAAAGCAAAAAGAATCGGTTTACACTACTGGATTAACCCAGATATGCAAGAATCTCATCCATTCGCTCTTCAGCAATCCGTCGGCCGATATCATAGGCTTTCTTCAGCTTGGCAGGATTTTTTTCCGTTCTTGCAACGGGAAGTTTCGCATCCGGACGGATAACCAGAAGCTTCCCTGCCCGCTCCTGCTGAGAGATGTAGGCAAGGGTTTCATTGTAAACCCGATGGCGGTTTTCAAGCAGCTCCACCAGCTTGGGGTAATGCCGGTATTTCATCCGGATCAGGGGCATCATCTCATTTTTCTTTTTGAAATAGATCTTCGGCTGGGTCAGAACGGCGATATTGCGGTCATAGCCAAGGCTTTCCATGAACTTCACCGGAATCGAATCAGCCACACCGCCATCCAGCAGTTTCATCCCCTCGATTTCCACAATTTCAGACACCATGGGCATGGAAGCGGATGCCCGGATCCAGTCAAATCCGTGGTCTTCGAAGCCTTCGTATTTCCGGTAGACAGGCACTCCCCTTTCGATGTCGGTGCAGACAACATAGAATTCCATGGGATTGGTCTGATAGGTGTCGAAATCGAACGGGTCATGGATCAGAGGTACTTCCGTATAGCAGAAATCTGTATTGTAAAGATTGCCGCTGGTAACCAGAGAGTACAGACTGCAGTACCGCTTATCGCCGCAGAAGCGCATATTATACCGGATTGCCCTTCCAATTTGACAGGATTTATAGTTGCAGCCGAAGCAGGCACCGGCGGAAACACCAACGGCACCATCCA
Source organism: Oscillospiraceae bacterium (assembly GCA_017516785.1). The sequence goes on from JAFXAV010000023.1 coordinate 31,554, forward strand.
GTTCAATTCCCTGCTCCATCATCACATCCAGAACGCCGGCTGTAAACATACCGCGCATTGCGCCGCCTTCCAGAATCAGTCCTTTTTTCATAGTGATCACTCCAAAATTTAATTTGATCCCATTATATCACATAATCAGCCGCAAAGAATAGAACCCATTATGCTTTCGCATAACGGGTTCTTATTGCACTTATTCGGATTTGCTCTTCTTTTCCTCGCCATAACCGTAGCCATAACCGTAGCCATAGCCATAACCATAGCCATAACCGTAATGGTAGCCGCCGGGACTGAGTCTGCCTTTCACACTGTTCAGGACGCAGCCGATGAGAGGCATGCCGCTGTCTGTCAGAAAGCGGGTGCCTTCCAGAATCTGATTGCTGGATGCATGGTCCTGACGAATGACCATAATACCGCAGTCAGCAGCATCGGCAAATTCGGACGTATCCGCCAGCAGCGAGCAGGGCGGCGTATCCAGAATCACATAGTCAAAAGCAGAACGCAATTTATTGAGTGTCTGATGAATCACCTTTTGGGACATTCTGAATCCGTTATTCCTGCCGAATGCCTTAGGTGCGATAACATAGAGATTCTTGTAAGAAGTACCGTAAAGCGCTGTTCTTTCTCCGGATTGACCGAGAGGAAGCTCTGCAACGGATCTGTCTTCATTCAGCTTAATGGCTTTACCCACAGAGGGATTAAAGGTATCGCAGTCAACCAGCAATACGCGCTTACCCTTTCGGGCAAAGGAGATTGCCATATTGGCAGCAATGGTAGTCTTGCCTTCACCGGGAATGGCGCTGGTAATCATCAGCACCTGCATATGCCGTTCAGACAGCTCCTTCTCCGTGCGCATATGAAGCATCCGGAAAGATTCCGAAAAACCAATGTTGCCCCTGTCCTTATAAATCAACGGACAATTCTGATCCTTATCCAGAACCTTTGTGGCAGGCACAAGACCAAGACAAGGGAAATTAAGCAGCTTTTTCAGCTGTTCCTCTGTGTGAATGGTGGTACGGGTCAATGCAATCAGAACAACAAACACAAGCCAGAGTACAAAACCGACAGCTGCACCTTTTATCAGACCTGCTTTCAGGCTGAAGGGATTAACAGGAACTGTGGGAACACCGGTCTGATCCATCACCACAAGATTGGTGGGACCCACAACAAAATCCGCCACATCCGGATAGCAGGTAATCACGGCATTCAGCACATCCCATGCCCGCTGGGGATCCACATCCCGCACACTGATGGTGAAAATATTGGAACTTTTCAAAACAGACGCGGAGACCGGAGGAATGGAGCTGACACCAAGATACTCACTGACCTTCTGCTGAAGGGCAGAACTGGTCAGCACATAGGGAAATGTTGCAGCCATCTGCTCTGCCACCTTGACATTATAGGATCTGACATCCGAGTAAAGGGTATTGCCGACCCGGACTGTAAAGGATACTGATGCCTGATACACCGGGCGATAGGTCATATAGGAACGCAGACCAAAAACACCGGCAAAAAGCAGAACCAGCACCAGCGCCAGCAGCCAGAAACGGCGTGCGCAGCGCAGAATTGCAGCAGCCCGTTCGCCCAGATTGAGCTTGGGCATATTGTTTTCAATATGGTCCATCATCAATCCTCCTGCTGAACGTCGGCAGATGCATAAGCACCATATTTTCCATATTTTCCATATTTTCCGTATTTACCGTACTTGTTGTATTTGCCGTAGCTGCCGTACAGGGTATAGGGATTCTGATAACCCTCGCCGGAGGAGATGAAGGTGGAATACACATTGTTCAGAACGCAGCCAAGAAGCTTTGCTTTGCCGCTGCTGAGGACTTCAATGGCATGATTCAGCGCATCAGCCGTGGCGCAGTTCTGCCGGACAACCAGCAGACTGGCATCCGCATATTCCATCATGCACTCAGAATCACTTGCAACAGACATGGGTGGCAGATCAACGATCACAAAATCATACTGCAATCTTGCCTGTTCAATCAGATTGTTCATACCTTCAGAACTGATCAGATCGCCTGCGGTCTGTGCAGGAACTTTCTTGGCACAGAGCACGTGAAGACGGCTGAGACGATCCTGAATGACCGCATCCCGAAGCAATGCATTTCCAAGGATGACATCCTGCACACTGGCTTGAGGCTTACCCAAATCCATAATCTTGCGGCAGGCGGGCTTACGGAAGTCGCAGTCAATCAGAAGCACCTTGCTGTACTTTTTGGACATTGCCAGGGCCAGATTGACAGCCACCGTGGATTTTCCCTCATTTTCCATGACACTGGTGACCATCATGACCCGCTTGCCCCGCATATGCTGTTCCACCCGGCGGCGAAGCTTGCCCATAGTGGAAACATACTGGAACCCAGCTTCGGGTCTGGTGATCAGAATGCTCTTGTTGCGGCGCTTGATCCAGTCTTCAAAAGTTTTACTCTTGATTTCATGATGAATCTCGCCGAGGCACCAGCAATTAAGCTTCTTTTTAGCTTCTCTGCGGCTTCGGACGGAATTTCGTGCAAAGGAGAAAAACAGCACCATAACTGCCATGGCGGCTGCGGAAAGAATGGCCGCACGCGCCATAACTGCCATGGGATTCCGGCTGTTGGCAGGTCCGACAGGTACTGCAGGATGCTGCAGAACTTCCAGGGAAATATCTCCCATCAAATTGTAGGTAACGGTTCCATGGTGTTCAATTATCGCCTGGGTCACCAGAAATGCCGTTCTGGGATCCCGTGCATCAACCCGAAGACTCATCAGATTGGTGGAGCCAACAGCGGATGCGGAAATGCTGCCGTTGAACTCAGTCATTCCCAGCTCATCCATGATGGTCTTTCTCATCAGCGAACTGTTCATTACTTCTGTGAAAACAGAAGCAAGTTCGCTGGTAGCAGTCAGATTGTTAAAAACCGTGCTGTTATTTCCCCGGGTAGTAACAACCAGAGTCGCCTTGGACTGGTAGACCGGAGTATAGTTTGAATCGCTGATGATGTAGGCGCAGACACCCACCATCACAGCAACAACCAGAATCATAAACCATCGCCGAAGTACATCCAATATCAAAACAATCGGATCATAGGTCAGCAATTCCTGATCTGACATCTGAAATTGTTCAGAATTATTCATTACTGCCCTCCTGTTACTCTACAACGACAATCAGCATCGTGTATCCGGTGTAAATCATCTGTCCGACAATTCGTGTTGCCGTATAGGTTACAGGATATACACCGGGCTGACTGGTATTCACACTGCCGTTAATTTTCATACTTACATCATCCGGAATGCTTCCGGACAGACTGATATCCCTGCCGGAATGAGAAAAAGTGGAAAGATAGGATTCCGGGCGGAAGGTATCATGGCTGTCCAGATACACGATATACTCCTTCAGTTCCAGCTTTCCGTTGTACTTATCGGCAGAGTAGACTTCTACAGGCAGAACCAGTTTCACCGTATCGCCGATGGAATTATAAACCCGGAATTCAATTTCATGCTTGCCAATGGTGCTCAGACTTCCGTTATTGCTGACAATTGTGGCGCGAATGCGGCGCTGGACATCCCCGTCAAAAACATCCTCCGCACCCACATAATCCAGGATATCGATGTTGCCTGCGAAAGCCAGAGATCTGCTCAGCGTAAACACCGGGGAATGATAATCCTCATAGCAAACCTGCCGGGTAGCCTTGCTCACATTGCCGGACTTATCAAAAGCAGCATAGGTAACGGCAATATGATTTCCTTCGCCTAGACCGTAGATTTTTTCAACAATCAAAGAATCGGTCACATCGCCATCCCGATTGTCCCGCGCCGTAACACCATCCAGCAGCACAGATTCCGGATCCTTCACGGAAATAACCAGGTCCTCTTCAGGAATCAGAATCTCAGGACCTTTGGAATCCGTCACCATGCCGGTATACATTCTGTAACCCATGAAAATGGCTGCAGCAAGAATCAGCACCAGACATTGAAAAATAATAGCTTTTTTCTTCAAAATGAGTACCCTCCAATAAAAGGATATGTCAAAAGGACATATTATCACATTTTATGCTATTATAATGCATCCTCAAAGAAAAGTAAACATCCAGAGAATAAAAAAGTTCCCCGGATAAACCGGGGAACTTCCGCATTATTCACTTTTTTCCTGAGGATAAACCATACCCCAGGATTTCCGGATGGAATCCATCAGATCCATTACCCAGACAGTGGTATCCATAGGCATAGAGGCGCTTTCCAGCTCCCCTGCCCGGATCCGTTCAGCCGCTTCAATAAACTCATATTCATAGCCACTGATCTGCTTGGGAACATCATAATGAGCCAGCAGGCAGTCATTGTCATCGTAGACAGAAATGGACTGGGGATTGTTGATATTTTCAACCACCACATAACCCTTTTCGCCGTGAATAATGCCCTTGCGGTCAGAGCGGGCATAGATGCTGTGGGTCAGCACAGCCATACGGCCATCGGCATAGAAAATGGTAATGGTCTCCATAGCGTCCACGCCGGTGTCGGTAAACTGGACGGAAGTTTCAACACTTTCAATATCATCGCCAAAGTGCATCAGCGCAAAGTTCAGGCCGTAAATACCGATATCCAGCAGCGCACCACCCGCAAGCTCCGGTCTCATGATACGCTCCTTGTTGCTGATGGCATAGGAAAGATTGGCAGTCAGAGTATTGACCTTACCGATGATGCCGCTTGCCAGCACATCGTCGATCATTTTCCGGGAAGGCATATAGCGGGTCCAGATGGCTTCTGCCACATAGACGCCCTTTTCCTTTGCGTATGCCTGAATTTTTCTGGCCTGATCCGCATTCATGGTAAATGCCTTTTCACAGAGGATGGGTTTGCCGTAGTCGATGCAGAGCTTCATATGCTCATAGTGGTGGGAATGGGGCGTTGCTACATATACCAGCTCCACTTCAGGATCCTGAAGCATTTCTTCATAGCTGCCGTAGGCCTTTTCAAAGCCATACTGGGCGGCAAATGCCTGGGCACGGCCAAGATCACGGGCTGCAACTGCATAACAGGTGACGTTTTCCATTTCTCTCAGGGTTTCTGCCAGAAGGACTGCAATGCGTCCCGCACCAATAAAACCAACTTTCATATCTGTTCCCCTTTCTTATCTTATTCTTCAATCAGATAGGCATTGACGATCTCGCCATAGTATGCAATGTGATAATCCCGGGTCTCACCGCTGAAAATGGGTTCATCTGCCGCAGGATAATACCGGGAGATGATGTCTTCCGGAATGGAATTCAAATCCTCTTTCTGAACATAAATCACTTTGCATTCCAGAGTCAGAGGCAGTTCCTTGATACCGGGAACAGAAATACTGACAGGCTCTTCCAAGGTCAGATTCATGTCTGCAATTTTATCCGTATCCCGTCCGGATTTGGTGCCGCAGTAGCCAAGAATCCTGGAATCCACTGCGCCCACAGGTACATTGACGGTAAATTCGCCGTTTGCATCCAGCATGGCCCGGGTATGGCGGCTCTCCCGGATATAACCCACAAAAATAGGCTTGCCCCACTGGATACCGATGGTACCCCAGCCGATGGTCATGGTGTTGACCTTGCCATCTGCCTTGGTGGTCATCAGGATACCCTTCGGCATTGCCTTGATGATATCCCCTGCGTAATCAAATGCGTTGATGGTTTTCTTCATTGAATCACCCTCCTTGTTTTCTGATATTTTACCATGGATTGGTTGCCAATGCAACGAAAGGAAACGTGATTCCTTGACTTTTTCAAAATAACATAATATCATAAATCCATTAGAACCAAAGGAGTAGTATCTATGAATCCCTTTGTACAAAAACAGCTCAAAAAAGTGGGTTCCATGCTGGACCGCTGGATGGAGCGCAGAGCAACGGAAGTCATTTTCTCCGACAATGTGGCGGTGATTTCCGATATTCCCTACATTGACAGCGGAAAGCGCTGCCATATGCTGGATATCTACCGTCCGAAAAATGCTGCCGCTCCCCTGCCGGTGATTGTGGATTTCCACGGCGGCGGTATGGTGCTTTGCACCAAGGAAGTCAACCGTCCCTTCTGCACAGAGCTGGCAAAGCGGGGATTTCTGGTATTCTGTGTGGACTATCCCCTGGTACCGGATACGGATATTCCTGGAATCCTCTCGGATGTTTCCTGTAGCATGGACTTTGTGGACACCCTCATTGAACAGTACGGCGGCGACCGAAATCGGGTCTATCAGGTAGGCGACAGCGCCGGCGCTTTCCTGAGCATTTATGCCGTGGCAGCACAAAAAAATCCTGCCATTGCAGAGGCAGGCGGTTTTACCGCTTCCAGCCTTCCTGTCAAAGCGCTGGGTCTGATCAGCGGCATGTTCTATACCACGCTGAATGATACCTCCTGTATGTTCCTGAGAAAGGATTTTTACGGCAAGAACTGGAAGCGCCATCCCATGAGCCGATTCTATAATCCAGCTGCTGTGGAGCTTGCGGGCAATCTTCCCCCCTGTTTTCTGGTCACCTCCGGTGCCGACAGTTTGCATTTGTACACCATGAAATTCCATAAAGGTCTGACCACTGCGGGTACGCCCTGTGAACTTCTGGATTTCCCCCTGAACAAAGAACTGGCCCACGATTTTGTGGTCACCAAGCCGGAAAAGGAAGAATCCCAGCAAGCCATCAACCGAATAATTGAATTTCTTCTGAAATCATAACCACTAGTAAACTAGTGGTTTGCTCAGCCCCTATAAGGGTCAACTCTTGCTGACCCCTAAAGGGGTCTCGAAGGCGACTATCGCATCACTATCACAGGCAGCCACTAAAAGTGGCTGCTTGTTTTTGCCTTACTTATTTCGTTCACCCGTAAACGGGTCTGCAAACTCCTTTAGTGATATCTGGTCCTTTGTGTAATCTTCTTCGAGCTGTTTTTTGATATAGTTTGCAATTAGCTTTTCATGCTATTGTCATATAGGTCCCGAATCATGGACAAGTGCAGCACACCTTCCTTGGTATGGATATAGGAAATATCCGTGACCCATTTGGCATTTGGTCTGTCTGCCCGGAACTGCCGCTTCAGTAGATTTTCGTATTTGTGCATCTGCTGACCAAGATTGACCCACTTCCTATAACGGCGGATCTCTGACAGTAGACCATACTTTTTCATAATTCTCAGTACAGTTTTCGGGTTTCTATGGATATTTCTGTCTCTCAGCCACTTCCAAACCCGTCTGTAGCCGTAGGTCTTGTCTGTCCTGTTCTGACATTCTTCTATTGGTATATCTTCGTTTGCCCATAATGATATCCCCCTGTTGTAGTTATTATCCTACATCAGGGGGGGATTTTGTCTATTGTCCAGTTCTACTGGTTCAGTTCAGAAAAGTCAGGGGTTTTTCTTATGAAATCATTTTCAGAATCTGTAAAAGCCTTTGTCCCGTGCGGATGTTATAGTTGGCGCTGGCGTATACACCGTTTCCATCTTTATCCAATACCACAGCAAGAGGCAAACGTGCATCGCCGATTCCCATTAATGCCTGAACCTGATAGTGCTTTGAATGTTCGTACTTTCCGGGAATGCAACCGGGAATTGACATCATTACATCCCTTAAAGTCTGATTATCGCCATCCCGAGCAAGCAGTCGAACAGGCCATCCACCCTGATTATAGCCATCCTTCAGTTCCAGAAGCTCCAGCAGCAGATGCTCCGTCGGCTCTGCACCGGGTTCCAGAAAAATCATCAGGGATGGTTTATCTGCGGTATCCGACAGCAGGACAGACTTCAGCTTCTCCCTCGTCTGATCCGGCAGAATCAAAGCCTCCACTTCCCTGTCTTCCGTCAGCAAAAACCGCTTCACAACCGCACTGACCGTACCGTCAATCTGCCGGCGGGAGGTTGTGAGGGTGTAGCTTCCTGCAGATATATACTCCTGCAGATTCACCTTTCGGTACGCCCCATTTTTCCATCGGGACAAACTGCAGTTTTCACCGGGTCGCAGTTCTTCATCACAGCTGACTGACAGCTTCACAGTGTTCTCCTGCAGTCTTTGCAGGACGGTCGGAATTCCAACTGCCCGGCAAATATACACCGCCAGAATCTCCCATTCCGATTCGGGGCACACTCCATGGCGCACATATTCCAGTGCATTGCCCCGACGGTCTGTCAGACCATATTCCGGAAGCTTTTGAAGATGCTCTTCCATCCAGCTCAACACATCATCCTCAGCCAGGAATTCATAATCCGCAAAATACTTCTGTAATCCCAGGCGTACCGGCTGGAGCATTTCAAACTCCACTCTCGGTGCCAGAATCTCAGTCCTCCAAATATCTTCAGGATACTGATTTTTATACGGAAGAGCAGCTTTCAGGCAATCCTCAAGGGTATCGCAGCTCACATCGTAAAAATCCTTTTCCGCCAAAGTGGACAGAAGCATTTCCTTGTCCTCCTGCAGATATCCCTTCAGATTTCTGAATTCTTCAATTTCTGTCTGAGGGTTCTGATGGGTACTTCTGATTTCATCGCAATGATGAAGTCTGACAATGTGATCCTGATCTTCAGGAACATAAGGCGGCAGTTTTTCATCTGGCGGTATCAGTTCCCAATGGTCCGTCCATTCTGCGGCAAGAGGATCAAAACCGTCTTCCCAGATAAGCGCCACTTCCCTTTCAGACCGGAGACCCACAAGCTTTTCAATTAATCTGCCGTCAAAATACGAAGATACGATCAGGCTTCCGATGCCGAACTCATATGCGGCGCAGCCATTTTCGTCGGTTCTCTCAGTGTGCAGTGTTGCGAGGCGGCTTTCGTTGATGATCTGAAAGCTGACCGGAACACCGGGAACAGGGTGATTCCCTTTCTTTACCGCCACTTTCAGCATCGCTGTATCTGCATAGCGGGATGTGGAATTCTCCACACGATAACCGATTTCAGATTCAAAATCCGGTACCCGGCTTCGCACCAGCAAGGCTCTCGATGCAGCGGAATCAAACCATCCTCTGTCCGATACCGATTCCGGTTCGCAGGCGCCCATATGGTGCCACTGCCCATCTGCCCAGAATTCTACCCATGCATGATTGTCATCGCAGTGAGACCAGAAGGGCACATAAACCTGCCGGGCAGGGATTCCCACAGCGCGAAGGGCACATACCAGCAATGTAGATTCCTCGCCACAGCGGCCTCTTGTCCGGTTGACCATGCCAAAGGGCCCAATGGTGCGGTCATCGGTCGACATATAGGTTGCCCGCTCGCAGCACCAGAAGTTTACTTCCAGAGCAGCCTCCACTATGGATTTTCCCTGAACCCTGCTGCGAAGCTGCTCATAGAGCCACATGCGGCTGCCGTCCAGAAATTCATTGTTCACTCTCGGCGGCAGCACATAATCATAAAACAATTCTTCCGGCACACTTTCAGCATAGGAAATTTCATTTTCTGCTCTGATGGATGCCCGGACATATTCCAGTATCCGCTCCGGTAAAGCAGAAGGCAAATCGTGGCAGTCAAGGCCTGCATAGATGATTTTGAGCAGCTTTTGCTCTTTCTCGGTCAATATCAACTGATCCATTTCCAGCGCAAGAAGCGGAAACTCTTTTCGTATGTGATTCCATCTCTTTTCGGATCCTTCCATATGACTCATTGCGCATCCTCCCGCAGTACCACTTCAATGACCGTATCGATTTCATCAGGAAGATTGGGATCCGGACCCAAATCCGCAAAGACAATCTCCGGATAATCGCTGTGGACCCAGCTTGTGGAAATCCGAATCTCCGCGCCAGTGGCAAGATACCGGATGGATTTGATCTGATCCCCGCGAATTCCCAGCAATGGCAGAGGACCCAGGGCATTTTCGTAAACATGGAAATACAGGTGATTGCCCTTGCGGGTCAGGCGGCCGTAGTCCGGTTTTTCGATTCCTGCCTTGCCACAGCCGTAGATGCTGACGCTGTTTTTTGCCATCCAGTTTCCGATGATTTCCAACCGCTCCATGGATTCAGGCGGAATATTACCCCTGGCATCGGGTCCCACATTGAGTAGCATATTGCCGCCCTTAGAGACACATTCAACGAGCTTTTTGATCAGCATAGGCGCAGGCTTGAAAAATTTGTCCACGGCGTGATATCCCCAGTTCCGGTTCATGGTCACGCAGGCTTCCCATACAAGATCTTTCCCTTCCGCATCCTGAATTCCGCTGGGCGGAATCATCTGCTCGGGACTTACAAAGTCACCGTGGTAAGGTGTGGGGCGGCACTCCGCCAGGGAACCGTAACCCTCGCCGCTGACTTCCAGACGGTTGTCGATAATGACATCCGGCTGAAGTGTGCGAACCATGGTCACAAGCTCCGAAGCCTTCCAGGACTCACCCCTCATTTTTCCGTAGGCAAAATCAAACCACAGGATATCGATCTTTCCGTAATTTGTACATAGCTCCCGTACCTGACTGTGCATATACTCCAGGTACCGGTCAAAATTCCGGTTTTCGTTACTGTATGCTGGGTTATTTCTCATGGGATGATTGTCATCGCCATAATGGGGGTAATCCGGATGATGCCAGTCAAGAAGCGAATAATATAGGCCCACTTTCAGACCTTCCGCCCGGACTGCCGCCACAAAATCCGCCACAATATCCCGGCCAAGTTTCGTGTTGGTGGACTTGAAGTCAGTGTATGCACTGTCAAAAAGGCAGAAGCCATCATGGTGTTTGGCGGTGAGAATCACATACTGCATACCCGCCTTTTTGGCTGCTTTCGCCCACTTGACAGGATCATAATCCACAGGATCGAATTCATCAAAGTAAGGCAGATACTGCTGCTCCGGCATCTGTTCAAAGCTTCTCACCCACTCGCCCCGGGCAGGGATGGCATAAAGACCCCAGTGAATGAACATACCGAATCTTGCTTCCCGGTACCACTGCATCCGCTTTTCGTATTCCTCCCGGCAAAACTGATACATAAACCTTCCTCCCCTCACATTTGTGTTTATTTTACCAGCGATGGAGAAAGACTTCAACGATTCAGAAGAAAGATTTCAAATTTTCGACGAATTTTGTTTGCAGTTCATTCACGGTCTGTACAAATTCTCCCGATAGGATAATACCATAAGGTAAGCGGAAGCCGTGAGCCGCACCTTATGTTTTCTCTTTTCTATCTCTCTTCTTTCTAATCGGAAAAGGCCACCCGAAAGGGTGGCCTTTTTCGTTATGCATACATGGTAAAATACATCCAAAGCGCGTTGAGAATGCCAAGAAGAATACCTGCGCCCACCTGAACCGGGGAATGACCCACAAACTCCTTCAGCTTCACTTCAGGAAGCTGGTCTTTGTAGAGTGTCTCAAAAGTCTTCACAATTTCATTGATCACAACAGCCTGCTTGCCGGTTTCCAGGCGTACTCCCATGGCATCGTGGCAAACAATGATGGCAAGCAGCGCGCTGATGGCAAATTCGAAGGAACCGAAACCATTTATCAGCGCGGTAACGGTTGCAACAGATGCAACGGTGGCGGAATGACCGCTGGGCATACCGCCGTCACCAAAAAGCCGCTCAATGCTCCACTGCTTTGTAAGGCAGGCGTTGATGATGACCTTCAGCACCTGAGCCATCGCCCAGGAAGTTAAGCCAATTACAAAATAGGGATTGGAAATAAGTTCAAAAAACCAATTCATAGATGCGTTCTCCCCTGATTCATTCGATTTTGCTTATTATACTACAAATATTCCAATAATGAAACAGGGAAAAACATTTTTAAGAAAATCGATGCATTTTTCCTTCTCCAATATTTCTTGTGACCATTGCAAGGATGTGATATAATGAAGCAAACATACCAGGAGGTAACACAATGAAGGTTCTAATTCTCAACGGCAGTCCCCGAAAGGGCGGCAATACATCCATCGCACTTCAGGAAATGGAGCAGATTTTTGCTCAGGAAGGCATCGAAGTCGAAACTTTCCAGGTCGGCACCCAGAATATCCGCGGCTGTATCGCCTGCGGCGCCTGCTTCAAAACCGGAAAATGCGCTTTTGACGATGCTGTCAATGAACTGTCCCCTAAATTTGAGGAAGCCGACGGTCTGGTCATCGCAAGTCCCGTCTATTATGCTTCCGCCAATGCCACCCTCATCGCTCTGCTGGACCGGCTGTTCTACAGCACCCATTTCCCCAAGGCCATGAAAGTGGGCGCCAGTGTGGCAGTTGCCCGCCGCGGCGGTTGCTCTGCAACCTTTGACGAGCTGAACAAGTACTTCACCATCAGCGGCATGCCCGTGGCCTCCAGCCAGTACTGGAACAGTGTCCATGGGGCTGCACCCGGTCAGGCCAAAGAAGATGCCGAAGGTCTTCAGACCATGCGTGCCCTGGCCCGGAATATGGCATTCCTGATGAAATCCATCGCTCTCGGCAAGGAAAAGTACGGACTTCCCGAGAAAGAGGCACCCCAGCGCACCAGCTTTATCAGATAAAGGAGAAGCACAATGAGAAAGAATTTCGGCGCAAAACCCATCTGCTACCCCCAGCCTGTGTTTATCGTTGGCACCTATAACGAAGACGGCACCCCCAACGCCATGAATGCTGCCTGGGGCGGCATCAGCGAGGGCAATGAAGTTTCCATCTGTGTCAGCGAAACCCACAAGACCACCGCTAATTTCCTTGCCAAAAAGGCCTTCACCGTCAGCATGGCCACCGCTGAACAGATGATCCCCTGCGACTATGTGGGCATTGCCTCTGGCAACAAGGTTGCTGACAAATTTGCTAAGACCGGCTGGCATGCCACCAAATCCGAATTTGTGGATGCTCCCCTGATTGATGAACTGCCCATGGCTATGGAATGCCGCCTGATTTCCTATGACGAGGAAACCTGCCGCCTGGTGGGTGAAATCGTCAACGTCAGCGCTGACGAGAGCGTTCTGGGTGAAAACGGCAAGGTGGATCCTGCCAAGCTGCGCCCCCTCACCTTCGATCCCATGAACAATGCATACCTGGTTCTGGGCGAAAAGGTGGGCAACGCCTTCCGTGACGGCGCACAGATTAAGTAAATATATTTACTAAATCAAATTCATGCAGCGGAACCCAGACAGCAGACTGTTACAATTTTTGAAAAATGAATGAAAAACTACCCTGGGAAAAATTCCAGGGTAGTACTTTTTATCGTCTCTCTTCCAGCGGATTCCATCTTCCGCTGAGGTAGGTAATCAGAAACAGGAAGAACAGCAGCATATTGTGGGCGATCATACAAGCCCAGGCGGAGATCAGGCCATATCCAAGAAGCTGGGTGCAGACAAACGTGCCAATGATTCGGACGCCCCACATACCGATGATGTTGAACACGAAAGGACTTTTCGTTTTGCCGACACCCTGCATCATGCCCTCCACGATGATGGACACACCGTAGAAAGGCTCGGAAAGAGCCACCATGCGAAGCACAGCAGTGCCAAGTCCAATGACCTCGGCAGATTCGGAGAAAATGCCCATCAGGACAGGGGCCGCCAGGAACAACGTGCCGCCTGAGAAAATCATCAGCACCACTTCAATGGGCAGGAACATGGAGGAAAGCTCCTTCATCCTCTTGTTATCCCTGGCACCGTAGGCATTGCCCGCCAGAGTGGCGGCAGCGGTCTGCATACCGTAACCGGGAATGTAGAAAGCGGATTCCACCGTATTGGCGATGGTGTGGGCAGCGGTGGCCACATCGCCCAGGCTGTTGACCATGGAGGCGAAAGCCACATAGCCAAGGGATGTTCCGAACCGCTGGAGCATATTGGGAATGGCCACTTTCAGACAGGGTTTCAGAATCTGCAAATCCGGCTTCAGGCTATGTCCCCTGGGAGAGATTGCAGGATGCCGCCACAGGGCACCGGTAATCAGGATGCCGCCAACCGCAAAGCCGATGGCACTGGCAACCGCCGCACCTACGACGCCCCAGCCTGCGCCGATCATGGTAAATTCCAGACCGAACAAATACATCTGCCGGGTGGGATAGATCAGCAGGAAGTTCAGCACCACGTTAATCACATTTACCACGACACCGATCTTCATGGGTGTTTTGGTATCTCCCGCCGCCCGCAGCACTGTGCCGAAAATGGTGATGGCAGTACGGAAAAGCATGGGCGTGTAGAGAATGAAGAAATAAGCCGTTGCCAGATCCCGGATGGAACCGTCAACCTGCATCCAAACTGGAATCTGCTCACTGAGTCCCAGGGTCAGCGCCGTGAACAGTGTACCCATAATGATAGTCACCATCACGGCCTGGGCGGACGCTCTTCTGGCATTTTCCTGGTCCCCTGCTCCGTGAGCCTTGGCAATATAGGCCAGGAATCCGATACCCAGCGCCGAGGTGGAGCTGCCGAAGAGCCAGTTGACCGTTGTAGTGGAACCGACGGCGGCTGTTGCCTGGGTACCCAGTGTGCCCACCATGGCAGTATCGATATACTGCACAGCCGTCATCATCAACTGTTCCAGCATCGTCGGCCAGGCAAGGCTCATGATGATGCCGATCATGGCCATATTCAATTTTCTCTCTTTATGAGCCATGATAGCACCTCACTCATTTATTACCGTTGAATTATAGCAAATGCCGCATCTGTTGTAAAGATTCCCAAAACATAAATCCATAGTTGTGTTTCTGTGTAAAGAGAAGTATAATATATTCAAATACAGAAACGGAGGATTGGTTTTATGGAATACAGAATTTTGGGTAAAACCGGACTGAATGTCTCCCGGATGGGTTTCGGCGGCATTCCCATTCAGCGCATTGATGCAGCGGGTACAAAAGAACTGATGCACCGGCTGGTGGAAGCCGGTATCAACTACATCGATTCTGCCCGGGGCTACACTGTCAGCGAGCAGTACTTAGGCTACGCCCTGGAAGGTATCCGGGACAAGTTTGTTCTTGCCACCAAGTCCATGTCCCGCACCAAGGAAGCCATGGCAAAGGATATTGACATCAGTCTCGGCAATTTCCGTACCGATTACATTGACCTTTATCAGGTTCACAATCCCACTCTGGCTGACCTGGATACCGTTTCCGCTCCCGGCGGCGCTGTGGAAGCTATGTTGGAAGCCAAGGCAGCAGGAAAAATCGGACATCTGGGTGTTACCGTCCATTCTGCCACCACTTTCGAAAAAGCTCTGGAACTTCCCTGGGTGGAGACCATCATGTTCCCCTACAATATTGTGGAAACTCAGGGCGAGGAACTGATGCGTCAGTGCCACGAAAAGAACATCGGCTTCATCTGCATGAAGCCTCTGGCAGGCGGCGCCATTGAATACCCTGCTCTTGCCATGCGCTTTGTGGCTGCCAACGAAAACGTGGATGTTGTCATCCCCGGTATGGCAGAACCCAAGGAGCTTGAGCAGAATCTGGAAGCCATCAATAACAAGGCTCCCTTTACCGCCGAAGACCTAGCCAAGATGCAGGAAATCCGCGATGTCCTCGGCACTCAGTTCTGCCGCCGCTGCGGCTACTGCGCCCCCTGCGCCGCAGGCATCAATATTCCCGGCATCTTTGTTCTGGAAGGCTATCTGAAACGCTATGGCCTGCAGGACTGGGCCATGGGCCGCTACAATGCTCTGCCTGCCAAGGCAAGCGATTGCATCCAGTGCGGCATCTGTGAATCCCGCTGCCCCTATCAGCTGCCCATCCGCGAAAAAATGAAACAGCTGGCAAAAGATTTTGAAGAACGTTGATTTCTGTAACAGTAAACAGGAAGCTGCCGAAAAGCAGTTTCCTGTTTTTTCCTTTTTTCCAATATTTGGTCTTTCCTTTTTTTGGTATTTGTGCTATGATAACGGTAATGATTTAGCAAAGGAGAATACCTATGCTTACGATTGCGGAAATTCTCTCCGCGGAACTGGGACAGAAGCAGCAATATGTGGAAAATGTCATTGCGCTTCTGGACGAAGGAAACACCATTCCCTTCATTGCCCGCTACCGGAAAGAAATGCATGGTACCATGGATGATACCACCCTGCGCAATCTGGAAACCCGCCTGAACTATCTGCGCAATCTCCAGAACCGCCGGGATGAAGTGAAAAAATCAATTGAAAACCAGGGTAAACTGACAGAAGAACTCTCCGCTGCCATTGATGCAGCAGCCACCATGACCGAGGTGGAGGATTTGTACCGTCCCTATAAGCAAAAGCGCCGTACAAGAGGCTCTGTCGCCCGTGAAAAGGGACTGGAACCTCTGGCTGCTGCCATTTTTGCTCAGGACGGTCAGGATATTAACATTCTTGCAGCTCCCTTTGTAAATGAAGAAAAGGGTGTAGGAAGCATCGAAGAGGCACTTGCTGGCGCTTCCGATATCATTGCAGAAGATCTTTCCGATGATGCCGGTATCCGCAAGCAGCTTCGTGATCTGATGCAGCGCAAGGCAACCTTGAGCTGTAAGGCAGATAATGCGGAAGAAGATTCCGTATACCGTCTTTACTACGATTTCTGCATGCCCCTGTTCCGGCTGCTGGACCATCAGATTCTTGCAATCAACCGTGGCGAAAAAGAAGGTCTCCTGAAACCTGTTATCACCCTCCCCGGCAATGAGGGCGCCGCTCTTGTGTGCCGCGCTGCTTTGAAGCCCACGTCCCAGGGTTCTTCCTTCGTCCGGGCAGCCGCCGAGGATGCCTACAACCGCCTGATTCTCCCCTCTCTGCAGAGAGAGCTGCGGGCTGAATATATCGACCGGGCCAACAAGGGCGCCATCCGGAATTTCGCCCTGAACCTGAAGCCTCTGCTGATGGCAGCGCCTGTCAAGGGTTTTGTCACCATGGGTCTGGACCCCGGATACCGCAACGGCTGCAAGGTGGCCGTTGTGGATGCAACCGGCAAGGTTCTGGCAACCAATGTGGTCTATCCCACCTTCAGTGAGCGGAAGAAGCAGGAGGCAATCTCCATTCTCTCCGGCTTAATGTCCCGTTATCAGGTGCGCCATATCGCCATCGGCAATGGTACCGCCTCCCGGGAAACGGAAGCCATGACTGTGGAGCTTCTGAAAAAATTCCCTGATGCAAGCTATGCCATTGTCAACGAGGCCGGCGCTTCCGTCTATTCTGCATCCCCTCTGGCCGCAGAAGAATTCCCTGACTTTGATGTGAACCTCCGCTCTGCCGTTTCCATTGCACGGCGGCTGCAGGATCCTCTGGCTGAACTGGTCAAGATTGATCCCAAGGCCATCGGTGTGGGCCAGTACCAGCATGACTGCCCTCCCAAGGAACTGGATGCCGCGCTGGGCGCTGTGGTGGAAGACTGTGTCAATGCTGTAGGCGTGGATGTCAATACCGCATCCAGAAGTCTTTTGCAGCAGGTTTCCGGTCTGACTGCCACCACCGCCAAGAACATTGTCACCTATCGCGAGGAAAACGGCCCCTTCACCAGCCGCGCACAGCTTAAGAAGGTTCCCAAACTGGGCCCCAAGGCCTTTGAACAGTCTGCCGGTTTCCTGCGCGTTCCTGAAAGCAAGGAAGTGCTTGACAACACCGGCGTTCACCCCGAGTCCTATGCTGCTGCGCGGGAGCTGATGAAGCTGCTGAACTACAACAAAGGCGACAGTTTCGCAGACCTTCCTGAAAAGCTCAAGGCCTACGGTCTTTCCAAAGCCGCAGCAGACTGCGGCGTGGGCGAACCCACCCTTGCTGACATCACCAAGGAACTGAGCAAACCAGGCCGTGACCCCCGCGACGAACTGCCTCCTCCCATCCTCCGCAAGGATGTGCTGGATATGAAGGACCTGAAGCCGGGTATGCAGCTGGTTGGCACTGTCCGCAATGTCATTGACTTCGGCGTATTCGTGGACATCGGTGTTCATCAGGACGGACTTGTCCATGTCTCCCAGGTTTCCAACCGCCGTCTGCGCCACCCCAGTGAAGCTGTTCAGGTTGGCGATATTGTCAATGTTATGGTTCTGGAAGTGGACGAAAAACGCCATCGCATCAGCCTTTCCATGAAGCAGGCCAAAAAGAACTGAATTTACTAAACTCCGCCGTTACCCGGCGGAGTTTTAAGCTTTTGTTACCATTTGCCCCCTTGTCTTGACAGAAAGGTAACAAAGAAGTATAATGTGAGAGAATATTCCTTGAAATGGAGCATTTTTATGAAAAAAGTACTGAAATACGTTGTACCGATTCTGCTGGTGATTGTAATTCTTGCAAGCCTTGTCTGGTACGGCTTTGTCTATGACCGTGAGTTCACCCGAGACATGATGCTCAAGCAGGCACGGTTCTTCCTGTCCAACGGCAATCATGCCATCGCCTCCTGGTTCTACGATCTGGCTTATGAGTTCTCCGCACAGGATGAAGACGTTGCCATTGAGCTTGCCAACCAGTTTAAAAAGGAAGGCAACTACACCAAGGCTGAGTACACCCTGTCCAACGCCATCGCTGACGGCGGTACCGCTGATCTGTATGTTGCCCTGTGCAAGACCTACGTGGAGCAGAATAAGCTGCTGGATGCAGTGAACATGCTCAATAACATTTCCGATCCTTCCATCAAGGCTCAGCTGGATGCCATGCGTCCTGCTGCCCCTGTTTCTGATCCGGAACCCGGCTTCTACAGCCAGTACATCTCCGTATCCCTGACTGCTTCCGAGGGCACCCTCTACTATTCCACCAACGGTGAGTATCCCTCCATTGACGATGTCCCCTACTCCGAACCCTTTACTCTGCCCGGCGGCGAGACCACGGTTTATGCAATTGCCGTTGCGAAAAACGGCCTGGTCAGTCCCTTAAGTGTGATGGGTTTCACCATCGGCGGTGTCATTGAGGAAGTCATTCTGGAAGACGCAGCCATCGACCGGGAGGTCCGCGCCTCGCTGAATCTGGGCGCTGAAGAAACCCTCTTCACCAACCAGCTGTGGAACATCACTTCCTTTACCGTTCCTTCCGATGCCTCCAACATGAATGACATTTCCAAGATGCCCTATCTGGAAAAGCTGGTCATTCAGGACGAAAAGCTTGAAAATCTTCAGTTTCTGACAGGTCTTTCCTTCCTGGAAGAGCTGGATCTCAGCGGCAGCCGCTTCGGCGCCGATCAGATCAGTGCCATCGCTGCTCTGCCCTCCCTGCAGAAGCTGACTCTGAATGAATGCAGCATTTCCACCGTTGCGGGTCTGGAAGCCGCGCAGAATCTTACCTTCCTGGATCTGGGCAACAATACCGTTCGGAATCTGACCCCCCTGGCAGGCCTGACTGCCCTGAAGGAAATCAACCTGGAACACAATGCTGTTACCGATCTGACCGCCCTCAGCGGCCTTTCCAATCTGGAAAAGCTCAATGTTTCCTATAACTCTCTGGTAAGCCTCAGTCCCCTGGCTGAAAACGCCAAGCTGACCTGGTTGAATGCCAACAATAACGACATCCGGGGTCTGAATGGCGTGGAAAGACTCACTGCCCTGACTTATCTGGCAGTTTCCCACAATGCTCTGACCGAGATTTCTCTGGTTTCCGGCTGCACCAATCTGGTGGAACTGCATATGGCAAGCAACCAGGTAACTGATATCTCCCCTGTTATTTCCCTGAAGAAGCTGGAAACTCTGGACTTTGCCAAGAACCAGGTAGCTTCCCTCCCCGCCTTTTCCGATGACGCAACCCTGCGCACCATTGACGGCTCCTACAATCAGATTACCAGTCTGGCGTCTCTGAAGAATCAGCAGAATCTTTCCCATGTTTTCATGGACTACAACCTGATCACTGACGTCGGCGTTCTGGAAAACTGCTACAACCTGACCATGATTAATGTCTACGGCAATGCTGTCACCGGTGTTGAAAAACTCACTGCTCACGACATCATTGTCAACTATGATCCCACCGGCACATCTGCAACGGAGGGTGAATAAATGAAAGAAGCAGCATCCATCGGCATCATCGGCGGCGCTGACGGTCCCACTGCCATAATGGTTTCCGGCGATCCCACTGCATTCATCGCAATCGCAGTCATTGCAATTGCTGTTATTGGCATTGTAGTCTGGAAACTGATGAAACGATAAAATAGAAAACCACCGAAGTTATCTTCGGTGGTTTTTTCTTACTTATTATGTTCCAGGATGATGGCAAGAGCAGCTTCAATAGCCTGATTACGGACATCTTCCCGATTGCCAGAGAAATGAAACTCCCGGGCAAAGGTGGTAAACTCATCGGAATATCCGATGAACACAGTACCAACGGGATTGCCCAATTCATCTCCCCCGGGGCCTGCAAGGCCGGTGGCGGAAACCGCAATATCCGCAGCCAGAACCTTTCTTGCCCCCGCTGCCATGGCTTCTGCCACAGGGCCGGACACAGCGCCGATGGTATCAAGCACGTTCTGATCAACGCCCAGAACATGGTGCTTTACTTCGTTGCAGTAGCTGATGATGCCGCCCTTGAACACAGCGGAGCTTCCGGACACAGCAGTCAGAGCCGCGCCGATACCTCCGCCGGTACAGCTTTCGGCGGATGCCAGGGTTCTGCCCTGAAGCAGCCGGATTACATCAGATGACAGGCTCATCATGATACTTGATGGCAATATGCTCCACCGTGTCGATGGCCCGCTGAATCAGAGCTTCCCGGTCCAGGTTCTTTTCGGCATTCAGCAGCTGACCCAGAGTGGGCTTGGTCTTGGGATGCTTGGGGGTGAAGACAGTGCAGCAGTCCTCATAGGGCAGGATGGAGGTTTCCATGGTGCCAATCTTACGGGCGATGGTGACGATCTCTTCCTTGTCCATACCGACCAGGGGCATGAAGATGGGAATATCCACAACAGCGCCGGTGACAGCCATGGCTTCCATGGTCTGGGAAGCGACCTGACCCAGGTTTTCACCGGTAATCAGGGCACCACAGCCGTCATGCTTGGCAAGACGCTGAGAGATTTCCATCATGAAACGGCGCATAATCAGAGTGAAGTATTCCTCAGGGCAGTTGTCCCGGATGGCTTCCTGAATTTCAGTAAAGGAAACCACATTCAGGGTCATGCGGCCGGTGTACTTGGTCACCAGACGGGCAAGCTCAATGACCTTGTCCTTGGCCAGCTGAGAGGTGTATGGATAGGAGAAGAAGTGGACGCACTCGATCTCCACGCCGCGCTTGCCAATCATGTATGCAGCGACAGGAGAGTCGATGCCGCCGGACAGCAGGCACATGGCTCTGCCACCCACACCGGTGGGCAGACCGCCGGCGCCGGGAGTGGCGGGACCATGGACATAGGCAGCCAAGTCACGGACTTCCACGTAGACAGTGTAGTCGGGATGATGGACATCCACCAGCAGGTCAGGATGCGCTTCCGCAATGCGGCCGCCGATTTCCTGGGAAATACCGATGGAGGTCAGAGGGAACTGCTTGTCGGAACGCTTGGATTCCACCTTGAAGGACTTGGCACAGTCCAGATCATCGCCCAGATACTCTTCAACAGCATTGAAAATAGCATCCAGGTTCTTCTCGCAGGGGCGGCAGCGGCAGAGGCTGACAACGCCGAAAATAGAATTACAAGCTTCCCATGCACCGTCCACATCTGCCTCGTCATCCATAGGTTCCACGTAAACAGTGGACTGCATCAGATAGACGTCGAAATTGCCGTAGGGGCGCATGCGGCGCTTGACGTTGGAGCGCAGCTTGCTCTCAAACTGGCGCTTATTGGCGCCCTTCAGGACGATTTCGCCCAGTTTCAACAGAAAAATTTCTTTCATTATATACTCCTTAAAAATCTTATCGATTACCTAAATTAACTGCCCGGTACTGAATGGCTTCCGCAATATGCTGAGGTTCGATGTTTTCACAGCCGTCCAGATCTGCAACTGTTCTTGCAACTTTCAGAATTCGGTCATAGCTTCTCGCTGTCAGACCCATGGTTTCGAAGGCCTGTTTCATAAGCTCGGCGCAGGCTTCATCCAGATCGCAGTATTTCCGCATCTCGGAAGGACCCATCCGGGCATTGCACATGCTGGAATTCTCTCCAAAGCGCTGATGCTGGCGTTTGCGGGCTTCGTTGACCCGCTTCTTGACCTCGCAGGAAGGCTCTGCCTCTGCCCTCGCCCGCAGTTCCTCAAAATGAACTGCCGGAACTTCCACAACAATGTCGATACGGTCCAAAAGCGGTCCGGAAATCTTGCCCCGGTAGTTGTCCACCGCTGTTTCGGTGCAGCGGCATCTGCCGGAGGGGTCGCCATACCAGCCGCATTTGCATGGATTCATGGCGCAGACCAGCATGAATTCTGCAGGGTAAGTCACCGCGCCGGAGACTCTTGAAATGGTAACCTGGCCGTCTTCCAGAGGCTGGCGCATCAGATCAAGTGTGTCCTTTTTGAATTCGGGCAATTCATCCAGAAACAGCACGCCCTGATGGGCCATGGAGATCTCACCGGGTCTGGGATTGCTTCCGCCGCCGGCAAGGCCTGCATTGGAAATGGTATGATGGGGAGACCGGAACGGTCTGCGGGTGATCAGCGGTTCCTTTGCAGTCAGATGACCCATGACGGAATAAATCTGACTGACCTCCAGAGATTCCTCCCAGGTCATGTCAGGGAGAATTGAGGGCAGCCGCTTGCTCAGCATGCTCTTGCCGGAACCGGGCGGACCGATCATCAGTACATTGTGGCTGCCTGCAGCCGCAACTTCCAGAGCCCTCTTCACATTTTCCTGGCCCATCACATCCTTGAAGTCAAGAAAAGATTCATCCTGAGGTTCCGGTTCCCAGAGGGGCGCAGGACTCAGGACGGTTTCACCATTCAGACCTTCCACCAGCTGCTTGACAGTACGGATACCATATACAACAGGTCCCCGGGCAAGGGTTGCTTCCGCTGCATTCTCCTCCGGCACAAACAGGGCCTTAATGCCATCTTTTTTCGCAGCCAAAGCCATGGGAAGCACGCCGGAAACCGGCCTCAGTTGACCATTCAGACTCACTTCGCCAAGGAAAGCACTGTCAGACCGCGGACGGCGTACACTGCCGGAAGCAGCCAGAATGCTCAGTAAAATGGGCAGATCATAGTGACTTCCGGCTTTTTTCAGGCTGGCAGGAGCCAGATTCACTGTAATCCGGCTGATAGGAAATGCCAGACCGCTGCTTTTTGCAGCAGCACGGACGCGCTCTCTCGCCTCTTTCACCGCCGTATCCGGAAGACCGACGATATCAAAGCCGGGAAGCCCGTTGGAAATATAGCACTCTGCCAAAATGCCGTTTCCCTTTATTCCGTTGACGCCAAGGGTTTTGATGCTGCAGATCATAGCAATTCCCCCTATTTACCCATTTTACTACATCATACTCCATTCATTCTGTAAATGCAAACCCTTTTTTCAGGACTTTCCTGTGGTTATAAATATATCCTTATCGTTTGCAGGGAATCATTCAGTTTCCAAATATAACAGATTTTTTTCGCATAAGAAGTCGCATAACGACTTTACAAAACGATTCGAAAGTGCTATGATATAGGGGACAAAATTTGTAATACTTTAGGAGGTATTTCATTTTGGCTAGAAAATTTAAAACCATGGACGGCAACACCGCTGCCGCCCACGTCAGCTATGCATTTACTGAAGTAGCTGGCATCTACCCCATCACCCCCTCCAGCCCCATGGCCGACAACGTTGACCAGTGGGCCGCTGCAGGCCGCAAGAACATCTTTGGCGATACCGTTAAGGTCGTTGAGATGCAGTCCGAGGCTGGTGCAGCAGGTACCGTTCACGGCTCTCTGGCCGCCGGTGCCCTGACCACCACCTATACCGCATCCCAGGGTCTGCTGCTGATGATCCCCAACATGTACAAGATCGCCGGCGAGCTGCTCCCCTCTGTGTTCCACGTTTCTGCCCGTACCGTTGCTGCTCAGGCTCTGAACATCTTCGGTGACCACTCCGACGTCTACGCTTGCCGTCAGACCGGTTTCGCAATGCTGGCCGAGACTAACGTTCAGGAAGTTATGGACCTGGGCGCTGTTGCTCACCTGGCATCCATCGAAGGCCGCGTTCCCTTCATCAACTTCTTCGACGGTTTCCGTACCTCCCACGAGATCCAGAAGATCGCTATCTGGGACACCGAAGATCTGAAGGAAATGACCAACATGGAAGCTGTCGAAGCTTTCCGCAAGCACTCTCTGAACCCCGAGCGTCCTGCTATGCGCGGTTCTCACGAGAACGACGACATCTTCTTCCAGCACCGTGAAGCCTGCAACAAGTACTACAACGCTCTGCCCGCCATCGTTGAGAAGTACATGGGCAAGGTCAACGAGAAGCTGGGCACCAACTACCAGCTGTTCAACTACTATGGCGCTCCCGATGCTGACC
>JAFXAV010000024.1 GCA_017516785.1 Oscillospiraceae bacterium
GCGTTGCACGTCTGGAGATCCTGAACGAGGTCATGCTGCCCTGCATCGCTGAGCCTCGCGCAGAAGTTTCCGAGTATGCTCCCAAGATGCTGTCCATCAAGATCCCCGTGGACAAGATCCGCGAGGTCATCGGTTCCGGCGGCAAGACCATTCAGAAGATCTGCGCTGACACCGGCGCCAAGGTTGACATCGAGGACGATGGCTCTGTCTTCATCTCCGCTGTTGACTCCGCTGCTGCCTACGCTGCCAAGAAGATCATCGACGACATCTGCTTCGTTCCCGAGGTCGGCAAGCTGTACTACGGTAAGGTCGTCCGCATCCTGCCCATCGGCGCCTTCGTCGAGATCGCTCCCGGCCACGACGGCATGGTTCACATCTCCAAGCTGGAGAACCGCCGCGTTGAGAAGGTCGAGGACGTTCTGAACCTGGGCGACATGACCTGGGTCAAGTTCATGGGCTTCGATGAGAAGGGCCGCGCAAACTTCAGCCGCAAGGATGCTCTGAAGGAAATGGCCGGCAAGTAAGATTTTCGATTCTGCTTCCAAAGAGAAATAGAAAGAGCGCTGCATACGCAGCGCTCTTTTTCATGGATAAATTGCAGTTTGTAGAGCTGTTTGGTGGCGAAGCTACCCTCGGCCCCCTCTCTGAGGGGGCTGGCAAAAATCTCTGATTTTTGACTGGGGGAGTGTCGTAAAGTCGATGGGACACTCCCTCCGTCAGCCCTTCGGGCTGCCACCTCCCTCAGGGAGGGAGGCAAGCGGTGCGGTGCTAACTCATCGCCAAACTGCAATTTGGGTATTAAAAAACCGCCCCAGGTATTCCCAGGACGGTGCTACAAGAGCCATATTCGGATTAAGGCAAGCCAGCAAACAATGTCAGAACCTAAGCAGAGGATCTTCACTGCCATCCTTTCATTTGTTTTGCGTGGCTGCCTCAGTTGGGACTCACTTCAAAACGTCCCGCCATGATGCGGAAAATCTCGAAGTCCTCGTCATCGCAGTCCAACAGCAGCACCACCGGGCGCCGCAAACTCATGCTGAACATACACATGATGCTTTTGGCATTCACGTTTCTTGTGCCGTCCGTGATCATCACAGGAAAATCAAAAGACGACGTAAGATTCACCAGTTCCTGCACATCCTGAAAGGACCGCAGCCTGATTTGCATTTCCTTCACGAAATCTCCTCCATTGGCTATACAAAAATTTGAACTTCGTGTATAATGGGAGAGAAAGCTACGCTGACTCCAACATGTGCCATATTATAGCGGAATTTTTGGTAATTTGCAATAGGCGGTTTGGACGATTAATACAATTCTAAACATCTCTATTTGGTGGTTTTAACAATGAAATTCGCATTTTATACCCTTGGATGCAAGACAAATCAATACGAAACCCAGGCTATGGAGCGTTTACTCACGGATCTGGGACATGAAATCGGTCACTTCGACGAAAAGTGCGACGGCTACATCGTCAACACCTGCTCCGTCACCGCCGTGGCTGACAAGAAGAACCGGGCCGTCATTCGCCGGTGCCGCCGGGACAACCCCGAGGCGGTTCTGGGTGTCTGCGGCTGCTATCCCCAGCATGCCAGCGACGCCATCCGGGCCCTGGGCGCCGAGGTCATCGGCGGCAGCGGCCAGCGGCAGGAATTCGTCAATATGATGATCGAAGCTGTGGAAAAGCGCACCCACCAGGAAAACCTGGACAACGCCCTGCGCCGCCGGGAGTTTGAGATTCTCCCCGCCGGCGGTCTGGAAGAGCGCACCCGTGCCATGGTGAAGGTCCAGGACGGCTGCGTGAATTTCTGCTCCTACTGCATCATTCCCTACACCCGTGGCCCCATCCGCTCCGCTCCCCCGGAGCTGGCGGTTCAGCAAGCGAAGGAACTGGCCCAGCGGGGCTACCGTGAAATCGTGGTCACCGGCATTGAGATTGCCTCCTGGGGTTTTGACCTTCCGGGCAAGCCTCCTGTCACCGACCTGATTGAGGCTCTCTGCGCCGCGGTTCCTGAGATGCGTGTCCGTCTGGGCAGTCTGGAACCCCGGATCGTCACCGAGGAATTCTGTGAACGTCTGAAAAAGTACCCCAACCTCTGCCCCCAGTTCCATCTTTCCATGCAGTCCGGCTGCGATACCGTCCTTGCCCGGATGAAACGGAAGTACGACACTGCCCGCTATTATGAAAGTGTGGAACTTCTGAATCAGCATTTCCCCGGCTGCGCCGTGACCACCGACATGATTGTGGCCTTCCCCGGCGAGACGGAAGAAGAATTCCAGCAGAGCCTCGATTTTATCCGGAAATGCGGCTTTGCCGACATGCACATCTTCCCCTATTCCCGCCGTCCCGGCACTCCCGCGGACAAGATGCCCGGCCAGCTGGGCAACGACACCAAGGAAGCCCGCTCCCGTGCCTCCATCGCCGTGGCTGACAAAATGAGCCGTGCCTACCGGGAAAACCTCATCGGCACCCGCCATGAAGTCCTCTTCGAAGAGGCCGAGGGCGATTGCTTCACCGGCCACGCTCCCAACTACGTCAAGGTCTACGCTGAGGGTGAGAATCTTCACAATGAGATCCGCACCGTGGAGATTACGGCGGTCTATAAGGACGGAGTAAAAGGTTTGATATACTAATTCTCGGCCCCCTCTCTGAGGGGGCTGGCACAGCGTAAGCTGTGACTGGGGGAGTGTCGTAATTACGATAGGACACTCCCTCCGCCCCTTCGGGGCACCTCCCTCATAGAGGGAGGCAAGGGATTGCCTGCAAATCGAATCCCATACCCTTGAAAACCGGATTTTTCCGTGGTATAATGATTTTTTAAGCCTTTTTCGGGAGGTTTTTTATGAAAACCCTGCTTCACATCTGCTGCGCTCCCTGCGCCAACCAGCCTATCGAAGTTCTGCGCACCGACGGCTACGAGGTGACCGGATTCTGGTATAACCCCAACATCCACCCCTTCACCGAGTACCGGGCCCGGCGCAACACCCTGAGAGAATACGCCCCCACCATCGACCTGAAGCTCATTGAACGGGACGACTACGGCCTGCGGCCCTTTGTGAGAGAAGTTGCCGAGGATATTTCCGGCCGCTGCGTCAAGTGCTATGAAATGCGCCTGTTTGAAACGGCCCGTCAGGCTAAAGAGGGCGGCTTCGACAGCTTCACATCCAGCCTGTTCATCAGTCCCTATCAGAATCATGAGCTGATGAAAGAGGTTGCCGACCGCGCTGCCCACGAGTACGGCGTGGAATTTCTCTATCGGGACTTCCGCCCCTATTTCCGGGCCGGACAGGATTTTGCCAGAGAACACGGCTTTTATATGCAGAAATACTGCGGCTGCGTCTTCTCCGAACAGGAGCGGTACTTGAAGCCCAAGAAGATTATTCCTTAACTTAGGAGGAACTATGAGTAAATTTGAATTTGCTGTCCCCTGTCTGTTCGGACTGGAGGGCATTGCAGGCGATGAGCTGCGCCGCCTCGACATTGAGAATGTCCGGGTGGAAAACGGCCGCGTCCTGTTTTCCGGCGACGAGCGGGCCATGGCCAAGGCCAACATCTGCCTGCGCACGGGAGAACGTGTTCTGATTGTGCTGGCTGATTTCAAGGCCACCACCTTTGAGCAGCTGTTCCAGGGTGTGTACAACACCAATCTGGAAGACTATATCCCCAGAGAAGGCCAGTTCCCCGTGAAGGGCCACTGCCTGAATTCCCAGCTGATGAGCGTGCCCGACTGCCAGGCCATCATCAAGAAGGCCGCTTCCCGCCGTCTGGGCGAGAAATACGGCGTTTCCTGGATGCCCGAAACCGGCACCAAGTATCAGCTGCAGTTCTCCATTATGAATGACCGTGTCCAGCTGTATCTGGACACCTCCGGACCGGGCCTGCACAAGCGCGGCTACCGGGCCATCGGCAACGATGCCCCCCTGAGAGAGACCCTGGCTG
The DNA here is from genome assembly GCA_017516785.1 of Oscillospiraceae bacterium. The sequence continues at coordinate 3,938 of JAFXAV010000024.1, forward strand.
CCGCCATGGTGCAGTTGACCCGCTACCGCGGCCGCGAGTTCTTCTGGGATCCCTTCTGCGGCTCCGGTACCATTCCCATCGAGGCCGCCTTCATCGCCAAAAACAAGGCCCCCGGCATGTACCGCCGCTTCGCTTCCGAGGCTTTCGCCTGGGTGGAGCCCTCCATCTGGGGCGATGTCCGCACCGAGGCCAAGGACAAGGAATTTAAGGGCAACTACAAGATCATGGGCTCCGACAACGATCCCAAGTGCGTGTCCCTTGCCATGGCCAACGCCCGGAAGGCCCAGGTGGACAACCTGATCGAGTTCCGGGACGGCGATGCCACCAAGATGGACCTACCTGCCCAGAGCGGCATTATCGTCTGCAATCCCCCCTACGGCCAGCGTATGGGCGAGCAGAAGGATGCCCAGCGGCTCTACGCCGCCTTCGGCAAGCATATGCGCTATGCCAACGACTGGAAGAAGTATATCATCACTTCCGAGCCGGAATTTGAGCATTACTTCGGCAAGCGGGCCGATAAGAAGCGTAAGCTCTACAACGGCATGATCAAGTGTGATTACTACATGTATCTGGATAACCAGCGCAAGAAGAAATAAGACCACTTGCCTCCCTCTCTGAGGGAGGTGGCTCGCCGCAAGGCGAGACGGAGGGAGTGTCCCATCGAAATTACGCCACTCCCCCAGTCACCTTCGGTGACAGCCCCCTCAGGGAGGGGGGCAAGTCACTAATCTCCATAGGACAGAGAAAAGGAGGCACCCATGACCCATTTATTCATCATCAATCCGGCAGCGGGCAGCTCTGACCGCACCGCCATGTACTCTGCCGCCATCCACGATGCCTGCCACGCGCGGAATCTTGATTACCGCATCGAAGTTTCCGCCGGCCCCGGTGATGTCACCCGCATTACCCGGGAAGCAGCCGAGTCCGGCAAGGAGTACCGCATCTATGCCTGCGGCGGCGACGGCACTCTGAATGAGGTAGTAGCAGGTGCCGCAGGATACGACAATGTGGCCGTGACGGTATTCTCCGGCGGAAGCGGCAATGACTTCGTGAAGATTTTCAATGATCCCAAGGCATTTTTTAACTTGGATCGGCTGCTGGACGCGGAAGAGGCCACCTTTGACCTCATCAAATGCAATGATGACTACGCCCTGAACATCTGCTGCGTGGGTCTCGACGCCCGCATCGGCAACGATGTGTCCCGGTACAAGCGTCTGCCCCTGCTCCACGGTTTCCGGGCATATGCCGCCTCCACGGTGATCAACATCGTCCGGGGCATTTCCGAGCATTATGTGGTGGATATCAACGGCGAGCATATCGACGGCAAGCAGACCTTCGTCTGCGTCTGCAACGGCCGGTTCTACGGCGGCGGCTTCAATCCCGTCCCCGAGGCTGACCCCTCCGACGGCATGCTGGATGTGCTGATTGTCAGGGACATCTCCCGGCTTCAGATTCCCGCCATCATCGGCAAGTACAAAAACGGCCGCTACAAGGAGCTGAGCAGCATCGCCCGGTACTTCCGCACTGACCATGTGACTGTCACCTGCGACGGCGAGACCCCCATCAACTTAGACGGCGAGATCCGCACCGCGCAGGTTGCCGATTTCTCCGTAGCGAAGGAGAAAATCCGCTTTTTCTATCCCAAGGGTCTCTGGTGGAAGATGAAAGAAATTTCTGAAAATGAATAAAGCATCACCCTGCATCAATCGGTGCAGGGTGTTCTTTTTACTCTTTTCTAAGGGATGGATTTGTGGTAGAATACAAAGCAGCAAGACAGATTGCAGTTTGTCTGTGAGTTTGCGCCGCACCACTTGCCTCCCTCTCTGAGGGAGGTGGCAGCCCGAAGGGCTGACGGAGGGAGTGTCCTATCGACTTTACGACACTCCCCCAGTCAAAAATCAAAGATTTTTGCCAGCCC
>JAFXAV010000025.1 GCA_017516785.1 Oscillospiraceae bacterium
GTCAAATTGCAGTTTGGCGATGCGTTTGCTCTGCACTACTTGCCTCCCTCTCTGAGGGAGGTGGCAGCCCGAAGGGCTGACGGAGGGAGTGTCCTATCGACTTTACGACACTCCCCCAGTCAAAAATCAGAGATTTTTGCCAGCCCCCTTAAAGAGGGGGCCGAGGGTGGCTTCGCCACCAAACAGCTCTACAAACTACAATTTGTCTCCCTGGTTTGGCGGATGCTTGACAAAAGGCGGCGCCAACGATATGATGAACGAAAAAGGAGGAACGGCGATGCCAAAGGTTGTGAACACAAAGGAATATCTGGATATCGTTTGTGAGCTTCTGCTTCAGGGCCAGAGTCATGTTCCGGTACCTGTGGCAGGAAACAGCATGGTGCCGTTTCTTCACAACGGGGACACGGTCTATCTGGAGCTGCCCCGGACACCGCTGAAAAAGGCGGATATTGTCCTCTACACCCGGCCTGACGGGCGCTACATTCTCCACCGGATTGTCAGAGTCAACTCCGACGGAAGCTTTATCATGATGGGCGATGCCCAGCAGGAAAAGGAATGGATTCAAAGCGCCGGGCAGATTCATGGCAGAGTGGTATCGGTGGTTCACCGGGGGAAACGGATTGGACCCGAAAGCCGGCACTGGAAATTTTATGCGACAGTCTGGCTGTGGGCGATTCCGCTGCGCCGCTGGCTGATGGCATCAGTTCCCAAAATCAAAAAGAAAAACCGCTGAAAGTAATCTTTCAGCGGTTTTTTGTATCAGGAATTCTGATTCCGGCCGTATCGGGATTTCTGGTGATAATAATGAGATCCGTAACCATAGCCGTAGCCATAACCGTAGGTGCGGGAACTGCGGTGAACACCGTTGAGAATGCATCCGGTCAGGGAAATATCCCGCTGGTAAAGACCGGTGATGGAGTCCAGAATCTGGTTGCGGTTGGCGCAGTCCAGTCTGATTACATAAAGAACACAGTCTGCAAATCGTGTCAGCAGAGTGGTGTCGGAGACCACACTGCAGGGAGGCGTATCCACAATGACATAGTCAAAATTTTCAGAGAGGATATCCAGAATCGGACGCAGGGCCTTGCCGTCGATGGTATAGTGGCGCATGGAGGTGCTGGCGCCGGAGATGTAGTAGAGCTTGGAGCCGGGAACATTTTTCAGGCATTCCATCACAGGATGCTCCGGGTGATTCAGGCAGTACAGCAGGCCGTTGTCCTCCTGGCTGGAACGGAAAATCCGGGCAATGCTCTGATTTCTCAGGTCTGCGTCCACCAGAACAACCCGATGGCCTTCTGCAGCCAGGGAAATGGCCAGGTTTGCGGAGATGGTGGTTTTGCCTTCGCCGGGAACGGTGCTGGTCAGCAGAACGATATTGCCGTCTTTTTCGGCAAGCTGTTTGCGGACTTTGGTCCGAAGTGCCCGAAGGGATTCAGCCACCTGCTCATTGTCAGCGGCGCTGATCAGGCTGGTTTTGCGGTCTTTCCGCCGGTGTTTCGGGGAAACCTGAGGGAACGTGGTCAGAATGGGCAGGTTTGTAATGGCTTTCAGATCATCTGTACTGCCAATGGTGCGGATCAGCATGGACAAACCGAATGTCAGGCCTAGGCCCAGAACAAGACCCATGATGCCGCCCCGAACCAAGCTGCCCCGGACAGAGAAGCTGTTGCTGGGAGCGGAGGGCAGGACGGGGGCATCCAACAGAATGATGGTGGGATAATCTGCCATATATCGGGCGGCCTGGGGATAGCAGTCGATGACCGCATTCAGAATGTCATAGGCATCCTGGGCGCTGGTACTGGTGACCTGCATTTCCATCAGGTTGGTTCCTGCCACGGCGGAGGCAGAGATGGAACCGTTGATGCTTCCGCTGCCCAGACGAACTTCGATCATATCGCGCATATAATCGGTGCGCAGTAGGTCGGGGAACGCGCTGGCCAGGGACTGAGCGGTGGAGCTGTCGTAATAGAGAGTATGAGTGGTGGAGAAAATGTTGTTGGGGATATATCCGGATCCGATGGAGAACAGAGCCTGGCAGCGGTAAACGGGACGGTAGCTGATCCGTGCCCGCAGCAGATTGGCGCCTGCCAGAAGGACTGCCAGTGCCAGCACCAGAATCCAAGTGCGTTTCAGCATCTTGAAAAAGCGATCCAGCATTTTGGAAAGGTCCAGGGGCGCAAGGGTATTATTCTGATTGGAATCCATTATTGTGCGCTCCTTTCTTAGAGATTGTCGCGTCCGGATTGGACGCCGTAGCCGTAGTGGCTGTAGTGACCGTAACTGCTGCCGTCGGTGATGGAATCAGTCATGTCGTTGAGAATACAGCCCATAAAGCGGGAGTTGGAGGAGCGCAGCAGGTCGATGGCATCGTTGATGTCGGCGGCGGGAGTTCGGTCCTGGCGTACCACCAGCATGGAGGCATCCACACTGTCGAGCAGGGTTTCGGTATCTGCAAAGTAACCCATGGGCGGGGTATCCAGAATCACATAGTCGAATACCCGCAGCTGCAGCAGCAGGGTCTGCATGGTGGCGCTGGTCAGAAGCTCCGTGCAGCGGCGGTCAGGCATCTGGGAGAAAAGCAGATAGAGGTCCATCTGGTTGAAGCGGACCATGCACTGCAGCAGCTGTTCTTTGGAGAAGGGGCGGCTGAGCAGCTTATTCAGAGGAACTGCGGGGATGTACTTGTTGTCATAGAACCGGCACAGGCTGGGATTGCGCAGATCGCAGTCCACCAGAGCGACGGTTCTGCCCCGCATGGCCATGGCGGCGGCAATATTGCCTGCCACGGTGGATTTGCCTTCATTTTCATTGACACCGGTGACGATGAAAATTTTGCTGCCGTTGTTGGCATTTTCCAGTTCCATCTGAGCGCAGATGGTGTTGATTTGCTCGGTGTAGTCAAAGCCGGTGGCGGGAGAGAAAACCTGAAGGGGTACATTGCCCGGACGCAGCAGCTGCCGCAGGGTGCGCTTTCTCTGTTCACGGCTGATGGTGGCGATAATGGGTGCATCCAGCAGGGCTCTTGCGCCGGCGCGGGTCTGGATGGTACCCCGGGTGATGCACAGCCAGCACAGCAGAGCGGCCATTAAGACGGCGCCTGCCGCGGCGGCCACCACACAGTATTTGCCGGAGTTAACGAAATTAACGGGAGTTTCGGAAACATCGGGATTTCGAATGACCTGGACGATGCAGTCATAGGACACATAACCGACGATGGTGGGGAACAGGTCAGCCACCGCGCAGATGGTAAGAAATGCTGTCTTGGGGGAATCGTCCGTAGCGGAGACAATGATCATATTGCTATCGCCCACCTGACGGGCAGTGATGGCACCGTCAAAATCGGAAAGGTCCTCAGAGTAGGTGCGGATCTTATTTCTGACCATATTGCTGCCCAGCAGTTCGGTCAGTGTGGCGGTGACCTCCTTGGTAGCGGAGGAATTGTAGCTGGAGGTGCTGGAGGTGACGCGGGTGGTGACGGCGTAGGTCATATCTGCCTGATACCGGGGCACATGGAACCAGCTGAAGTACAGGGAAGTGCTCATGGCGAAGATCAGCGCTGCTGCCACAATCATCCAGAAATCCCGTACCAGGGCCCGGATCAGACACCGGATGGAAATATGTTCAAATTTGATGGAATTGTTATTCACGGCGGGTCCTCCTTATTCCACCACTACAGTCAGAAGGGCGATGCCTTCCACACCGTTGTGGATGTAGCTGTAGCGGACCATATATGTACCGGAAACGGAGGTGTCCACACTGCCACTGACCCGGACTTCTGTCTTGCCGATGATGCCGTCGGAGGTCCGCACATAGGAAACATAATCCCGGGGGGAGAAGCTGCTGCCCTGCTCCAGATAGACAAGGTAGGAAGTGAGGGTAATCTCGGGATGCTCTGCGTTATCGGGATACCGGACCACTGGCAGTGTCAGCTGAACGGTGTCATCCATGGAGTTGGTGACCCGGAGGTCCATGGAGTAGACAGCGGTCTCGTTGGAGCTGTTCAGCGTGGAAACGCGCACAGAGTCGGTGATGTCGCCGTCGATGCAGTCTTCCACCAGCAGCCGGTCCAGAAGGACAATGTTCTCACCGGAGGAATAGACCAGCGGCTCCGTAATGGAGATGCGGGGGGAGACGTAGTCTGTATAGCGGATGGTGCGGGTCAGGCTTCCCACATTGTTGTCGCTGTCGAAGACCAGATAAGTAATTTTGGTAGTGGCATCATCGATGAATTTGGAAATGCCGGAGATACGGATAGCGGAGGTGAGGTCGCCGTCCTGAGCATCGCTGGCAGTGACACTTTCCAGAAGTACCTGCCGGTCGGCGGAAACGGAAATTTCCAGAGTATCGCTGTCGCAGCTGATGACAGGCGTGTCATTGGTGCCGCTAAGCCGGGAGGTTATTTCCGTAGTGCCGTAGGCCAGGGTGACAACGGCGAGAAGGATGATCAGTAGGATTTTCAGTATTCTCATAGTGGCTCCTGAAATGGATTGATGTTGTGGATTCTCAGTTGAAAGTATTGGACTGGTAGTTAATGGGCACCATGGGCCTGTTTTCGATCAGACGGGCGGGGTTGCGCTCCAACAGCACCCAGGCGTAGTCCGGACCGCAGTGCTGTTCCAGCCACTGCCGGGCAGGCCCCATGTGTGTGGTGCGGCGGTCAGCGCTGTGGGCATCGCTGGCAACCAGATGGGCAAGACCGTGATCGATGAGGAAATGGGATGCCTTCTGCACTCTGTTTCCGAAGGTGCCCAGGAGGCTTCCCTTGTTGATCTGCATGATGCAGCCGATCCGCTCAAGCCAGTACTGGCAGAGAACGGGATTCTGCTGAACTGCATCGTAGCGCTCTGGATGTGCCACAACAGGCTTATAGCCGTTGACCCGGAGGGCATCCAGCATCTGAGTCATATAGCGACCAGATTCGCCGAAATCAAATTCGACCAGAATGTAGTCGCTGTTGCCGATGGTAGGCAGGGCGTGGCGCTCGGCCATGGCGGGAGTCTGGGGCAGGCAAAGCACCTCAGCTCCCAGATACAGCTTCAGGGGGATTGCTTCTTTCTGCAAGGCGCTCTCCAGATGCTGGAACCGCTCCAGCAGAGGCTTCAGCCGCCAGAGGGAGGCTGGTTCCCCGGGGAAATGGGGCGTGGTGACAATGCCGGAGACGCCGGAGGAAGCCGCCATTTTTGCCATGGCAAGGGACTCTGCCATGCTGGTTGATCCATCGTCAAAAGCCGGAAGGATGTGGCAATGAATATCGATCATGGGGGCACCTCCTGTTCTGCCGCATAATTGGCCATTCTCACATAACAGTATAGCACAGCTGGCAAGCGGGATGCAACCCCTGTTGATAAAATCATCCTTGGGAGAATCTTAAGGAAAATGGGTCTTGAAATGGGATTTGCGCGGGTCTATAATGGTATAATCATAATTATTGGTTTTTGTCCGCTTTTCCTGGCGGTGTGAATTGAGGTACTGTCTATGAAAAAATCTGTTAAATGGATCATAGCTGTGATCGCGGGGCTGCTTCTGGCAGCAGGCGTGGTTTTCGGCTTCGGTTTTGTGCTGCCCTGGTATCAGGCTCAGACCACCATGCCGGAAGGCAATATGCAGGTGTACCGCCTGGAAAGCGGTGAGCTTCAGCTGACCTGGCCGGAGGCGGAAAATGCCGACAGCTACTGTGTGGAAATGCTGGATTCCGTGGTAAATGAGAAGGAAGAGGAGGAACTGGTTCCCTTCTATCAGGATGTGGTTCAGGGAAATTCCACCAATCTGAAGTCCCTGCCGGAAGACGGCAAGGTCTGCATCCTGCGCATCCGCACCATGAAATATTACGATACCTGGTTTGATCAGAGAATCCGCTACGGCGATGCTGCTTTGGAAGTATCCACCGCCTTCGATACGCCTGAGGTTGTGAAGCTTAGCTGGACTCCTGACCCCGCTGCCGACACTGTAACTGTGGATTTCGGTCTGAAAGACGGTGGAAAAGCACGGGTCTACACCGTGGATGAAGGCGGCGAAAATAAACTTCTGAAGGAAATTTCCGAAACTCAGCTGGTTCTGAAATTTGCCGATGACGGCGACCTGCCCATGATTCCCTTCGGCGGAGAATGTGAGCTGGTTTTCGATGCAGTCCGGGAGCAGGAGGGCATCATCTTCTACGGTCCCATCACCGCAGGCTTTGCAGTGGACCGGGACAATCTGCTGGACCGGAACCTGAATCTGCAGCTGCAGGATCGGGGCTACAACGTCATGAGCCTCAGCTGGAACGAAACCAAGGGCGAATATTATGAGGTTCAGAGAAAGCAGGAAGGCGACGAGGAATGGACTGTCATTGAACAGATCCCCGGTGACGGTGAGCGAAGCTACACATCCCCCCACCTGCCGGCTTTTGAAAGTATTACTTACCGGGTTGTCGCAGTGGGCGGCGAGACCATGGAGGGCAGCGATCTGGCTGCCGAATCGGAAGAACTGATCTTCGAAACCAAGCAATCCCCCGTTTTCGCCACCATCTGGCCTGTGAAGGAGCTGGAAGTCTATTCCGACACCCAGAAGACTGAGGTTGTGGGTAAGGTGGAAACCGGCACTGCCTACTGCGTTCTGGAAGAAAAGGACGGCATGTTCGGCATCGGCATCGACGGCAAGACCTGCTACATCGACAGCAACTATGTGCTGATCAATCTGCCGGAGTATATGGGCGATCTCTGCAGCTACAAGATCACCAACAGCTACTCCTCCAGGTATATGATGCATGAATTCGAACTGCCCGGCATGACCGGCAAGGTCACCGCGGGTTACAGCTACGTCAAGCAGTCCGACGGCAGCTACCTGGTTCCCCTGCTGTACCCCACGGCACAGAAGCTGGTTGTGGCAGCCCAGACCGCCATTGACCAGGGCTACAAGCTGAAGATTTACGACGCTTTCCGGCCCAATGTGGCCACCCGGGAGATGTACTCCCTGGCAGAGAAAATGCTGAATGAGCCCCTGCCTGAAAAGACCTACACCGGCGTGAAGATCTCCTCCCTGAGACTTCCGTCAGAAGACATCACCACCCTGACCTATGGTGATGTGATGCTGGGCGGCTACAGCCTGACTTACTATGTTGCCCAGGGCCGCTCCAACCACAATCTGGGTATTGCTCTGGATCTGACTGTGGAAAAACTGGAAGACGGCAAGGAAGTGCGGATGCAGACATCCATGCACGACCTGAGCCAGTATTCCGGCCTGAAATACAACACCAAGTCTGCCAGAGCCCTGGCGGATATTATGAAGAGCGCCGGATTTACCACCCTGGTTTCCGAATGGTGGCATTTCAACGACTTCGACAGCCGGGATACTCTGGAACTGGTGGCAGTCTACAGCGGCATCAACGCCCGCTGCTGGATGGCCGATGACAACGGCTGGCGCTACCGCACCAAGCGGGGCAACTACTACACCGACACTACCGAAACCATCGGTGATATGGTCTATACCTTTGATGCCGAGGGCTATGTGGTAAAATCCGAGCCTGTTCCCGCTGAATAAACAAGAGGACGTACCGCGCAAAGTGGTGCGTCCTTTTTTGAACGCTATTTGCCGACGAAAATCACCTTTTTTCGACATTCCCGGTTGAAATTTATGGGTGATTATGGTAATCTTTAAGATGTCTTAATATCGGATAATTTGCGGCATTTTAAGGGAAAGTGGATTGGATATGAAGGAATTTCTGAAATCAAAAAAGGGAATTGTGTGCATCGGTGCCGTTGCGCTGGCGCTGCTTCTGCTGGGTTCCGGCTTCGGTATTTATCAGGGCTGGCTCCATCAGCAGCCGAAATTTCATGACCTGACTGTCGAACTGGGCACGCAGAGCATCAGCATGCGGGACTTTATGACGAAGTACGCCCGCTCCGGCAAGGTGGCATTCGTCAGTGACCCCGCTGAAGTGGACTTAAACCGGGTGGGCGCCACTGAGCTGACCCTGAGTCACGGCGGCCGTGAAGAGACGGTCACGCTGACTGTGGTGGATACCACTGCCCCCACCGCTGATTTTGTCCGTCAGAAGACTGTCGGCATCGGTGACTTCCCCTCTGCTGAGGAATTTGTCTCCAATGTTCAGGATGAAGCCGAGACCCAAGTCTACTTCGAAATCGAACCCTACATTCCCAGAGATTACAATGATATTACTGTCCTGGTTGTGGTGGAGGATGCAAACGGAAACCGCACCGGGGAAAAATGCACGGTCTCCTTCCGCTGGATTCCCGAAACCTGGTCTTTGGAGTATGGCGAGAAGCTGACTAAGGAACATCTGCTGGAAGACCCTGCACGGGACGGAAGTCTTCTGAATCAGAAGGATCTGGATGCCATCAACAAGGCAGTTCCCGGCACATATGAGCTTTCCAGCACCCTGGCTGAAAAGACCATCACCTGCGCCGTAACCGTATCGGATACCACCGGTCCCCAGCTGGAGCTGAAGGATGTGCAGGTCCGCAAGGGCGGCACCACCACCATGGAAAAGTTCATCGTTTCCGCCCAGGATCTGTCCGGTGTTAAAGAAGTCCGGTTGCTCTCTGAGATGGACTTCACCGTCGAGGGTAAGCAGACCGTGGTGATTGAAGCAGAGGACAATCTGGGCAACGTTACGAAGAAGGAAGCCATCCTCTGGATCGCAACCGACTTCTATGCCCCCACCATCACCGGTGCCAACAAGGACATGACAGTGGAAAAGCACAGCACTCCCGACTTTATGGAGGGTGTCACCGTCCGGGACAACCAGACCACCGACTGCCAGGTGGTTGTGGACACCAGCAAGCTGGACCTGTCCAAGGCCGGCACCTACTACATCACCTATACCGCAACGGATTCCTCCGGCAATACTGCCACCGTCAAGCGCAAGATCATTGTCAATCATAATGAAGAGGACACCCTGGCTCTGGTCAAGTCCATTGCTGATACCCTCAGCGATGATCCCGAGGAGCTGCGGGACTATGTCCGCAATAAGATCGCCTACAACACCAACTGGGGCGGCGACGATCCCGTCTGGTACGGCTTCACCAAGAAGGTGGGCAACTGCTATGTCCATGCCCTGTGCCTGAAGGCCTTCTTCGACTATAAGGGCATCGAAAGTCAGCTGATCTGGGTCACTAACAAAACCCATTACTGGCTGATCGTGAAGATTGGCGACACCTGGCGCCACATCGACCCCACCCCCGGCACCCGTCACACCCGCTACAGCCTGATGGATGATGAAATGCGTCTGGCAACACTCCAGGGCAGACACTGGGATACTTCCCTCTGGCCCGCCTGTGAATAAACGTATATGATGATTAATTTCCTGATTTTTCTGGCAGGCCTGGCCATCTATGCAGGCTACGGCATTCCCGGCCTTGCCTATCTGATGGCCGCAACGGCCATCAGCTACATCGCCGGTCTGCTGATTCCCAAGCACCGCTGGGTGATGCACGTCAGTGTCATCCTGAACGCCGCTATGCTGGTGGCGGTGAAGCTGCAGCCGGTGACCGGCATGGAGATCCTGGCTCCCATGGGTGTCTCCTACTTTACCCTGCAGATTATTTCCTACCATGTGGATCTATATCGGGGTAAGTACGAGCCTGAGCGGAACGTACTGAAGTACGGCATGTATGTGACGTATCTTCCACACATCTTCCTGGGCCCCATCGAGCGGTACGACAGCTTTGTTCCCGCCTGCTTTGATAATCGGAAGATCACTTGGGACGGTATTTCCTCCGGCGCGGCAAGAGCCCTCTGGGGTTTATTCAAGAAGCTGGTTATTGCCTTCCGGGCGGGCGTGATTGTCTCCGCTATTTCTGCCGACCCCACCCAGTTCCGGGGCGCCTATGCCTTTGCCGCCATGCTGATGTACTCCGTGCAGCTCTATGCCGACTTCTCCGGCGGCATCGATATGGTGCTGGGCGTTTCCAGAATGCTAGGCATCCGCATGAGCGAGAATTTCAACGCCCCCTATTTTTCCGAGTCTTTCCAGGAGTTCTGGCGCCGCTGGCATATGACCCTGGGCAGCTGGCTGAGAGCGTATGTCTACATTCCTCTCGGCGGCAACCGGAAGGGCAAGGCAAGAAAGCTCTTCAATTCCATCGTGACCTTCCTGGTTTCCGGCCTGTGGCACGGCGTCCACTACCTGCTGTGGGGCCTGATCAACGGCGTTTTCGTGGCTTTCGGAGAGAAGCTCAAGACCCGCTTCAAGTTCTTAAACCGCATCGTTACCTTCCTGATGGTGACGATCCTCTGGTCCTTCTTCGTCTGGCCCGAAACCGGCACAGCCCTTCGGATGATTGGATCCCTGTTCACCACCTTCAATTACGGCGCATTCTTCGCAGGTGTTGGGGAATTGGGCCTGAATCTGGGCGAGAGCATTGTGTTTGCAGCATCCGTCCTGGCCCTCTGGGGTTACGATGTGTTCCGTGACCGGATCGAAAAGAAGTTCCATTCCCTCTGCTCCGCCGGACGGCTGGCGGTCATCGGCGCTTTGGGCCTTGTGATCCTGGTCTTCGGTATGTACGGCATCGGCTTCAATGCCGAAGAGTTCATTTACAGCAGATTCTGAGGAGGCGGCTATGAAAAAACAGACTCTTAAGAATGTGCTTTCCGTAGCAGCGGTGGTTCTGGCCTTTTTGCTGTTGCTGACCTTCCTGACGCTGCTGCTGCAGCCAAAATACATGACCGACCTGGTGGAGGGCAGCATGCTCAGCCAGTACTACCGGGAAGCCGGCGGTCATGATGTGGTCTTCGTGGGCGACTGCGAGGTTTACGCAAACTTTACTCCCCTGGAGATGTACCGCACCCGGGGCATCACCGCCTACGTCCGGGGATCTTCCCAGCAGCTGATCTGGCAGTCCTACTACGTGCTGAAGGAAACCTTCGAGTACGAAACGCCTAAGGCTGTGGTGTTCAATGTCAACTCCATGCGCTACTGCGAGCCTGTCAGCGAGGCCTACAACCGCCTGACCATCGACCAGATGCGCTGGTCCGATGAAAAGGTGGGCATCATCAAGGCCTCTATGATGGAAGAAGAGGATTTCTGGTCCTATGTGTTCCCCATCCTGCGCTACCATTCCCGGTTTGATGAGCTGACTGCTGAGGACATTGAATATCTCTTTAAAGAAAAGGACACCACCTGGAATGGCCATCTGGTGAACGAAGAGGTGAACCCTCTGGGAACCCTTCCCTCCAAGCGGAAGCTCAGCAGCTACGAATTCGGCGAAATCTGCTGGGATTACTTAGAGAAGATGCGGCTGCTCTGTGAGGAAAACGGCACCGAACTGATCCTCATCAAGGCTCCCAGCGTCTATCCCTACTGGTATGACGAGTATGACGCACAAATCCAGGAATACGCCGATGTCAACGGCCTGAAATTCTACAATTTCCTGGATTATGTGGAAGAAATCGGCATTGACTACAATACCGACACCTACGATGGTGGCCTGCACATGAATCTGGCGGGCACCACCAAGCTGTCCCACTTCTTCGCTGACATTCTGGCGGAGGAACACGGCATGGAAGATCACAGGGGCGATGCTGCATACGATGAAAAACTCAAGCTTTATGACGAAGCTTATCAATGAAATAAGGAGAAAGAGATATGAAGAAACTGATTGCAATGCTGCTGGCCCTGGTGCTGGTTCTGAGCCTGGCTGCCTGCGGCGCTGAAGAAAACTCCAATGAAGATCTGGTCATCACCCGCGCTCCCGAAGCCGAGGCTACCGATGCTCCCGAAGCTGAGGGGATTGAGGAAGCACCTGCTGTGGAAGAGGGTATGTACACCCTGACCGTGGACGGCGTGGAGCTGATCCCCGGCGCTGCCTTTGATCCCGCTGTTCTGGGCGAGGCTGCTTCCGTCTACGAAGTCCCCAGCTGCGCCATCGAGGGCACCGACAATGTCTACAACTACGAGACCTTCGAAATCACCGCCTATGATGACGGCACCGGCGAAGTCATCTACTCCATCTACTTCTTGGATCCCAGCCTGACTACCACCGAGGGCCTGGCCCTGGGCGATGACGAGGCAAAGGTCGCCGAGCTCTACGGCGAAAACTACGAAGTGGATGGCACCGCTTACGTCTACACCAAGACCGGAAGCCAGCTGTTCATCATCGTGGAGAACGGCTCCGTTGTCAGCATCGAGTACCGCATGGTTGTTGCTTAATTGAGAATGTAAAAGTTTAAGCCCAGCTGCAAACTGATATGTACCGTTGGTACAATGGTTGTTCCTGCACAGTATTGCGGTTTGTTGTACCGAGGGATTGCCACGCCAGTGTGCGCACTGGCTCGCAATGACATGGATATCTGATACTCTGCTGTACACATCCGCCAAATCGGTAAACTGCAAGAATAATAAGAATAAAGGAATGCCCCCGGTTAAACCGGGGGCTTTTTTCGATTTAGTCAGAGAATCAGTTCAGAACGGGAGTCCATGCCAGCTCCATGATGGCATCGACGTCGTCCATGTTGGTGATCAGGCCCAGGCGAACATAGCGGCCAACAATATCCTTCATGGAGGTTTCAGTAAAGTCCTGAGCCAGGCCGAACTGCAGGGAGTTGTTGATCATGACGTTCATGTCGAAGTCGCCGCCGTTCCAGCCGCGGTCCAGCAGCAGCTGAGTGGCTTCTTCGGTGTTCTCACGCATCCATGCGTGTGCCTTCTGGACAGCCTGAACGATCTTCTTTGCGTGGATGGGGTTCTCCTGAACGAAGGTGCGGTTCATAGCGATAACGCAGCAGGGATCGTCCTGGAAATCAGAGTCCAGAATGGAACGGACAGCGCGCAGCTTGCCATCCTTAACCATGGCGTATGCGAAGGTATCGGACAGCAGAGCGGCGGAGATTTCTCCGCGCTCCATGGCAGCGACACAGGCATCGGAGGAGACCTGGGTCAGGGTGACGTCGGTCTGGGGGTTGATGCCGTCAGCATCCAGCAGCAGGCAGGTGATGTTGTAGTCAGATGCGCCGATGCCGTTGGGAACAGAGATCTGAGTGCCCTTCAGGTCAGCAGTGGTCTTGTACTCGGAATCAGCCAGGACGTACAGGGTCTTGCAGCCGATGTGAGCGCCGCCGACGAAGGTCAGGTCAACGCCGTTGGTGATGGGAACCAGCATGGTGGCGATGTGGCCGACAGCCACAGTAGCCTGCTGGGTGCCCAGAGCTTCAGTGTAGGAAGTGCCCTTGAAGCCTTCGCCGGTCAGACCGGCTTCAGTGTAGAAGCCCAGGTCGTCAGCCACGGTGGGGCCGGAGGTGCAGCCGTCGGACATGTAGAACTTGACGGGCTGGCCGTAAGCAGGCTCAGCTTCCATAGCAGCCTTTTCCTCGGCGGTGGGGGTCAGATCAAAGTTAGCCATATCGATGGCACGGCCTTCGATATCCAGGGGGGTGAACAGAGCTTCCCAGTTGCCGGAGTCAAAAGCCTCGACGCAGTCCATGTGGACATCAGAAACGTTGACTTCGACCTCAACGCCGTCCTGGCCCATTTCGATCTGACCGTCGTTGTTCAGGTCGCCTTCCAGCTGACCCTCGGGGTCGGGGGTGCAGGCTGCCAGGGACAGAATCATGACCAGAGCCAGAACCAGTGCAAGAATCTTCTTTGCATTCATTGTTGTTTTCCTCTTTTCGGATAGATTTATTCAGATGCTTTCTGCATTTGAAATACGGAAATTACTCGGCTTTCTTACCGCCGAAGTGCAGCTTGTTCAGAATATCGTTACGGTATGCAACGAAAGCTGCGGAGGAACGATCCCGGGGGAAGTCCTCTTCAATCTTGATGTCGGCCACGATCCGGCCGGGATTTGCGTCCATGACCAGAACGCGGGTGCCCATGTAGATGGCCTCGTCCACATCGTGGGTGACCATGACGGCCAGCTGCTTGCGCTTGCGCCAGATCTTCAGGATCTCATCCTGCATGTTCATGCGGGTGAAGGCATCCAGTGCGCCCAGGGGCTCGTCCAGCAGCAGGATGTCGGGCTCATTGATCAGGGAGCGGACCAGAGCCACGCGCTGGGCCATACCGCCGGAGAGCTGTGCGGGATAGTCGTCCCGGAAATTCTCCAGGCCGATGATCTTGATCATCTCTTCCACACGGTTCTCGTTTCCTGCCAGCTTGCCCTGCATCTTCAGGGAGAAGGCGATGTTCTTCTCAACGGTCAGCCAGGGGAACAGGGTGGGTTTCTGGAACACCATGCCGCGGTCGGGGGCGGGGCCTTCCACTTCCTTGCCGTCAACGGTGACGGAACCGGTGGTGGGCTGAATCAGACCAGCCACCAGGCGCAGGATGGTGGATTTGCCGCAGCCGGAGGGACCGACCAGGCTGATGAACTCGCCGCTTTCCATGGTGGTGGAAACGCTCTGCAAAGCATGGGTGACTTCGTCGTTTTCAACTTTTGCGAAGCTCTTGGAGACATTCTCCAGCTTCAGAGTAACCTTTTTCTCTTCCATTATTTCTCAGCTCCATTCTGCCAGCGCAGCACATGCCGCTTGATGGCTTCCAGTACCTTGGTGACAACGGTGAAGATGATGCAGATGACAAACAGGGCAGCAAACATCTTGTCGTAGCTGGCCCAGGACTTGGACCAGTTCATATACCAGCCGAGGCCGGACTTGACGCCCAGCATTTCCGCGATCATGATGGCGACGCAGGAAGAACTCATGGCCTGGGTGCAGCCGGAGAGGATGGAAGGCATGGCGTGGGGGATGGCTACCTGGAAAACCAGCTGGCGGCTGGTGGCACCCAGGGTACGGGCGGCTTCAAAATAATCCTTGTCCACGTTGGCGATGCCATTCATGGAAGCCACGGTAACGGCAAACCAGGAACCCAGGGCGATGATGAACACAGCGCCGCCGAAGAGGGATTGGGCGACAACCATCATGATGGGGATCCAGGTGGAGGTGGGGATGGGGCCCAGGAACTTGATGATGGGATCAATCCAGTAGCGGCACTTCTTGGAGTAGCCGCAGGTGATGCCGGTGACGAGACCCAGGGCAACGCCACTGAAGTAGCCGAGGAACAGCAGCCACAGTGTATGGACGGTGCATTCGAAGAGCATCTTGTAGTCTCTGATGGCTGCATTCATGATGAAATTCATGCAGGGCACGAAGGGCTGGGTCAGAATGCCGGTCTTGATGGTCAGATAGTCATAAAAAGCCAGGAGCAGGAACAGCGCGGAGAACAGGGGCGCGCGGTAGCGCAGCTTTTCGTAGACGGACTTGTCGCCCTTGATGCGCTTGTAAGCAGAGTACCAGCCATAGACATTGTAGGCGATGACCAGACCAATTAGCACCCACAGGTAGGTGTTGGGGTTCAGATTCATGCTCTTGTCCGGAATCAGCTTGTATTCCAGGATGGCGATGATGCCGCAGGCCAGGGGCAGGATCATGATGATCAGCTCAAAAAACCGCTGCAGCGGGGTCATTTCTTTGGTTTCCAGCTCTTTCAGCTGCTGTCGGGTCAGCTTGCCGGGGGCATTGATTTGTTCAGTCTTGTTCACGGGAAGGATGCACTCCCTTCTATATATTTATCAATATCGCCAGTATATCACAGGCGGTTTTAAAAGAGAAATAGGAATTATCAATGAATCAAATTGATTTATTTTAAATATGAATAATCCCCCATTCCGGTACCGGAACGGGGGAAAAGATGCATTTATTCAGCTAATTCAGCCACAGCGGAAATGGCTTCGTCCACCTCGTTTTCGGTGTTGAACCAGGAGAAGCTGAACCGGACGGCGCCCTGTTCCACGGTGCCCAGAGCCTCGTGCATCCGGGGGGCGCAGTGAGCGCCGGGGCGGGTGGCGATGCCATAATCTTCGTAGAGAGCATCGGAGATGATGGCGGAGTCCTCATCGCCGATATTCAGGGTTACCACAGCGGTGCGGTCAGACTCAAAATCGCCGTAAACCGTCACGCCGGGGATGGCAATGACGCCTTCGTAGAATCTTCTCATCAGGGCGTGTTCCTTTGCCCGAATGGCTTCCACGGTGACCTCATTCAGATAATCCACAGCTGCGGAAAGACCGGCGATGCCGTGGGAATTGAGGGTGCCGGCTTCCAGACGGGTGGGGTAATCCCGGGGCTGTTCCTTATCGTAGGAATGGATGCCGGAGCCGCCAACCTTGAAGGGCTCGATTTCCACGCCTTCCCGGATGCACAGGCCGCCGGTACCCTGGGGGGCCATCAGACCCTTGTGACCGGTGAAGCAAAGAATGTCAATATTCATGGCTTCCATGTCAATGGGCACAGCGCCTGCGGTCTGGGAAGCATCCACCACAAAGAGCAGACCTTTTTCGTGAGCCAGCTTGCCGACTCTTGCGATGTCGATGATGTTTCCTGTCAGGTTGGAGGCATGGGTGCAGACGATGGCTTTCGTGTTTTCCCGAATCAGGGATTCAAAAGCAGAGTAGTCAGGTCGTCCCTGTTTGTCCGCAGGAACAAAGCTCAAAGTAATGGTGCTTTCCTTTTCCAGCCGGTACAGGGGCCGCAGGACAGAGTTGTGTTCCAAATCCGTGGTGATCACGTGGTCGCCGGGATTGAAAATGCCGCTGAGGGCGATATTCAGGGCCTCGGTGGAGTTGCTGGTAAAGATCACATGGTCAGGCCGTTTGCAACCAAAAAGCTGGGCCAGCTTGCAGCGGGTGCCGTAAACCACCCGGGAAGCGGACAGCGCACCGCTGTGAGCGCCACGACCGGGATTGCCCATGGAGTTCATGGCATTTACCACCGCATCGAGGACCTGCTGAGGCTTATGCAGTGTGGTTGCCGCGTTGTCTAAATAGATCATAGGCATTAAATCTCAATCACGTGCATTTCCTGCCAGCCAAGGCCGGACTCGGTCAGAGCGGCAGTGAGAACTTCCTGATCGGCGGGAGCTGCCTTCCAGCTCAGACCGCAGCCTGCGGTGATTTCCCGGGGCACAGGAATAATTCTGCCGGGGAGATTATGCTCCAGGCAGTACTTTTCCACGGCCATGGCCTGGGTGGTGGTCTTGAAGGTGATGACGAGAGTAGGCTTCTTCTGTCTCATCAGGGCTTCACGATCAGGTCAGCGCCGGTCATCTTCTCGACGATGGTGTACATGTTGGTAACCTCGCCAACAGCCAGCTTGTCAGTCAGGCCATAGAAGTTCAGACAGGTGCCGCAGGTCAGGATCTCAACGCCCTGGGCTTCCAGATTCTTCAGGTCTTCCAGGGAAACAGAGCCTTCCACGGGGATGTTGGCGCCGCCGTTGTAGAACAGGATGGTGGTGGGCAGCTGTTCCTGCTGGCTCAGGGCGTAGATGAAGCCCTTCATCAGAGCGGTGCCCAGTTCGTCGCCGCCGTGGCCCATGGCCTTGGAGGAGATGACAACGACAGTGTTCTTCTTGCTGTTGCGGGGCAGTTCGCAGACCACGTTCTCGGTTTCCACGGGAGCGGCCAGAGCGGCTTCACCCACTTCGATGGTGACCTTGAATTCCTTGTCAGCGATCTTTTCGGACTTGACGGCGCAGCCCTTCTTGTCGGCCATGCGGATCAGGTTCTGGACAGCGGTCTCATTGTCAACCAGGGTCTCGATGACATCGGCTGCGGTCAGGGCCTTGATGGCGTTCAGGGTCTTCACAACGGGAATAGGGCAGGCATCGCCAATGGCGTTCACAGTAATCATGGGTATATTTCTCCTTTATAATAGTTTTTTTCAGTATATCATAGCCGTTTTCAAAAGTTAAATCAGGATTTCATATGGGAAAAGCTGATTTATTGGAATAGACAATAAACAAAGGGTTATTTCTTCGCGCCTTTGATCCGCTGATCGATACCCTGGTCGATCACATACCGGTAGGTAGCCTCCGGCACATATTCCAGCCAGGGTCTTCCTTCCATGATGCACTGGCGGATCAGGGAGGAGGAAATCACCTTGTCATTGCGCTCCCACAGTACCTCCACACTGTAGCCGAAATCCTTCAGCCGGTCGGTTTTGGTGTGACCCCATTCATCCAGAATGGTGGTGAAGATGTGAGTTCCCGCGGGAACGTAGAATCGGATCAGTTCCGGCTTTCCGATGGGGAAGGGAACGATGTCGAAATCCTTCCGGTCAAGGCCTGCTGCCAGAAGGGTGCCCTCCACCATTTTCATTCGTTCATAGTAGGTACAGGGATTGGCTTCAGCCAGGGTTCTGTGGGGGTCCACCTTCTCCTCGGGGGATACGGACACGTCCGGTGAGGTGATGCCCACAATCAGATGCTCGCAGCGCTCTTTTGCTGCCAGGGCATAGTGAAGGTGGTCATTGTGGAAAATTTGAAACCGTCCGCAGACGGCACCGATTTTAACCATGGTGCCACATCCTTTCAGGTTCGTAAGGTGGCCCGGAGGCGGTCAGATTTGATCAGAAGATCCAGTGCGTCGAGGATGGAGGTGACTACCACATCGCAGCGGGCAATCAATGCGCCGCAGCAGCCCTCTTTTTCGATGACACAGATGGAAAGGTCTGCAGCTTCAGACATCTGGATGTCGTTGAAGCCGTTGCCGATGCAGACAACACCCGAGCCCAGTTTTCTGACTTCTGCTGCCTTGATTTCACCTACCTGAACCGTGGGGTATGTTTTCACTTCCAGGGGCAAATGGGTACAGCGGGATGCGGCGGTGCCGTGGGTGTCGGCGGTGATGACGCAGATGGAAAGAACTTTGCTCAGAACTTCCAGACGCTGGGCAATTCCTTCGATAATGGCGCCGTCTTCTGCGATGGTGCCGTTGTAGTCGAGAACCAGGTGGTGGAGGTTCAGTCCTTCCCTGCCGGGAATTTTTACAGTCAGCATGAATTTCACCTCGTATCATGATGGGTCCATTATAACCTCATTACCTCCGGAAGTAAAATCAGAAATACCAATTTAGATAATATTGTCATCAGTTTCTCCTATAAATTCGAAAAAGCCAACTATTGAAACTTTTTTGGCTGTATGTTAAAATAAACTGAATTAATATGGCCTGTATTTTACAGGTTTGGAGATGAGAGTAAATGAATCACAATATCCCCCTTGCGACTCCTCATATGTCCGCGGAAGGATATGAACTGGAATATATTCACGATGCATTCCGGAAAAACTGGATCGCACCTCTGGGTGAGAATGTTAATGAATTTGAAAAAACCATGGCCGCATTTCTAGACAGCGGTTACCCGGTGGCTACATCTGCCGGTACTGCCGCGCTGCACCTGGCTATGATTCTGGCGGGAGTGAAACAGGGCGACATGGTTTTCTGCCAGGACCTGACTTTTTCCGCTTCCGCAAACCCTGTGACCTATGTGGGTGGAAAGCCTGTGTTCATCGACAGCGAGGAAGAAACCTGGAATATGGACCCCAAGGCCCTTGAGAAGGCCTTTGAGCTTTACGGCAAGCCCAAGGCTGTTGTGGTGGTCCACCTCTACGGTAATCCCGCCAAGATGGATGAAATTGCTGCCATCTGTGAAAAGCAGGGCGTTCCCCTGATTGAGGATGCAGCAGAAGCATTGGGCAGCGAATACAAGGGCAGAAAATGCGGCACTTTCGGTGATTTCGGCATTCTGTCCTTCAACGGAAACAAAATCATTACCACCTCCGGCGGTGGTATGCTCTTCTGCCGGAAGAAGGAAGATGCTGCCCATGCCCTGAAGCTGGCGACCCAGGCCCGGGAATCTTTCCCCTGGTATCAGCATGAGGAAATCGGTTTCAATTACCGCATGAGCAATATCAGCGCCGGTATCGGCCGTGGCCAGATGGAGGTGCTGCCCCTGCGGATTCAGCAGAAGCGGGCCATTCAGGAGCGGTATGCACGGAATCTTGCGGGTCTGCCTCTGAAGATGCAGCCTTCTGCACCCGATACGGCCTCCAATTTCTGGCTGAGCG
This sequence comes from Oscillospiraceae bacterium, assembly GCA_017516785.1. The sequence goes on from JAFXAV010000025.1 coordinate 19,840, forward strand.
TCATTTTGCTGGATGAAGGCTGCGGTGTTACTCCCACGCAGCTGCTGAACGCCCTGAAGGCAGAGAATATCGAGGGCCGCCATCTTTGGAAGCCCATGCATGAGCAGCCTGTTTTTGCGGATGCCGGATTTGTGACTGCCAGTGAAAATGCGGTTTCCAGCGACCTCTTTACCCGGGGCGTGTGTCTGCCCAGTGATACCAAGATGACTATGGACGACGTGGACCGCGTCTGCGATGTGATCCGGAAGGTGTTTTGATGGAACATAAGGCATCCTTTTATGAAACCTGCATCAAGCGGCTGCTGGATGTGATTTTCTCCAGCGGCGCGTTGATTGTGCTGTCCCCTGTTCTGCTGGTGACGGCGATTCTGGTCCGCACCAAACTGGGAAGTCCTGTGATTTTCTGCCAGGAGCGGCCCGGCAAGAATGAAAAGATTTTCAAGCTCTATAAATTCCGCTCCATGAGCGATGCCAGGGATGCACAGGGCAATCTGCTGCCCGACGAAGTTCGCCTGACCAAATTTGGCAAGCTGCTTCGCGCCACTTCCCTGGACGAGCTGCCGGAGCTGTGGAACATTCTTCGGGGCGATATGTCCATCGTGGGTCCCCGTCCCTTGCTGGTGAAGTATCTTCCTTTATATAATGAAGAGCAGCGGCACCGCCATGATGTGCGCCCCGGTCTTACCGGCTGGGCACAGGTTCATGGCCGCAACGCCATCACCTGGGAGGAAAAATTCTGCCTGGATGTGTGGTATGTTCAGAACCTGAGCTTTGCAACGGATGTCAAGACGGTGTTTCTGACCGTGAAGAAGGTATTCTGCCGGGAGGGTATTTCCTCTGAGACGGCAGCAACCATGGAGGAATTCAGGGGAACGAAGGAGAGCGGCCATGTCTGATTCTGTGATCCTGATCGGCGGCGGCGGACACGCCAGGGTTATCATCGACTGTATCCGCGCGGCGGGCAATGAGGTGATTGGAATTCTGGACGATGGTCTGGCAGCCGGAACACTTGTTTCTGATGTTCCGGTGTTGGGAAAAACCGCAGATTATGAAGCCTATCGCCGGCATGAATTTCTGCTTGCCATCGGCAATAATGCGGTCCGGCGCAGGATCGCGGAAAAGTTGGATGTGAAGTGGCACACTGCAGTTCATCCCTCCGCCGTTATTTCTCCCTACGCCCGGGTTGGAGCCGGAACGGTTGTCATGCCCGGCGCAATCATCAATTCCGGTGCATCTGTGGGCAGCCACTGCATTATCAATTCCGGCGCTGTTGTTGAGCATGACAACTGCCTGGGTGATTATGTCCATATTTCTCCCGGTGCTGCTCTGGGCGGAATAGTCACCGTGGGGGAGGGTACCCATGTGGGCATCGGTGCGTCGGTCAGAAACAACATCTGCATCTGCGACGGCTGCGTCATCGGTGCCGGCGGAGCGGTGGTAAAAGACATCACGGAACCGGGCACTTATGTGGGTGTCCCTGTGAGGAAAATGAAATGAAAGTTCTGATTCTTGCCAATTTTGATGTAGGTCTTTATCAGTTCCGCCGGGAACTGATCGGGGCACTGCTGAAAGATAATCAGGTACTTCTTGCACTTCCGGACGGCGAACTGGTCCGTCCTCTGGAAGAAATGGGCTGTCAGTTTTTCGAAACGCCCATGGAGCGCCGGGGTATGAATCCTGCGAAGGATCTGAAGCTTCTGATGCGGTATCTGAAGCTGCTGCGGCAGGAAAAACCGGATCTGGTCATTACTTATACCATCAAACCCAATATTTACGGCGGCATGGCCTGCCGGCTGCTGGGCATTCCCTATGCGGTCAATATTACGGGCTTGGGAACCGCCTTTCAGAACCGGGGTGCGCTGCGTACCCTGGTGACGCTGCTTTATCGGTTCGCCCTGAAGCGGGCAAAGACGATGTTTTTCGAAAATTCCGGCAATATGGAAGTGTTGCTGGGGGAGAAAATCGTATCCCGGGAGCAGTGCTGTCTGCTCAGCGGTGCAGGCATCAATCTGGAGCATTATACCCTTGCCCCCTATCCGGAGGAAGGCACGACCCGTTTCCTGTTCGTGGGCCGGGTCATGAAGGAAAAGGGTGTGGAAGAGCTGTTTGAAGCCATGAAGCGGCTCCGGGCAGAAGGCGCGGACTGTTGTTTGGATGTACTGGGCGGCTATGAAGAAAATTACGCGGATATGATCCGCGGTTATGAGAAGCAGGGCTGGCTGCATTACCACGGCTATGTAACGGATGTGCGGCCCTATATCGCAAAAGCCCACTGCTTTGTGTTGCCCTCGTATCACGAGGGCATGGCAAACACCAATCTGGAGTGCGCCGCCACGGGCCGTCCCCTGATTACCAGCGATATCCCCGGCTGCCGGGAAGCGGTGCTGGAAAATGCCAGCGGACTTCTCTGCGAGCCGAAGAATGCGGAAAGCCTCTATGAAGCCATGAAGCATTTTCTGTCCATCCCCGCCGAAATCCGGGCACAGATGGGAGTGGCCGGAAGACGGCACATGGAAGCTGTGTTCGATAAAAAGAAAGTGGTTGTAAAAACGCTGGAGCAGCTGAAACTGTAATTTATGAAACACCGAAAGCGGGAGAAACCTGCTTTCGGTGTTTCTTTTTGCAGAAGCAGGGAAATAGTACCCGATTGACGGTGATTTTTCGCGAATATGCGCATTGAAACTTCCGCTTCAACATGGTATAATAAATTGATTTAATATGGCCTATTATTGGCAAAGAGGAGAAAGCCATGAGTGATGTGAAGCTCTCCCCTGTGGAACGTGTTATGCGAAGCGTTGTGCAGCGGTATGACCATGAAAAATACTGGCGCTATCGGGAGA
>JAFXAV010000026.1 GCA_017516785.1 Oscillospiraceae bacterium
ATCAATATCCGGACAATCCTGAAAAATCTTCTCCACATCACCGCGTCTGGTCATATCCGCCTGATAAAAGCGGAAGTCCTTACCGGTAATTTCCTTGACCCGCTCCAAGGCAGTGGGGCAGGAGTTATAATAGTTGTCTGCTACCACAATGTCAAAACCTGCGTTCAGAAGCTCTACGCAGGTGTGACTGCCGATATATCCGGCACCGCCAGAAACCAAAATAGCCATTGCTGTCTCTCCTTATTTAACACTTGCCAGGAACCGCACAAAGCCTTCCCGACCAGATTCGTCCAGTTTGTATACGCCAGCATCCTCCAGAACCTGTGCAAACACCATACCGATTTCCTTGCGGAGAATACCCTCCACATTATCACGGGTAATCTCATATCTGCGCTGGATTTCCTGTGCCCACTGGGCGTGCTTTGCGATGTTCTCACTGTACTCGCTGACAGGAAGCCGATTCACAAGTGCGTCCGCCAATTCCGCCATCTCCGTTTTCAGGCGGCTGGGCAGCACCGCAAGACCCATGACTTCGATCAGACCGATGTTCTCTTTCTTGATATGGTGCAGGTTCGCATGGGGATGGTATACGCCCATGGGATGCTCGTCCGTTGTAATATTATTGCGCAGCACCAGATCCAGCTCATAATTCTCCCCACGCTTCCGGGCGATGGGAGTAATGGTGTTGTGTTTTTGACCGTCGGTTTCCGCAAATACGAAGCTGTCAGGGTCGGAATAGCCCCGCCATGCGGCGAGGATTCTGCCTGCCAACTCGACCAGACGGTTATCATCCGGGCTGCTCAGGCGAATGCAGCTCATGGGCCAGTGAACGATGCCTGCCTTTACATCTTCAAACCCGGAGAAAACCCATTCCCGCTCCACGGGCGCTTTCTCCATGGCAAAGGTGTATCTGCCGCCCTGGAAGTGGTCGTGGCTCAGGATGCTGCCGCCGACAATGGGCAGGTCTGCATTGGAGCCGACAAAATAATGGGGGAACTGCTTGACAAAATCCAGCAGCTTGCGGAAGGTCGCATTGTCAATCCGCATGGGGGTATGTTCCCGGTTGAACACGATGCAATGCTCATTATAGTAGACATAGGGGCTGTATTGCAAGCACCAGTCGCTTTGATTGATGGTAATGGGGATGACGCGGTGATTCTCCCGGGCGGGATGATTCATCCGGCCTGCGTAGCCCTCATTCTCCACACACAGCTGGCACTTGGGATAGCCGCTCTGGGGGGCGTTTTTCGCTGCCGCAATGGCTTTCGGGTCTTTTTCCGGCTTACTGAGGTTGATGGTGATGTCCAAATCCCCGTAAGCTGTGGATGTGACCCATTTCACGTCCTTCGCGATTGCGTTTCGGCGGATATAGTTGGTATCCTGACTGAACTGATAGTACCAGTCCGTGGCCGCTTCCGCACCCAGACGGTCATAGCGGTCAGCAAACTTCCACTGAATCTCGCTGGGTCTGGGCGTGAGACAGCCCATCAGTTTGGTGTCAAACAGCTCTCTGGCTGTTCCGTTATCCTCACATACGCCCCGGCGGACAGTATCCTCCGTCAGTACATCCAGAATTTCGTGGAGCTGCCGCGGGGAATCCGCACCCGTATCTTCATATTCATCCAGCCCCATGACCAGCAGAATTTGATTGCGGGCATAGATTGCGTCTGCCGGATGGATGAGTTCCCTGGCAAGGCCATAGTCCACCAGCTGTCTGATTGCTTCGTTTACCACAAGATTCCCTCCTTATGCCAGCCGGATGCCGCCCACAGGACGAATATTCATTACATGACAGGTATTTTCTCCTAAAATCATTTCTACTTCTTTCTGAAACTTCGCTACCATGTCCAGCGGTACAAATGCCTGAACCGTACCGGCAAAGCCGCCGCCATGCACACGAACCGCGCCTTTTCCTTCCAGCGCGTCCTTGGCAACCGCAATGGTCAGACCAACCGCCTGCTGCCCAACGGAGCCGGTGGGCGTGACATTCTGCAAATACTCCCAGCTGCTGTGACCGGATTCGTTCACCAGCTGCAGGAAGGTATCGTACTGCTTATTCACCAGCGCAGATATCTGTTTCTCTACACGGTCATTATCGGCGTAGAAATGGAAAGCTCGAAGCACCGCCCGGTCGGAGCAGACCTTACGGCACTGAGGAATTTTCTTAAGGAAGGTCTCGTAGGGAACTTCTCGCAGGACTTCGCCGCCGCACACCTTCGCCACTGCTTTGCATTCCGCGGGCACAGCAGCATATTCGTCTGTTAGGTCGGCATGGTCTGCGCCGGAATCCAGAATGCACAGCGCCAATCCCGCTTCACTCAGGTCAAAATCGATCTTTGCCACAGCGGGCTGCGCCGGGTCGGCAAAATCGATGCCTACCACGCCGCCAACGCTGGATGCCATCTGATCCATCAGACCGCAGGGCTTTCCAAAATAGACATTTTCCACCCACTGTCCGATCTGGGCGATTTCAATGGGAGAAACCTTGCGTTCTTCCAGGAACAGTTCGTTCAGAATTGTCCCAACCAGCACTTCAAAGGCAGCGCTGGAGGACACACCGCTTCCCTTGGGGACATTGGACGCAACATACACATCCAGCCCGGACAGTTTCGCACCTCTTTGCGCAAATGCGGCACAGGTGCCCCGCAGAATGGCAGGGCTGGTGTTTTCCTCGCTTTTCTTTTTCTCCAAATCCGAAAGGTCAATGACACACAGGTCGTAACCCTCGCTTTTCAGCCGCAGCTGACCCAGGTCATTGGTGCCCACGGCTGCGATCATATCTATATTGACACTACCGGCCAGCACTCTGCCGTGCTGGTGATCGGTGTGATTTCCTCCGATTTCGGTGCGGCCGGGGGCGCTGAATAACGCTGCCGTTTCGTGACAGCCAAATTCGGTTTCCAGCCCGTTCAGCACATGGATATACCGGTCCGCATAGTGAGCGGTGGATTCTTCCCCGCAGCAGTACAGCCATGCCAGCTTCTGAGCAAATGTGCCTTCGGCAAGTTCCTTTTTCAGTTCCTTCACGGATTTCATAACATACCTCCGTATCTCTTTATGGAAAAGCAGCGGCTGACAGCGTCAGCCGCTGCACTGCGGGTTTCAATTATTCCGAAAAATCCTCAAAGTCGTCAAACCGTTTCATCATGTCCTTATACCGAACACGAACCATTTCATTCATCCGGAGAACCTCTGCCTCAGAACCAATGAACTGGCAGCGCATACAATAGAATTCTTCCTTCTGCGCGTCATAGAACATATCGATGTCCAGGTCTCTCATGAAGCAGGAGGGGCAGCGGTAGTTCAGTCTGCCTTTTGTAGCTTGAGCCATGTGGTGAAGACCTCCTTATCCTGAAGTTTGCCGGTATAGCCCAGGGTGAACATGGGGCTGAAGGCATAGCCCTCCTTGACGTAGCCGCTCTTTTCCCGGCCTTCGCAGACCATGGAAACACGGGTTTCAATGGGAGGCAGCTTGCACCAGACCTCGCCTGCGTCCTTTGCCACCAGCTCCCGGCATTTGTACTCGTAGGGAATGGTTTCGCCGTCCACACCCAGAGTCAGGCTGGACATATCCTCGGTGTACTCGGTGGTGCCGTAGCAGCCAACCATGTACTCGTTGATGGTCACGTCGGCATCGGGATCGGACATTTCCAGAATATTCCGGTCGATGCGGATGCTGCTCTCGCCCTCGGCAAAGGTGATCACCGTTTGCAGCTTTACTGTCAGATCGGAGAACGCGATTTCCACGGGATCCAGGGTCAGAATGCGGCGGCTGCCCTCCTGAGAGAAGTGGGCTTTGGTACGGCACAGGCACAGGTCAACTTCCTCCCCATTGTGGCAAACCTTTGCGCTGCGGATGGTGCCCTCGCCTGCGTAGTGGGTGAAGTAACCGGCGCGGTACTTCTCCTGCATCAGGAAGGGATAGCTGGCGTCCTGAATGTGGGGCGTACCGATGCCCACGGGCCATTCCAGCTTGGCAACATAGGGCCGGAGGTCGAAAATCGCGCCGCCCTGATCCATGTTGACGCCTGCCCGCATATAGGGGTCGCAGTACCAAAACAGCTGCTTGTTGCTGCCGTAGAGGATATCCCGCCACAGAGCGCACTCCGGCTCGGTGTAGGTTTTCTTCTGACGGTAGAAGTCCGCAAACTCGGACATGGTCATATCCGTGAGCTTTCCTTCCTTTTTCAGCTGACCATAGTAGGCGCAGCCGTCCCAGTAGGACTTCTTCAGCAGCTCATAGGGGGCTTCCCAGCGGCCCATCTTGTTCATCCAGCCGGGGCCGACGAACATCATGTTGTAGGCATAGCCGTTATTGAACTTGGCAAGGCTGCGGTACTGGTCGATCAGGTTGTACAGGTAAGGGTATTCCCAGGTTTCCGTATCGTAGATCATGCCCCGCAGAACGTTCTGGGGATGGGTGCCGAAATTGGAGCCGTTGCCGTCGTAGCAGGCAAGCAGATCCCGGCTCAGGTGGGGAATGGCGACGATGCCGGAGTCCTCTTCTTCATTGGCGGCGGGGGCATGGGTGTTCTGCTTGGAGGGAATCCAGGGCGCCCAGGGGCCGCCGTCCATGAAGGTGTACCAGGAGTTGTTGCAGGTGTGGTAGGCCTTGGGGCCTTCCTCCCAGCAGGTGGCTACCGCGCACTTGACGGAAGGGTACTCGGCCTTGATGAAGTTGATCAGATCGGCATCCATGTAGTAAGAGCCGGTGGATTCGGGATAGAAGCCAAACCGCTCATAGAACTTGCCGAACACATCCCGGACGATGGCCTTCTTGTCCTCCATGGAGAACATCCAGATGCAGAAGTCCTTGGTCTTGTACTTCTCCCGGAACTGCTCGCAGGGCAGTCCCAGCAGGCTCAGGGAAATTTCATCCCCATATTTTTCGTGGTGCTCCTTCGCCAGCTCCACAGCCTCGTCGTTGAACAGGCTGGCGTAGGTCATCTGGATGGTGGTTTTCAGACCGTTTTCGTGGGCGCACTGCTGCTGGATTTTGAAAATGTCCAGACTCTCCGTCAGCAGCG
>JAFXAV010000027.1 GCA_017516785.1 Oscillospiraceae bacterium
ATTCCACCAGCCATCTTTCCGTCGCTAACGCTCGGAAAGAATGGGGTGTCATTTGAGTTTTCTGAAGAATAAACACCTGAAGCGGTGTGGCTGAAACGCCGCACCGCTTTTTCGCATAGATTGGAGGAAACTCTATGAAAAAAGTATTGATGATTGTTGGATCGCTAAGAAAGGATTCTTTCAATCTGCAATTGGCAAGGATTGCGGAGGGAATGCTGAAAGGACAGGCGGAGGTCAGTTATCTGCACTATGCAGATCTACCCTTTATGAATCAGGATATCGAATTCCCAGCACCGGAAAGTGTAGTAAGGGTGCGGCAGGCGGTGCAGGAGGCGGACGGAATCTGGATATTCTCTCCCGAATATAACTACCAGATTCCCGGTGTGCTGAAAAATCTGCTGGACTGGCTGTCCAGACCTTTGGCACCCTATGACTGGGAGCGTGGCTCTGCCGTGAAGGGTAAGGTCGTTACCATCTCTGGTGTAGCTGGAAGAAGTGGTGCAGCCGGCGTGCGAAAGAACCTGAGCGCGTTGCAGGAAGTTATGTCTATGAAGCTGATCGGCGGCCTGGGAACAGGCGTCTCTCTGGATGCGGATGCTTTCCGGACGAACCAATTGAACCTTTCGAAAGATAGTGAGAAAGCCCTGAAAGATCAGGCGGAGTTGTTCCTCTCTCAGCTCCCATAAACGATACGAAAATTTTGCACAGGTAAGCCGGGCAGGCAATTCTTATCAGGGCCATAGAATGACCCCGAATAACCAAACGGTGTCCGGTACTGTATCAATAGTGCATCCCTCCGGTTCATTCCCTATGACGAAATGGAAGCCGAGGGCTACGGATATCTGATGGATTTGTTTGAATGATTGCTAGATAGAAAAAGGCATCGGACGCATGATCCGATGCCTTGCTATTTATACTTCGGAGAACTGATCCTTACCAACCAGACACATGGGACACTCGAAATCTTCGGGCACATCCTCCCATGCAGTGTCAGGTTCGATACCACCTTCGGGATACCCAAGCTCCTCGTCGTATTCCCAACCGCAGAGGTCACAAACATATTTCATAAATAACCCTCCAATTTTTACTTATTGGCAGTTCCATTATATAGGATTCTGTTGGAAGATTCAATATGTTTTACAAAACCATAAGCAGTGTTCCACCAGCGATGAGGATGCATCCCAGAATGGAGCGGAGGGTGAGCTGCTCATGGAGCAGTACTGCGGCCAGGATGATGGTTATCACGACGCTGAGCTTATCGATGGGAACGACCTTTGACACATCTCCGATTTGAAGCGCTTTATAGTAGCACAGCCAGGAGGCACCGGTTGCAAGACCGGAAAGGATCAGAAACAGCCAGCTTCGCCTGCTGATCTGATCGATGCCATGCTGGGCGTTGGTCAAAAAGACCATACCCCAGGACATGACCAGCACAACAGAGGTGCGAATAGCAGTTGCCAGGTTGGAGTTTACATTGGAAACGCCGATTTTTGCCAGGATAGAGGTAGCTGCAGCAAACAGGGATGATCCCAGGGCCAGTACGAACCACATACGGTTGTCTCCTCTCTATTATCCTTTTTTGATTCTCTCTTTACTTCAGATTGAAAAATGCGCTCCGTCCGGGGAATTGGGCGATGCTTCCCAGTTCTTCTTCGATCCTGAGAAGCTGGTTGTATTTTGCCACCCGGTCACTTCTGCTGGGAGCGCCGGTTTTGATCTGTCCTGCGTTCACGGCAACGGAGATGTCTGCAATGGTGGTATCTTCCGTCTCACCGGAGCGATGGGATACGATGGCGGTATATCCTGCCCGGTTGGCCATAGAAATGGCATCCAGAGTCTCCGTGAGGGTGCCGATCTGGTTGACCTTGATCAGAATGGAGTTGGCAATGCCTTTTTCAATTCCCTGAGACAGGCGCTCCGTGTTCGTTACAAACAGGTCATCGCCCACCAGCTGAACCTTATCGCCAATGGCTTTCGTCAGCATAGCCCAGCCTTCCCAGTCAGTTTCGCCCATGCCGTCCTCCAGAGAGATGATGGGATATTTCTTAACAAACCGCTGCCAGAGATTTACCAGCTGCTGCCGGGAGAGGACTTTTCCTGCCTTGGGGAGTTTGTAGGCATCCAGCTCCGAATCGTACCATTCTGAGGAAGCAGCATCGATGGCAATCATGAAATCCTCTCCGGGAATGTAGCCTGCCTTTTCGATGGCTGCAACGATCACAGCCAGGGCATCTTCATCTTTTTTAAGCATTGGTGCATAGCCGCCCTCGTCACCGACACCGGTAACCGGGATATTCCGTTCCTTAAGTACAACTTTCAGTGCGTGAAAAACCTCCGTGCTGCGGCGCAGGGCTTCCTTCCAGCTGGGGGCGGAAACGGGCATGATCATGAATTCCTGGATGTCCACATTGTTGGAGGCATGGGCTCCGCCGTTGAGGATGTTCATCATGGGAACAGGAAGCATCTTTGCATTGCTTCCGCCGATGTATCGGTACAGGCTTTGACCCAGAGAAGCCGCTGCTGCTTTGGCGCATGCCAGGGAAACACCCAGAATGGCATTGGCTCCGAGACGGCTTTTGTTGGGCGTTCCATCCAGTTCAATCAGAGTGCGATCAATGGCTGCCTGATCCAGTGCGTTTGCGCCGAGGAGGGCTTCGGAGATCTCGGTATTTACGTTATGTACGGCGTTGCTGACGCCCTTGCCGAGATACCGCCCGGGATCCCCGTCCCGGAGCTCGCAGGCTTCGTAAATACCGGTGGAAGCTCCGGAGGGAACCGAGGCCCGTCCAACGGAGCCGTCTGCCAGATGAACTTCCACTTCAACGGTGGGATTTCCTCTGGAGTCCAGAATTTCCCGCCCATGGATCTTGTTGATCTGCTTCATAAAAATCCTTCTTTCTCTGTAATCTTATGTTAAGCATATTATATTGGCAAAAATGGATATATTCCGTGATATAGTTACGGAACGGATACCATACTATGAATATAATACAAAAAACTGAAAATGCAAAGAGGAATATCGTTCAGGCAATGCGTACTGCTATTGACTTAATGATGAAAAATGCCAAATCCTGCGAACGAAATAAAAAAGTCCGGAAACATGGCAGGTTTTTCGTAATCGGAAAGTGATATCTAAACTGAGTATTAACAACGAAAAGACCAGAATCCGAAAGGATTCTGGTCTTTTTGGTTTTTTGGAGTCAGTACTTGTGAAAGAGAAAATGGCATGATAAAATTAGCAAAAAAGGAAGAGGGGATGAACGCGTGAAAAGAACGCTTTGTGTAATTATCATTTTGATCATGCTGCTTTCCTTCGCTTTTGAGATAATGGATGGCGCAGTGTTTCATGGTAAAGAAACACTGACGGTTGATCAGCTGAAATTCTATACTCACAGTATCTTTAAAACTTGTTTTGTTGGTGTCTATACCTGGAGTTCAGACAGCAGTTATGCGGTCCTGGATATCCCTGACACTGTGGAAGGGTATCGTGTCACATCCCTGGGAGGATATGCCAATGCCCCAGCTCCGTTCATGATCATCTTTCCGGATGCTTGGTCAGTATACTCTCCGAACGCACTTCCGAAGGATGCAGTGGTGGAGCAGTACCATTTTGATATAAACATTGGAAGGAATTTAAGAGAAGATACATTGATTTCGATGGATGTGTATCATCGTGTGGGAAAGAATCGGTATGCTCAGGTCCTTGTAAGTGTAAACTGTTCTGAAGACAATTTTCATTTTTATGCTGAAGACGGCAGACTATACAGAAAAAGTGACGGCGCACTGGTCGAAGGATTCTTTTATGCTTCCGATTATGCCCATTAAAAAGACACGCACCCTTGGGTGCGTGTCTTTTATCTGTTCAGATACCACACTCCCAGATTCAGGTAAGCCGCAAAGGTCAGCCAAAGAAGGTAAGGGATTTGCAGCCATGCTGCCAGGGGGTCCACTTTCCGGAAGTACAGAATCATACACAGCACGAGAACCCACAGCAGAAGCAGCCAGATGAAGGCAAATCCAAACCGCTGGGTATTGAAGAAAATGAGACTCCAGAAGAAATTTACATTCAGCTGGGCAATATACAGATTCAGACTTTTGCTTCGCTCTGGTGAAGGTGCGGAGAGGTAAATTCTAGCGGCGCTGAATCCCATCAGTGCATAGAGGATGCCCCATACAATTGGAAACACAATGGTTGGTGGAGACAGCGGCGGCTGTGTGATTGTGGCGTTGAAAATATCTGTTCCTTCTCTTGTGAGCCATGCGGACAGTCCGCCCACAGCTTCGGTCAGTACAATCCATAACACATAGGTTTTCCAGTTACGTAATTTCATATCATCACCCGATGACAGTGTATGCAAATTAGAACAATAAATCCCGGACATGTTTGGTGTCCGGGATTTTTACGTTTAAATGAGATTTGCGATGTCCATGACCAGCCGTTCGGTGTCTGCCCAGCCGATGCAGGGGTCGGTGATGGATTTACCGTAGATACCCTCGCCGATTTTCTGGGTGCCGGGTTCCAGATAGGACTCAATCATGAAGCCTTTGACCATGGATTTAATGTGTTCGGAATGGCGGCAGGAATGGAGCACTTCCTTGCAGATCCGGGGCTGCTCCATGTATTTTTTGGCAGAATTGGAGTGGTTGGCATCGATGATCAGTGCCATGTTCTGCAGGCCCTTGGCTTCGTAGATGTTGTAAAGATGCTCCAGCTCTTCAAAGTGATAGTTGGGGCGGGGTTCGCCATGGTGGTTCATATAGCCTCTCAGGATACCGTGGGCCAGCTCATTGCCCGTGGTGTTCACTTCCCAACCGCGATAGATGAAAGTGTGCTTGTGCTGGGCGGCCATGATGGAGTTGAGCATAACGGCCAGATCGCCGCTGGTGGGGTTCTTCATGCCGACAGGCACAGCAATGCCGCTGGAAGTCAGGCGGTGTTCCTGATTTTCAACACTCCGGGCGCCCACGGCCACGTAGGCCAGAAGATCGGAGAGATAACGGTAATTATCGGGGTAGAGCATTTCGTCGGCGGTGGAGAGGCCTGTGTTCTTTAGAACATTGGTGTGGAGCCGGCGGATCGCAATGACACCTTCCAGCATATCAACATCCCGCTCGGGGTCAGGCTGATGCAGGAGGCCCTTGTAGCCGTCGCCGGTGGTGCGGGGTTTGTTGGTGTAGACTCTGGGAATCAGAATCAGGCGGTCAGAAACCTTCTCCTGAAGGCCTGCCAGGCGTTCGCAATAATCGAGGACTGCGTCTTCCCGGTCGGCAGAGCAGGGACCGATGATCAGAACCATTTTGTTGCTCTTGCCGGTAAAGACATCGGCAATGATCTCATCCCGTTCCTGTTTGATTCGGGCCAGATCTGCAGTCAGGGGATACTGGGCCTTGATCTCCATGGGAACAGGCAGTCTGCGCTGGAAGTGCATATTTCTCATAATTGACTTTCTCTCTTTCTTGTCACAGTATAGATACTCTACCATTTTCTGCTATTGATTGCAACAGAAAAAAACCATTTGCACTGGGATCAATTATGTGATAAAGTCACTGTAAGGTCTTTCCTCAAGACATATAATATTAACAAAGAAAAGAACACAAAAATCCTAACCGATAAAGGAGAAACTGCTATGACCATTACCAATGATATCAAATACATCGGCGTCAACGACCACCAGATAGATCTCTTCGAGGGTCAGTACATTGTCCCCAATGGCATGGCTTACAATTCCTATGCCATTCTGGACGAGAAGGTGGCCATTATGGACACCGTCGACAAGAATTTCACCCACGAGTGGCTGGACAATATCGAGCGTACTCTGGCAGGCCGGAAGCCTGATTATCTGATCGTTCAGCACATGGAGCCCGACCATTCCGCCAATATTGCAAACTTCCTGAAGCTGTACCCGGACGCAATCGTGGTGGCTTCTTCCAAGGCATTTGCCATGATGCAGAACTTCTTCGGCAAGGACTATGCCGACCGCCGCATTGTCGTAGGTGAGGGTGATACCCTGAGCCTGGGCAAGCACACCCTGACCTTTGTCACCGCTCCCATGGTTCACTGGCCCGAAGTTATCGTGACCTATGATTCCTACGACAAGGTTCTCTTCTCCGCTGACAGCTTCGGCAAGTTCGGTGCTCTGGATGTGGAGGAAGAGTGGGCATGCGAGGCCCGACGCTACTACATCGGCATCGTGGGCAAGTACGGCGCACAGGTTCAGGCACTGCTGAAGAAGGCTGCCGGTCTGGATATCCAGATCATCGCTCCTCTGCACGGCCCCGTGCTGACTGAAAATCTGGGTTACTACATGAACCTCTATGATATCTGGTCTTCCTACCGGGTTGAGAGCGAAGGTGTTGTGATTGCCTATACCTCCATCTACGGCAACACCAAGGCAGCCGTCGATCTGATGGCTCAGAAGCTGAAGGACAAGGGTGCACCCAAGGTGGTCATCCATGACCTGGCCCGGACCGATATGGCTGAGGCTGTGGAGGATGCTTTCCGCTACGGTAAGCTGGTCCTGGCAACCACCACCTACAATGCTGATATCTTCCCCTTCATGAAGGAATTCATCCATCACCTGACCGAGCGCAACTACCAGAACCGCACCATCGGTCTGATGGAAAACGGTTCCTGGGCTCCCATGGCAGCAAAGATCATGAAGGGCATGTTCGAAAAGTCCATGGGTCTCACCTTCGCAGAGAACACCGTCAAGATTCTGTCCGCTCTGAATGACGAGAGCAAGGCTCAGATTAACGCTCTGGCAGAGGAACTGTGCAAGGACTACCTGGCCCAGCAGGATCATACCGCCAACAAGAATGACCTGACCGCCCTCTTCAACATCGGCTACGGCCTGTATGTGGTCACCTCCAATGATGGCACCAAGGACAACGGTCTGATCGTCAACACCGTCTCCCAGCTGACCAGCTCTCCCAATCGGATTGCAGTCTGCATCAACAAGGCCAACTACTCCCACCATGTGATCAAACAGACCGGCATCATGAATGTCAACTGCTTGGATGTTTCCGCTCCCTTCTCCGTCTTCGAAAGATTCGGCTTCCAGAGCGGCAGAACCGCAGATAAGTTCCAGGGTATCGATGAACTGCGCAGCGACAACGGCCTCCGGTTCCTGCCACGGTACGTAAACTCCTTCATGAGCCTGAAGGTGGAAAGTTACATGGACCTGGGTACCCACGGCATGTTCATCTGCTCCGTGACAGAGGCAAGAGTCATGGGCGACAAGGAGACCATGACCTACACCTACTACCAGAAGAACGTCAAGCCCAAGCCCCAGACCGAGGGCAAGAAGGGTTACGTCTGCAAGGTCTGCGGCTGGGTCTACGAGGGAGATCCCCTGCCCGAAGACATCGTCTGCCCCCTGTGCAAGCACGGCGCAGCAGACTTCGAACCCATCAAGTAAAGAAAAACAAGTCCAAAAACCGCCGGTGTTCAACACCGGCGGTTTTCTATTAAATTGTTCTTGATTTTTTTCAGTATTGTGGTATGATGCTGAGGATTGTCATTAAGAAAGGAAAAATAACATGAAAACCAGAAGAATTCTGATGTCCCTCTTCGGCGTCATCATCTGCGCCGTCAGCGTGGGCATTTTTAAAATCGCTGCTCTGGGCGTGGATCCCTTCCAGACCCTGATGAGCGGCCTGGATAAGCTGATTCCCATCCCCTTCGGCACACTGTACGTCATTGCCAATGTGGCGCTGCTGACCTTCTCCCTGATTGTGGACCGGCACAACATCGGCCTTGCAACCTTCATTAACCTGTTTCTGCTGGGCTATGTCACTGAATTTACCTATGAATTCCTGCAGACCGTCATCGTGAATCCTTCCATGACCGTCCGGGTGATCTGCCTGCTGATCGGCATTGTGATCCTGTGCATTTCTTCTTCCCTGTATATGACCGCTGACCTGGGCGTTTCCACCTATGACGCTGTGGCCATCGTTCTGTCCGGTAAGTGGAAGATTGCCAAGTTCAAGTACTGCCGCATCGCCACCGACCTGGTCTGCGTCATCGCCGGCTGCTGTCTGTTCCTGCTGGGCGGCGGCAGCTTTGCTCAGATTCCCACCATCGCCGGCGTCGGCACCATTGTCACCGCATTCTTCATGGGCCCCCTGATCGAGTACTTCAATGTGAAGATTGCCCGCCCCATGCTGGAAGGCAGATAACTGGAAATTAGTTACCATTTTTGAAAGTTATCCTTCTTGCAAAATCTGCCGAAATGGAGTAAAATGGGGAAAGAACAATATCAGGAGGTACCTGTTTTGAATTCCAAAGACATTATGAAAATTTTTGAGGATACTGCCTATATCCGTACCGGCGGCAGCGCTGAAGAGCTGCGCTGCGCTCAGTATATCCAGAGAAGAGTGGCTGAGCTTGGCCTGCGGGCTGAGATCGTTCCCTTTGAGGTCCCCGTTTCCACCATCCAGGAAGAACATTTCTTCGTGGACGGAAAGGAAATCACCTGCAAGGGCTATCTCTGCTCCGGTAATGCGGATCTGGAAGCTCCTTTTTACTATCTGAAGAATAACGATGCCTACTCCCTGTCCCAGGTGAAGGGCAAGATTGTCATGGTGGACAAGCGCATGACCTACTGGAAGTACCAGGATGTGCTGGCTGCTGGCGCTGTGGGCTTTGTTACTTACGACGGTCATGTGAACTATGCTGACCGTGACATCGACCGCCGGGAGCTGCGCTCTTACTACCACAAGGGCAACCGCCTGCCCGCTGTCAACATCCATCTGACCGATGCGCTGCCCATGATTGAAAACGGCGTCACCAACGCCAGAATCGTTCTGAAGCAGGAAGAGACCACCGGAGAGTCCCGGAACGTGATTCTGGACATGCCTGGTGAAATCGATGAGTATATCGTTTTCACCGCCCACTATGACTCCACTTCTCTTTCTCAGGGCGCATTCGACAACATGACCGGCAGCGCCGCTCTGCTGGCCATCGCCGAGCATTTCTCCGGGAATCCCCATCGCCGTGGCCTGCGCTTTATCTGGTGCGGCAGCGAGGAGCGTGGTTTGCTGGGTGCCAAGGCATACTGCGCAGCCAATGAAGAGGCTTTGAAGAAGGTTGTTCTGAACATCAACATGGACATGATCGGCTGCACCATGGGCCGTTTCGCCGCCTGCTGTACCTGTGAGGAAGCACTGGCTCATTACATCGGCTACATGGCTATGGAGCTGGGTATGGCCGCCCATACCTACATCGATGTCTACTCCAGCGACTCCACAGCCTTTGCTGACAAGGGTGTTCCCGCCGTCACCTTCGCCCGCTGGGCTCCTGAGAATACCGCAACCATCCACAACCGCTACGACACCATCGCGCTGGTGAATGGCAAGCAGCTGATCGAAGATATCAACTTCATCATCAGCTTTGCGGAGCGGATGGCAAATGCTGTGTTCTGCCCCGTGTCCCGGAAGATGCCCGAGGGCATTCTGGAAAAGCTTGATTACTATCTGATGCGCAAGCGCAGACCTGACCTCTGATCGAATCGCCCCGAAGCAACTGCTTCGGGGCAATTTTTGTATAAAGCAAGAGCGCTGCAAGTGAAGTGCAGCGCTCTTGGTGATTTTACAGTTCGCAGTTGCCGACGGTTCTGGGGAAGGGGATGGCATCGCGGATGTTGCCGATGCCGGTCAGGTACATGACGCAGCGCTCGAAGCCCAGGCCGAAGCCTGCGTGACGGCAGGAACCGTACTTGCGCAGATCCATGTAGAAGCCGTAGTCCTCGGGGTTCATGCCCAGCTCTTCAATACGGGCCTTCAGCAGCTCGTAATTGTCTTCTCTCTGGGAGCCGCCGGTGATCTCACCAACGCCGGGAACCAGGCAGTCAACAGCAGCGACGGTCTTGCCATCGGGATTCAGCTTCATGTAGAAGGCCTTGATCTCCTTGGGGTAGTCGGTGACGAAGACGGGCTTCTTGAAGATCACTTCGGTCAGATAACGCTCGTGCTCGGTCTGCAGGTCACAGCCCCAGCTGACGGGATAGTCAAACTTGTCATTGTGCTTTTCCAGCAGAGCAACAGCATCGGTATAGGTGATGCGGCCGAAGTCGTTGTTCAGAATGTTGTTCAGGCGGTCCAGCAGGCCCTTGTCCACGAAGGAGTTGAAGAAGTTCATTTCCTCGGGAGCGTGCTCCAGAACGTAGGAGATGATATACTTCAGCATATCCTCTTCCACACGGAGCAGATCGTCCAGATCAGCGAAAGCCATTTCGGGCTCGATCATCCAGAACTCAGCTGCATGGCGGGTGGTGTTGGAGTTCTCAGCACGGAAGGTGGGGCCGAAGGTGTAGATGTTGCGGAAAGCCATGGCGAAGGTCTCGCCGTTCAGCTGTCCGGAAACGGTCAGGTTGGTGGGCTTGCCAAAGAAATCCTGGGAGAAATCCACCTTGCCGTCTTCGGTCTTGGGGATGTTGTTCAGATCCAGAGTGGTGACCTGGAACATCTCGCCTGCGCCCTCACAGTCGGAGCCGGTGATCAGGGGCGTGTGGACATAGACAAAGTCGCGGTCCTGGAAGAACTGGTGGATGGCCATGGCGGCCAGGCTGCGGACACGGAAAACGGCCTGGAAGGTGTTGGTCCGGGGACGCAGATGGGAAATGGATCGCAGGAATTCCATGGAGTGGCGCTTGGGCTGCAGGGGGAAGTCGCCGGTGGAGGGACCCTCGATGGTGACGGTTTCAGCCTGAATCTCGAAGGGCTGCTTGGAGCCGGGAGTCAGGATCAGCTTACCCTTGACGATCAGAGCAGCGCCGATGTTGATCTTGGAGATTTCCTGGAAATTCTCAATGGAATCGTTGTAAACCACCTGGATGGGGGAGAAATAAGTACCATCGCTCAGCATAATAAAGCCGAACTGCTTGCTGGGGCGGCGGTTGCGGACCCAGCCACCGATCTCGATAACCTGATCGGCGTACTTCGCGGTGTTCTTGAACAGCTCGCGCATGGTGATCAGTTCCATAACTTAAAACCTCTCTTGCTTGCAAAATATAGTTTAGTATACGCCAATTTGGATGATTTTACAAGAGGGAAATGGAATTTTTGTGAGAAATATTCAAAGAAAAACCAATTTACTCACCACGGGGAACCGCTGATTCCACGGAATGCTCTGTTACAGATACACCGATGGGCGGCACGATATTGACCCATAGCAAGATAAATGCACCTGTCAATATAATGGCTCCAATCAGCCAGACCCAGAAAGGGATATGGATCAGCCCGTTTTTGTGTACGAAAACAGACCAGACGATCATTGCGATAACCAAAGCAACACCAAGAAAAAGCAGGGTGTATTGATGCTCCCAGTTGTTGTGGAACAGAATCAAAAAATAGAGCCAGTAGGCAGCCGCTCCAACCCAGCCGCAGTAAAACTTAGCATGGTTGGTAAACAAGAAGAGAAGGACGCAGATGGCAACAGGTACAGCCAGAATGAGCGCCCACGTCATGCTGAAGACGCCGCTGTTGCGCAGCATCGCATACAACAGCAAAGAGAAGATCAGAGCCACGCCAATTATAGTGAGTTTGCTGATATGGGGAATAACCGGCTTTTCAATATAGATTACTTTCGGGTCTGGTATAGTTGTCTGACTTTGCTTATCCGCTTGATTCAGGCCTGCGAGTTCGTCCAGCGTCACACTAAATAATTCGCTCATTTTAATCAGCTTGTCCAGTTCGGGGGTTGCTGAATTGTTTTCCCATTTACTCACGGATTGACGGGACACACCCAGCGCATCCGCAAGGCTGCCCTGGGACATATTCTTTTCGGTCCGAAGACGGTAGATATTTTCACCGAGGTTCATTTTCGGCACCTCCTTCTTTGCTCTCAGGATACCATTTTCTGGCTGTAAAGTCCACCAAGCGGACGTTAAAATTTAGCAACCAACAGTTGCAGCAGCAAAAAAGCCCGGCAAAGCCGGACTTTTGGGGTTATTTTGCGGTTTCGTTGCTTGCTTTGATGGCTGCGGCGATCTCCTTATCGTTATAGAAGAAGTAGATGCCCAGAGCGCAGGCCACGAAGATGCAGGCAACCAGGGCGGTAGCCTGGATGCCTTCGCTGGTGGCAGCGCCTGTGCCGTCGGCACCTTTACCCAGCAGGGTGGCGCAGACGATGACCACGATGCTCTGGCAGAGCTTGTTGGCAAAGTTTCTGGCGGCCAGGAACATGCCTGCCCGGTTTTTGCCGGTCTTGATGGTGTCGTACTGAGCCAGGTCTGCAAACATGGAGGCGGGAATGATGTTGGTGACGGCAATGGGCATGGCGATGCAGAAGCCGATAACCAGGGCAAAGCCCTGTCCGCCGATGAGACTGACCACGAATTCATAGTTGTAGATGCCAAAGTACAACAGCACATAGGTGATGCAGGCTCCGATCAGCAGCGGCTTCTTGCCAACCTTCCGGGCCAGGATATTGACCAGGGGATAGGTGCATACACCCACACCAATGGAGATGACGGTGACGATGGTGACCCAGATGTCAGGCAGGGCCAGCAGATTGGTGATGTAGTAAACCTGGGCGGTGTTGAAGAAGGTGAAGGCAACCCACATGACCAGGTATCCCACGGTGATGATGGTGAAATTCTTGTAGGAGAAGATGGCTTTCAGAGCCTCTCCCAGGGGCTGAGAGTAGGTTTTGGGTGCGATATAGTCCTGCTCCCGGATGACAAATGCGGGGATCATAGCGGCCACAGCACCGCCCACGCAGCAGACGATGAAGGGAATCCGCAGAGCCCAGATTTCCGGGATGCCGGCCCCCATCAGGAAGCCCTTGGTCATGGAGGTGCAGAACACCAGTGCATTGGAGATGACATAGAGCAGGGAGTTCATGGTGTACAGGAACACCCGGCGCTTGGGCTCGGCCACAATCTCAGCCTGGAGTGCGGAGAAGGGGATATTGTAAAGGGTGGAGAAGAGATAGTAAAGGACGAGCAGAACGCCTACCCACACTGCATTCAAATAGCTGGTGCCGTTTACGGGAGGGAAGAAAATCAGCAGGCAGCACAGGCCATAAGGCACTGCGCTCCAGCGCATGAAGGGAATACGGCGGCCCAGCCTATGCTTGCAGCTGTCGGTCAGACCTGCAACCCAGGGGTCGGTGACGGCGTCCACCACGGTGCCGATGCCGCGGATGATGGCCATAATCAGGGCGGCGTTCAGGAAAAACTGGGGCAGGGTGGTGTTGGCGTTGGTGGGGATAAAGAAGGTCAGAAGGTAAGTGGTGACGATGCCGTTGATCATACCCCGGGCGAAATCGCCCATGCACAGGGCAATGATCTTACCGTTGGTCAGTTGTTTCATAGGGCGTTCTCCTTTGCAATCCGGAGGAATTTTTCACGCATGAGCTTTTTGAATTTCACAGGTTCCTCGCCCAGAGGTCCGTGGGCGGAGTTTTCAAACCAAACAAGATCCTTATCAGGGGCAACGATGGAATCGTAGTAAGCCTGAACCAGGGAAGAGGGGGTGTTATTGTCCAGCCTGCCCTGGAAAATATAGTAGGGCATCCGGAAGGGGCCGCAGTCCTTGACAAAATCATAGCGGACGATGGTGGGCCACATCTGAGAGAGGCAGACCTTGTAACCTTTGGCGGTGCCGATTTTATCCCGGAGGGAAAGCTCGGGGGATTTCAGAATGGGGATGACGGTGCCGGTGAAATAGCTGCCGCCCTTGGTGGAGTGGCCGCCATATTTCTTCATAATGCGACGCTGAGCCATCAGACCTTCGAAAACAGGCTTGTACTGTCCGTCCACGGGAGGGCCAATTCGTTCCAGTTCGTCAATATCCTCGGCGCAGTTTGCCTCTTTTGCTTTATGAAGGGCAAAGGCATAGGAGACATTTTCATTTTCAATGCCGTTGACCACCTGACCGTAGCCGATGTAGCCGGCGATTTTGTCGGGATACTTCTGGCAGACAAAGGTGCCAAGTTCCGTGCCCCAGCTGCCGCCCAGAAGAAAGATTTTATTCTTGTTCAGGGTGTCGCAGAGATAATCAATCAGTTCGGAGCAGTCGCTGACCAGCTGATCGAGGGTCAGAGTTTTGGGATCACAGCCGAAGTAACTGCCGCCGGTCCCCCGCTGATCCCAGGCGACGATGGTGAAATCATCCAGAAGATCCATATGGGCGACGGCCATGCCGTGTCTATTGGGAATGCCGGGACCGCCATGGAGGAACAGAATCACAGGGTTCTCCTGCTTTGAGCCCCAGATGTGGATGGTCTGCTTCAGACCGCCAAGTTCAATGCGTTCTTTCCGATCAATAGGATATTTCATAAAAATCCCTCCTTTTCTGCCATTATACAGCAGCAAATGAACAAATACAATAAAAAATCCTCCGGTACAAAACCGGAGGATTTTATTAAGCTGAAAAGCAGATGATTAGGCGCCCAGATTGTTGATATCAACCATATTGCTGCCGCGAACCCAGCTGCCGCCCTTGGAGGCAACGCTCTTGCGAACCAGCGCACGGTCCAGCTTGGCCTGAGCCAGCTGAATCTCGGTAGCGGTGGCATTGTCGCGATGAATGATGCCCTCAGCGCGGAGCTTGGAGGCGTCAGCGCGAGCCACGTCGATGGTTTCTGCCCACTCGAAGGTGGTAGGAACCAGAGTCACAGCGCCGCGAATAACACTGATCATGCCGCCGATGCAGGCTGCATAGCGCTTTTCACCGTTCACGACCACGGTAGCGCAGCCCATGCCCAGAGGGGCAACACAGTCAATATGCTTGGCCAGGAATGCCATATCACCGGTGGTGGTGCGGACGATGACCATTTCAGCAGGACCATCGTACAGCAGACCATCAGGGGTGACGATTTTCAGAGGGAAATTTGTCATTTGCCCTCACCGCCCTTGAACTTCGCAACGACTTCGTCGATAGAACCGGCGAACAGGAAGAAGGACTCGGGAATTTCGTCATGCTTACCCTCGATGATTTCCTTGAAGGAACGGATGGTGTCCTTCAGGGGGACGTACTTGCCCTGGTAGCCGGTGAACTGCTCAGCGACATGGAAGGGCTGGGACAGGAAACGCTGCACCTTACGGGCGCGGTTGACGGTGATCTTGTCCTCTTCGCTCAGTTCGTCCATACCCATGATGGCGATGATATCCTGCAGTTCCTTGTAGCGCTGCAGAATCTGCTGCACGTTACGGGCAACCTCGTAGTGCTCTGCGCCGACCACGTCGGGGGAGAGGATACGGGAGGTGGAGTCCAGGGGATCGACGGCGGGGTAGATACCCAGAGATGCGATACCACGGTCCAGAACGGTGGTTGCGTCCAGGTGGGCGAAAGTGGTAGCGGGAGCGGGGTCAGTCAGGTCATCAGCGGGAACGTAAACTGCCTGAACGGAGGTGATAGAACCATTCTTGGTGGAGGTAATGCGCTCCTGCAGGGCGCCCATTTCAGTAGCCAGAGTGGGCTGGTAACCGACGGCGGAGGGCATACGGCCCAGCAGTGCGGAAACCTCAGAACCAGCCTGGGTGAAACGGAAGATGTTGTCGATGAACAGCAGCACGTCCTGATGCTTCACATCACGGAAGTACTCTGCCATGGTCAGACCGGACAGAGCCACGCGCATACGTGCTCCGGGGGGTTCGTTCATCTGACCGAAGACCATGGCGGTCTTGGCGATAACGCCGGACTCGGTCATTTCGTTGTACAGGTCATTACCCTCACGGGTACGCTCGCCGACGCCGGTGAAAACGGAGTAGCCGTTGTGGGCGGTGGCGATGTTGTAAATCAGCTCCTGAATCAAAACGGTCTTGCCGACGCCGGCGCCACCGAACAGACCGATCTTACCGCCCTTTGCGTAGGGGCAGATCAGGTCGACGACCTTGATGCCGGTTTCCAGGATCTCAGTGGAGCCCTGCTGATCCTCATAGGAGGGAGCGGGACGATGGATGGGCCAACGCTCCTTGGTAGCAACGTCGGGCTTTTCATCGATGGGCTGGCCCAGCAGATTGAAGACACGGCCCAGGCAGTCCTCACCAACGGGAACGCTGATGGAGGCGCCGGTGTCGATGGCTTCTGCGCCGCGGGTCAGACCGTCGGTGGAGCTCATAGCGATGCAGCGGGCCACATTGTCGCCGATGTGCTGTGCGACCTCAGCCACGATGACATTGCCGTTCAGGGTGACTTCGATGGCGTTCAGCAGGTCAGGCAGGCAGCCGTCTGCGAAACGGATGTCAAGAACAGGGCCAACGACCTGGACCACAGTTCCTTTATTATTGGCCATAGGATTCAACTCCTTGTGTGGATTTTCGGCTCAGTTACTGAGAGCCTGCGACGATGTCGATAATTTCGTTGGTGATGGCAGCCTGACGTGCCCGGTTGAACTTCAGACTCAGGTCTGCGATCATTTCCTCGGCATTGGAAGTTGCGGAGTCCATTGCGGTGCGGCGGGCAGCCTGCTCGGAAGCACGGCTCTCGCACAGGGCGCCGTAGAGGATACCGCCCAAATACTCGGGGACAATGGCGTCAAAGACTTCCTCGCAGCCGGGTTCATAGACAGTGACCACAGAAGGTCCTTCCTTCTTCTTGGGCGCATCAGGAACCAGAGGCAGAAGCTTCATGGTGCTGGGAGACTGAGACAGCATCGAAACAAAATCGGTATAGGCCACGTGAATCTCGTCAAATTCACCATTTTTGTAGGCCTTGGAAAGCTGCTTGGAAATGGAGAAGCAGTCGCCGATGGAAACACCGGCAGCTTCTGCATAAATATCGGTCAGAACAGGCACCTTCTTGGACTTGAAGAAGTCCAGGGCCTTCTTACCAATGGGAAGAACAGTGGCTTCCTTGCCCTGGATGTTGGCCATAACCATCTTCAGGATGTTGCTGTTATAGCCGCCTGCCAGACCGCGGTCACCGGCGATGACAATGTACATCACCTTGTTGCCGGTGCGCTCTTTCAGGTAGGGAGAGGAAAATTCCAGGTTATTTGCCACGATATCATTGATGGTATCGCGGAGGATCTCAAAATAAGGGCGGGAGTTCGCAATCTGGGCCTGTGCCCGGCGCAGTTTGGAAGCAGCAACCATCTCCATGGCTTTGGTGATCTGTTTGGTGCTTTCCATGCTGCGGATGCGATTTTTGATCTCCTTGGTGGAAACGCCAGCCATGGGTAACCTCCTCCCTTACTTGAATTCGACCAGCAGTTCGCTCAGAGCTGCCTTCAGGCCTTCCTCGGTATCCTTCTCGAGCTTGCCGGAAGTGCGGATGGCGGTCAGAACCTCGCTGTGGTTGGCATCCATGAACTCGAACAGGCGGGCCTCGAAAGCGGGAATCGTCTCAACAGCCAGATCGTTCAGATAGCCGTGGGTGACGGCGTAAATGATGCAGACCTGATGTGCAACTTCAACGGGAGCGTTGTTCTTCTGCTTCAGAACAGCAACGATTCTTTCGCCCAGAGCCAGACGGGCCTTGGTGTCGGCGTCCAGGTCGGAGCCGAACTGTGCAAAGCTCTGCAGTTCGCGGTACTGGGAGTACAGCAGCTTCAAGGAGCCTGCGACCTTCTTCATGGCCTTGATCTGTGCGTCGCCGCCGACTCGGGAGACGGAGATACCGGGGTTAACTGCGGGCATGATACCGGCGTTGAACAGCTCGGATTCCAGGAAGATCTGGCCGTCGGTGATGGAGATGACGTTGGTGGGAATGTATGCGGAAACGTCGCCGGCCTGGGTCTCGATGATGGGCAGTGCGGTCAGGGAGCCGCCGCCCTTGCTGTCGGACAGGCGAGCTGCACGTTCCAGCAGACGGGAGTGCAGATAGAAGACATCGCCGGGGTAAGCTTCGCGTCCGGGGGGACGGCGGATCAGCAGGGAGATTGCACGGTATGCGACTGCGTGCTTACTCAGGTCGTCGTAGATGACCAGGACATCCTTGCCCTGATGCATCAGATGTTCGCCCATGGTACAGCCGGTGTAGGGGGCGATATACTGCATGGGAGCCAGCTCGGAAGCGGTTGCGGAAACCACAATGGTGTAATCCATAGCACCGTTGGCGGTCAGGTTTTCAACGACCTGAGCAACGGTGGAGCGCTTCTGGCCGATGGCGACATAGATACAGATAACATCCTTGCCCTTCTGGTTGATGATGGTATCGGTAGCGATGGTGGTCTTACCGGTCTGACGGTCGCCAATGATCAGCTCACGCTGGCCGCGGCCGATAGGAATCATGGAGTCAATGGCCTTGATACCGGTCTGCAGAGGGGTATCAACGTGCTGGCGGTCGATGATGCCGGGAGCGGGCATTTCGATGGGGCGGTAGCCTTCGGAGGGGATGGCACCCTTGCCGTCAATGGGTTCGCCCAGAGCGTTGACAACGCGGCCGATGAGGCCATTGCCAACGGGAACAGAGACGACACGGCCGGTACGCTTGACAGTGTCGCCTTCCTTGATACCTGCATCGGTACCCAGGATAACGGTGGAGACAGTTTCCTCATTCAGGTTCTGGGCCATGCCGAAAGAACCGTTGGGGAACTCAATCAGCTCACCGGCCATGCAGTTGTCCAGGCCGGAAACGGTAGCGATACCGTCACCGACCAGGATGACCACGCCGGTCTCGCTGGACTCCATCTTATTCTCGTAGTTCTTGATCTGACTACGGATAATTTTTGTAATTTCTTCGGGTCTTAATTCCATACTGTACCTGCTTTCTAGTTCAGAGTACGGTGTTCTTCAGCAAGCTGCGGACCGCATCCAGACGGTGGGTCACAGTGTCATCCAGACGCTTGCCGTCATAGTCCAGGCGAACACCGCCCAGGCAATTCGTATCCACCTTACAGGTTAGCGCGATGCGCTTACCGGTAATGGCGGTGAGCTTGTCTGTCAGCTTCTGGCGCAGCGCGTCGGACAGCGGAATGGCGGTCACGGCAGTGACGGGCATGATGCCGTTGTCGGTATTATAGCGCTCGCTGAAAACTTTACAGCAGCCGGAGAAATGCCGAATGTATCCCTTTTCGGTGAGAATCTTCATGAAGTTCATCACATAGGGATGGATCTGGTTGCGGAAAGAATCCTCGAGAACCTGGCAGCGTTCTGCCTTGGAAAGGCTCGGGGAGGAGAGAAGCTGCAGGAATGCGGGCTCCTCGGAGATGGCCTGATCTAGAACAGACAGCTGCTGGCCAATCTGGTTGGTCAGGTTCTCATCTTTGGCAAGGTCATAAATCGCCCCGCCGTAAACATTGGCGATCTCTGTCATAGCGCATCACCCAGCCCATCAATGAACTGGTTGATAAGCTTGTCATGATCAGCGCTGTCAAGCTGGCGTTCAACCACTTTCTCGGCAATGGCCATGGCAACGCCGGAGATTTCATCCTTGGCGTCGTTCAGGGCCTTCTTCTTCTCCATGGCAATGTCGTTGGCGGCCTTCTGCTTCAGAGCAGCGGCTTCCTCGCTTGCCTGGCGGATGATTTCTTCGCCGCGGGTAGTAGCAGTCTTCTGTGCGCGGTCCAGGATCTCAGATGCCTGAGCCTTGGCCTGGAGCATATTCTGCTCATAGGTTTCCTTGATAGCCATCGCCTCGGCCTTGGCAGCTTCGGCGGCGGTGATCTCCTGATCAGCAGCTTCACGGCGCTGATCCAGGATGGCCTTAATCTTATCCAGGAAGAACTTCTTCACGAGGAACAGCTGGATAAACAGGTTGCAGATCTGGGCAATCAGGGTTACAGGATTTACCGCCACGAGGGACTGATAAAGTGTCTGCATTGATTTGCCTCCTTCCGGTCTGAATTATGTCTGATTATGCTATTGCCGGAAATTAGCCCAGGTAGTTCATGAACATGCCGGGAGCAGCGAAGATCAGCAGCAGGCCAGTGACGAAGCCATAGATACCGGTGGTCTCGGACAGGGCGATACCCAGGATCATGGTGCTGGTGACGTCGCCCTTGCACTCGGGCTGACGGCCGACAGCTTCACAAGCTGCAGCAGCACAGCTACCTTCGCCGATACCAGGGCCGACACCAGCGATCAGAGCCAGACCAGCGCCGATTGCACAACCTGCCAGGGTGATGCCTTTTGCCAGAACAGTGTAATCCATAAAAAGTTCCTCCTAAAATTAATTCCGTTGTGTTTATTCAAATGGCCTTTGACGATTAGCCGTCTGCAGCCTGTTTGATGAAGAGAGTGGTCAGAGTGCAGAAGATGAATGCCTGGATGCAGCCGCCGAACCAGTCGAAGTACAGGCTGGGGATTGCGGGGATACCGACGGTCAGCCAAGGATAGTTGACACCCAGGTTGGTGATGACTGCCAGAACGCCCAGAACCAGAACGATGATGCCCAGAATCTTAAAGAGCTTCTTGGCCATCTTCTTACCCACGAAGAACAGAACTGCACCCACGGCGGTGACGATGACTGCAACCACGAGGCTGGAGCCCAGTGCGCCGAAGAGGGCAGAGGTGGCAACGGTCAGAGCGGCGTAGACCAGCGCGCTGATGACGGTGCCGGAGAGGATGTTGCCGAAATGACGGCATGCCATGGAGATGGGGGTGAAGCACTCACTCATGACATTGATGGGAGCCATCACAAAGATGGGATCCAGGAAACCCTTCAGGTAGTTACCAAAGCCGCCGGCCTTGATCTTGTGATACGTAATCAGAACGAAGACAACCAGAGCCCAGGCAAGTTCGGTCATCAGGTCAGCGGTGGGGGACCAGAAGCCCAGAAGGCTGATCAGGTTGGAGATCACGCTGGTGATGAAGATGGTGGCTACCAGGGGGATGTAATGGTCGAACTCGGTGCCCATGTTGCCACGGACAAAGTTCACAATGAAATTGTAACCCATTTCGGCCACGGCTTGTTTGCGGGAGATACCGGTGACCTTCAGACCGGAACCAAGCCAGATGCAAAGACCGGTGATGATGGCCATGACCAGATAGGCAACGGTCAGGGTCTGAGTGATCTGAACGGTACCGAACAGGGGTACGTTTTCGAACTGAGCAACGATTCCAGCGCCATTAATTGAAATATCCATACATAAACCTCATTTCGCGAATTTGTAGACGGACGTATATTGGGGTTTTTACTTACAATGGGTTATTCCTGAGGAGTGTCCTCAGAGGCAGGTTCCTGGGCGGGAACCGGAGTGGTGTTTCCGGTGTTCAGCCTGCCGGTGACCTGCAGGAACACCAGCCAGACATTGGGATAGAACACGGGGGCTGCTGCGGCAACGAAGTGAACTTTGTCCCGAAGAAAGAAGCAGCCCACAATCCAAACTGCCTGAACAAGAAGCCGGATGTTATAGCTGGTCTGAAACCTTCTCTTCATCTTGCGCTTGTTTTCAATTTCAATGGCGCTCTGAATGGTAAGGCACAGAATAATGAAATTGACAACGGCGATGACAGAGCCGCACAGCGCACCAATCAAAATTTTGGGGAGGCTGAAGGTACCAATGCCGAACTGGCTCAACAGGAAAAGACCGGCGATCATGGCAATGTTGCAGACGATGACACCGACTACGATGCGTTTGACTTCCTTCCTGGAAGCAGCCTGAAGTTTCATGGGGGATCAATCCTTTTTGGTTATGCTTAGTTGTGATTATTGAAGGAGGTAGGAGGATCCGGGTTGTCGGAAAGCTCCTTCACAGCCTTGAGCATTGCCCGGAGATTTGCCTTGGCGGTGCTGAAAGCGGTCAGCAGGCCCAGAATTCCTAGAATGACCATAACCCAGCCGCCCAGACCAAAACGTATCTGAAGCCAGTGGGCGATCAGCAGGAAAAAGCAGGGCGGCACCAGAATGGAAAGTCCAAATTGGGTGACCCACATGAGCAGTGACAATACTTTCATAGCGCCTCCGGGATGCGATGGGGACACGGTTGCAGAAAAGCATAGTGCCCCATATGTTCCATACCATTATAGCGAATTCTGATGAGTGATGCAATGTGTTTATTAAACAATTTGTGTCCTCTATTTTTGGAGTTCTTAACTATAAATTAATACTTGACAAGTTGATTTATACACCGAGTGAAAAGAAAGGGGCTTTTCATTTGAGAGAAAATATAGTAAACTACTATATATTGTTATTGTCAGGATGTCCGGACGGCAGGTTTTGTGGTCGGATCCAATTGGGAGAGTATTGGTTCATGGAACAGGAAATGGAGATTATCCAGGGCGTCATCAGCGCCGTGGTCTATCAGAATTATGATAATGGCTATGCGGTTCTACGGCTCGGAATTGGAGGCGGTCAGGCGGTGACGGTGGTTGGCACCATTCCGCTGCCTGCTGTGGGCGAGCGGCTGATGGTCACCGGAAAATGGAGCAATCATAGCAGCTACGGCCGCCAGTTTGAGGCGGAATTTCTGGAGCGGCTGATGCCCCAGACCAGCATGGAGATCGTGAGTTATCTCAGCAGCCGCATCATCAAGGGCATCGGCCCCCGGATGGCTGCCAGAATTGTGGAGCATTTCGGCGATGAGACCCTGCTCGTCATGGAGCGGGAACCTCTTCGGCTGGCAGAAGTTTCCGGTATTTCCCGGGAAAGGGCCAAGCTCATCGGTGAAGAGTTCCGCCAGAGGGTGGGCATGCGGCAGCTGATGGAGTTTTTCACCCTGCACCATCTGCCGGCGGAACTGGCGGTGCGTACTTATAAGATTTATGGCGAAAGCACTGTGGAGCTTCTCTACGACGATCCCTATTTATTAATGGATGACGGTCTGGATGCTCCGTTTGGTGCTGTTGACCGCTTTGCCATTGAACTGGGCGTGGACGGGGATGATCCCCGCCGCGTGGAAGCAGGTATTCTTTTTGAACTGCGCTACAATCTGACAGCAGGCCATAGCTTTCTGCCTGAAGAAAAGCTGATTGCGGCCACAGCACAATTATTAAATATAGAAGCGAATTCCGCTGCCACCGGCGTGGAACGGCTGCTGGAAGGACAGCGGTTGGTTCGGGATCACCTGGCGGGCATTACTGTTGACTATCTGCCGGAACTCTACGAGGCAGAGGATTACTGCACCAACCGGCTGCTATCCGCTGCCATGCTGGAATTTCCCGCGCCCCGGGGCCTTGAGAAAATGTTGCGAACTGCCGAAAGCGAGATCGGTATTGAATATTCTGCCCAGCAGCGCGATGCCATCCGGGCGGCGGTTACATCTGGTTTGCTTCTTATCACCGGCGGCCCGGGTACCGGTAAAACGACTATTTTGAATGGCATTTTGTCCCTTCTGGGCCAGATGCAGCTGCGCTGCGTGCTGGCAGCTCCCACAGGACGTGCTGCCAAGCGGCTGACGGAAGTCACCGGCGAGGAGGCTTCCACCATCCACAGACTTCTGGAAGCGGGTATTGAGCCGGAAACCGGCCGGATGGTTTTCTGCCGGGATGAGGGAAATCCTCTGAAGGCAGATGCGGTGATTGTGGATGAGATGAGTATGGTGGATGTGCAGCTGCTGCACAGTCTGCTGCAGGCGGTGCCCCATGGAAAGCGCCTGATTCTGGTGGGTGACCCTGACCAGCTGCCCCCTGTGGGCCCCGGTTTCCCCTTCGGCGATATGCTCCGCAGCAATATGTTGCCCGCTGTCCGGCTGACGGAGATTTTCCGCCAGGCCCAAGAGAGCCTCATCGTTATGAATGCCCACCGGGTCAATCATGGTGAAATGCCGGAACTGAAAAATGTGAAAAGCGACTTCTTCTTTATGAGAAGACCTTCGGAAGAGGGCGTCTGCCAGACCATCCGGGATCTTTGCACCACCCGGCTTCCGAAAAATATGGGTATTCCCTCGGACCAGATCCAGGTTCTGACTCCCACCCGGAAGGGCGGTGTGGGTACCTGGAATCTGAATGCTCTGTTACAGGATACCCTGAATCCTGCTGCACCCACCAAAAAAGAACGCCAGTCGGGAGAATTTTCTTTCCGGGAAGGCGACCGGGTGATGCAAATTCGCAACAATTATGATATAATGTGGAAGAAACTGGACGGAAGCGCTGTTGGAACCGGAATATTCAACGGCGACGTTGGTACCATTTTCAAAATCGATCCCCAGATGGAAACCTTGACAGTGGTCTTTGAGGACCGGGAGGCGGACTACGATTTCACCCAGCTGAACGAGCTGGAGCCTGCCTACGCCATGACCGTCCATAAAAGTCAGGGCAGTGAGTACCGGGCCGTCATTCTGGCAGCCTGGAACGGATCTCCCTACCTTCTCAGCCGTAGTGTTCTCTACACCGCCATTACCCGGGCACGGGAACTGCTGATCATCGTGGGCAGGGAAGAGGTGGTGGCCGCAATGACGGAAAATGCCAAGAAAAACCGCCGCTAT
Organism: Oscillospiraceae bacterium; assembly: GCA_017516785.1. Next base: position 24,254 of record JAFXAV010000027.1, read on the forward strand.
TCGGGCCTGAAACTTCGGCTGCAGGGAAAGGTCGGCGCATGATCAAGGACACGTTGCTGAATCTGCTCTTTCCGAGAAAATGCGTCCTCTGCCAGAAATTGCTGGAAAAGGACGAAACGGATCTCTGTCGGAGCTGCCGTGTGGACAGCCCGGAATGCCTGAAATCCAGGAAAACCTTCTCTTTTCTTGACAGTTGGGTTGCGGTCTGGTACTATGAAGGGTACATTCGGGAGAGTTTGCTCCGCTACAAGTTTCGTCGGGCACGGCACTATGCCGATGTTTACGGAAGGCTCCTTGCCATGCGGATTCTCAGTGAATACCCGGATGGCTTCGACATCCTTACCTGGGCGCCTATCAGCGGACTTCGGAAATTCACCCGTGGCTATGACCAGGTGGGGCTGATTGCCGAAGCTGTAGGCAGGGAATTGGGCATTCAGCCAATGCGGACACTTCGCAAGGTTCGAAACAACCGCCCCCAGTCCCGCATCACCGGCCAGGCACAGCGCAAGGCCAATGTTCTGGGTGTCTACCGGCCGGTTTCTCCCGAGAAAATCAAAGGAAAGCGGATTTTATTGCTTGACGATATTATTACCACCGGCGCAACTGCCGGAGAATGCGCCCGCGTGCTGCTGACAGCCGGGGCAAAGGAAGTACACTGCGGCTTTCTGGCCGCGGTTCGATATCACGAATAAAGGTGAGATTATGGGTAAATTCAAATTCAATTTTTCTCTTTCTTCCAGCGACCTGGGTGTTGACCTTGGCACCTCCAACGTGCTGATCTATGCCGACGGCAAGGGTCTGGTGGTTCGGGAGCCCTCCGTTGTGGCGGTGGACAAGAACACCGGCAAGATTCTGCAGGTTGGCGCTGCCGCACGGAATATGCTGGGCCGTACCCCCGGCAACGTGGTTGCCATGCGTCCTCTGAAGGACGGCATCATTTCCGACCATGAAATGACTGTCCGGATGCTGCAGGCCATGTTCAAGACCGCAACCGAGTCCTCCACTTTCACCCCCAAACCCCGCGTGGTCATCAGTGTGCCCAGCGGCGTCACGGAAGTGGAAGAGCGCAGCGTCATCAACGCCGCCATTGAAGCAGGCGCACGGCGTGTGTTCCTGATCGAGGAGCCTCTGGCAGCCGCACTGGGCGCAGGTTTGGACATCAAGGGCGCCAAGGGCCATCTGGTTGTGGACATCGGCGGTGGCACCACCGATATCGCTGTGCTGAGCATGAACGGTGTGGCCGTTTCCTCTTCTCTGAAGATCGCCGGCAACTACATGGACGAGCTGATCGCCCGCTACGTCCGCCGTCAGCATGGCATCGCCATCGGCCAGGTTACTGCTGAGAACATTAAGATTCAGATCGGCCGTGTTTACGCAGCCTCCGACGAGCTGACCATGAACGTCAAGGGCCGCGACATCAAGACCGGTATGCCCCGGGTGGTCACCCTGACCTCCACGGAGATTTCCGAAGTTCTGCGCCGTCCCGCAAGAATCATTGCTGACGAAGTTCTGGCAGTTCTGGAGCAGACCAGCCCCGAACTGATCAGCGATATCTCCGAAACCGGTATCACCCTCACCGGCGGCTGCAGCCAGCTGTACGGTTTCGATGCCCTGCTGATGGAGCGCACCGGCATCAACTGCATCGTGGCGGACGATCCCCACTCCTGCACAGCCCTCGGCTGCGGCAAGAGCCTGGCATGGATCAACACCATGCAGGAAGGCCCCATCAACATCGCAAGAAAGCGTATGATGAAGAGCAACAATTACTAATCATGAAAAAAGAACCGCCGATGGTGATCCATCGGCGGTTTTCTCGTTCATTCTTCTTTTAAAAAATCAAGATCAAAGGGCTTGTCCAGCTCGGTGGAGACATAGCCGCCGTTTTTCCTGCGCTGCTTGACACATTCCGTCAGCAGGTACTCAATCTGACCGTTGACACTGCGGAAATCGTCCTCTGCCCAGGCGGCGATGGCGTTGTAGAGCTTGGCAGAGAGCCGCAGGGGCACCTGTTTCTTCTGATTGTCCGCCATAGGCTTAGTACAGGGAACCGGAATTGACAATGGGCTGGGCATCCTTGTTGCCACAGAGGACAACCAGGAGGTTAGAGACCATGGCGGCCTTCCGCTCTTCGTCCAGTTGGACGGTACCCTTTTCGCTGAGGCGTTCCAGAGCCATTTCCACCATACCAACAGCACCGTCCACAATCAGCTTTCTGGCGTCGACCACGGCGCTTGCCTGCTGACGCTGAAGCATGACTGCTGCGATTTCGGGGGCATAGGCCAGGTAAGTGATTCTGGCTTCCACGATTTCGAGACCTGCTTCTTCAACTCTGCTCTGGATCTCATCCTTGATGCGGTTGGCAACCACTTCGGAGGAGCCTCTCAGGCTGCCTTCATCAGCGATGCCGTCACCGGTGGTGTCGATGCCGGGGGCAGTATCATAGGGATAAAGACGGACGATATTTCTCAGGGCGCTGTCGCACTGCAGGGACAGAAATTCCTTGTAATTGTCCACATTGAAGGCGGCCTTGGCGGTGTCGATGATCCGCCAGGTGACGGCGATGCCGATTTCCACAGGGTTGCCCAGGCAGTCGTTGATCTTCTGGCGGTTGTTGTTCAGAGTCATGATCTTCAGGCTCATGCGCTTGCCTTCGGTATCAATGTTCACTGCAACGCCCTCGGCGGTGATCTGGGTGGTTTTGGTTTTGACGTCGCCGCTCTGGTTCAGCTTGGTGCTGGCTGCGGGATTCACAGCGGTGCAGAAGGGATTGACCCAGTAGAAGCCTGCGCCCTTCAGAGTGCCGATGTAGTTGCCGAAGAGGGTCAGAACCAGCGCTTCCTGAGGCTTCAGAACCTTCAGACCGCAAAGGGGGATCCAGCCCAAAGCAAGGGTCGCGATACTTACAATCAGAAGGACTGTGCCGATGATACTGCCATACTCAGACAGGATGGCGCCAATGACGATGCCAACAATGGCTGCAAGCAGCACGGCCAGATTCAGCAGAAGAACGAACATGCCGTTTTTCTTGGTTGTCAATACTTTTTCTTTCATAAGAGATTCCTCCTTTGATTTTCTTTTGTATCTTAATGATATCAAAAAGATATCAGAATGTCAATGGGTAATTAAAAAGTGTGCAGTCCGATATATTGGACTGCACGTAGACTATACTGGATTTACATCAGATAACGTCAATTACAGGTGGTATACCCGCAGTTACCGTTGTCGCTTTGCTCATCGCAGCCGGTGGGGGTGAACTGTTCCGTGGGGAAGGGGATGCGGCTGAACATCTCGCAGGGATCTTCCGTGTAGCTGGGGCCGGAGGCGTCGCAGCAGTCCTTGGTGGGAATGGAGTAATCCAGCACCGGGACGATCAGCTGGGCATCCCGCTCCAGCCGGATGATGGAAAACTGCCCCAGGGTCACAAACAGCCGCCTCTGATCGCCGGAAAGCACCAGCTCCTCGTCAAACATGGACCGGACATAGGCGGGAATCTGCACCACATCGGACCCTCTGCAGTCGCAGGTGTCACGGACCCGGGAAGAAAGCACCATAGGATCCAGCACTTCCACCACTGCTGTGGGGCGGTTGGCGCTGCGGCGTGACTGGCCGTCGGCATCGCCGAGAACGGTGTCGCTGCGGAAAATATGGGCCCGGCTGTCCTCGCCGCAGAGAATGGCCCGCTTGGAAAATATCGCCAGGCCATAAAGACAGGCGGGACGGCGGGTACCGACGGTTGCATCGGCAAGAATCTGATAGTAGAAGGTTACATCGATGCAGTAGTGATGGCCGTCAAAGGCCACCGGTTCCACATCAATATAGGTATAGAGGAGTTCCGCACTGCGGACCTTTGCACCGGCGGCACTGTCCAGAATCGCCTGGGATCCGGTGGTTAAGTAGACCCGCAGATCTTCGATGCAGTCTTTGTCGCGGCAGGAGTCGGTGATCTTGCGGGTGTGGATGGACATGGCCTGCTGCAGGTCGCAGGGGTCATAGCATTGTTCTGACATATGGATACCTCCCTTGGGGAATCATAAGCGCTTTGCTTATAGGACAGTTTATGCATGGAACCTCAGGAGGTGTCAAAAAGAAAGAGGCCGCGGCTGCGGCCTCTTTCGGAAAGTGTTTACATGAAGCAGTAGATGGTTTCACTGCGGTGGGGGATGCCTGCCTTGACGATGGCCTGGGGCCAGTCGGGATGATGGACGGAGTCGGGATAGAACTGGGTCTCCAGGCAGATGCCGGTGCGCTTGGTGTAGTGAACGCCGCCCTTGCCAGCTTCGTCGATGATGTAGTTGCCGGCATAGAACTGAACACCGGGGCAGTCGGTGTAGACCACCATGGTGCGGCCCTTGTCGGGAGACTCCAGCACGGCACAGGGATTGCAGTAGACTTCGAAATTGTGGTCATAGCCGCCCTGCAGGTGCAGCTGGTCATAATCCTCGTTGATGTCCCTGCCGATGGGCTTGGGCTGGCGGAAGTCGAAGGGAGTGCCTTCCACATCTCTCAGCTCGCCGGTGGGGATGTTCTGGGCGTCGTCGGCATTGAAGAACCGGGCGGGCATGGTCAGAATCTGGTCCATGCACTTTTCCAGCTGGTCGTGGCCTGCCAGATTGAAGTAGCTGTGGTTGGTCAGATTGAAGACGGTATCCTGGTCACAGACTGCATCATAAATGATATGCAGACCGCCCATTTCGTCCAGCTCGTAGGTTACGTCGATGGTGGCGTTGCCGGGATAACCCTGGTCGCCGTCGGGACTCTGAAGCCGCAGGGTGATGGCTTCAGGGTAGTGGTTCACTACCTGCCACATACGAAGATGATAGAAATCAAAGCCGCTGTGAAGATTGTTGCCGTTTTCGTTGTCCTGAAGTTTTACTTCCTTGCCGCCCAGCTCAAAGGAAGCGCCGCCGATGCGGTTGGCGCTGCGGCCCACGGTGGCGCCGAAGAAGCAGCCGCCGGTGCGGTAGCCGTTTGCATCATCGTAACCCAGCACAACATCAGCTACATTACCGTTTTTGTCGGGAACATACAAAGATACCAGATGGGCACCGTAGTCAGTGACAGTGGCGGTAAGCTTACCGCAGGATATGGTGTACAGGCTTGCCTGCTCGCCGGTAGGCAGTACGCCGAAAGTTTTCTTCATGGAAAAACGCTCCTTTCATTTTTGACGGGAAAAGGGATTAACTGGAAGTAGGTTCTTTCAAGAAGATTATACTATATTCCATATCCCATTTCAAACCTTTATTTTCAATCCGGGCAGGTTTTGAATACTTTCCGGAATATAAAAAATCCAAAAGGGGAGTGAGAAAAACGCAACTTTTTGGTGTCAGAAACGAAGATACTATATTTTGTGCTTTCCTCTTGACAAAAACACAAGATATAGTATAATAACCGGGCGTAAGTTCAGCCCTCAATCCCCAGAAGGAGGAAAGACAAATGAAGATTATCAAGAGAAACGGCGCAGAAGCCGTATTCGATGTTGAAAAGATATTGATGGCCATCACCAAGGCCAATGATGCAACCGAAGAAAAGTACCGCATGACCCCGCTGCAGATCCAGCGCATTACCGAGAAGGTGCAGATTGCCTGCGAAGAGATGGGCCGCAGCCCCGCCGTTGAAGAAATTCAGGATATGGTGGAAAAGGCCATCATGGCACACGGTGCTTTTGAAGTTGCCAAGCAGTATATCACCTACCGCTATACCCATAGCCTGATGCGTCAGTCCAACACCACCGACGACCGCATCCTGACCCTCATTGAGTGCAACAACGAGGAAGTCAAGCAGGAAAATGCAAACAAGAACCCCACCATCAACGCTGTCCAGCGTGACTACATGGCAGGTGAGGTTTCCAAGGATATCACCAAGCGCATCCTGCTGCCCCAGGAGATTGTCCAGGCCCATGAGGCTGGCATCATCCATTTCCATGATTCTGACTACTACGCCCAGCACATGCACAACTGCGATCTGGTGAACCTGGAGGACATGCTGCAGAACGGCACCGTCATCTCCGGAACCCTGATTGAAAAACCCCACTCCTTCTCCACCGCCTGCAATATCGCCACCCAGATCATCGCACAGGTGGCATCCAACCAGTATGGCGGTCAGTCCATTTCCCTGACCCATCTGGCACCCTTTGTCCAGGTCAGCCGTGAGAAGATCCGCAGAACCGTGGACAAGGAAATGGAGATTCTGGGTGTGGATGCTCCCGAAGAGAAGCGCTCCCAGATTGTCGAAGACCGGCTCCGCGAGGAAATCCGCCGTGGCGTTCAGACCATTCAGTACCAGGTTGTTACCCTGATGACCACCAACGGTCAGGCTCCCTTCATCACCGTGTTCATGTACCTGAACGAGGCAAGAAGCGAGCAGGAGAAGAAAGACCTGGCCATGATCATTGAGGAGACCCTGCGCCAGCGCTACGAAGGCGTCAAGAATGAGAAGGGTGTCTGGATCACCCCCGCATTCCCCAAGCTCATTTACGTTCTGGAACCTGACAATATCACCGAGGATTCTCCCTACTGGTACTTGACCCGCCTGGCTGCTGAGTGCACCGCCAAGCGCATGGTTCCCGACTACATCTCCGAGAAAAAGATGCTGGAATTGAAGGTGGACTCCAACGGCGATGGCCACTGTTACACCTGCATGGGCTGTCGTTCCTTCCTGACTCCCTATGTGGACGAAAACGGCAAGGCCAAGTACTACGGCCGCTTTAACCAGGGCGTTGTCACTATCAATCTGGTGGATGTTGCCCTGTCCTCTGAGCGCGACATGGGGAGGTTCTGGCAGATTTTCGACGAGCGTCTGGAGCTTTGCCACCAGGCATTGCTGTGCCGTCACGAGCGCCTGAAGGGCACTCTGTCCGATGCCGCTCCCATTCTGTGGCAGTACGGCGCCCTGGCAAGACTGCCCAAGGGCGAGCCCATCGACAAGCTGCTCTACGGCGGCTATTCTACCATCTCTCTGGGTTATGCTGGTCTTTATGAGTGCGTCAAGTACATGACCGGCAAGTCCCACACCGATGACGAAGCCAAGCCTTTTGCTCTGGCTGTCATGCAGCATATGAACGATATGTGCTTCAAGTGGAGAGAAGAGCACAACATCCACTTCTCCCTCTACGGCACCCCTCTGGAATCCACCACCTACAAGTTCTCCAAGTGTCTGCAGCAGCGCTTTGGTATGATCCCCGGCATCACCGATAAGAATTACATCACCAATTCCTATCATGTCCATGTGTCCGAACCCATTGATGCTTTCACCAAGCTGGCCTTCGAGGCTGAGTTCCAGCAGTTGTCCCCCGGCGGTGCAATCTCTTACGTCGAGGTTCCCAACATGCAGCAGAACATCGATGCCGTTCTGGAAGTCATGAAGTTTATCTATGAAAACATTATGTACGCCGAGCTGAATACCAAGAGCGACTACTGCCAGTGCTGCGGTTTCGACGGCGAGATCGAAATCAAGGAAGATGACGGCAAGCTGGTCTGGGTGTGCCCCCAGTGCGGCAACACCGACCAGAGCAAGATGAACGTCGCAAGACGTACCTGCGGCTACATCGGCACTCAGTACTGGAATCAGGGCAGAACCCAGGAAATCAAGGATAGAGTTCTGCATCTGTAATTGAAGATATTAAAAGAGCAGCTCGGTTGAGCTGCTCTTTTGCGTTTATTTGAGGTAAATAATTCTTCGTTTGGCTTCTGCGCTGGGAGCTTCGGGATTATCCAGGGCGAAAAGACCGTAGAGGTCGCCAATTTGGTACTCTCTGCGGCAGTAGTCGCTGTCGTGATGTTCGCCCGCATTCAGGAAAGTGCCGGTTTCCCGTGCCGCTTTCAGAATGGTTCTGCCCCGGTCATTCAGGGCAAGAACACGGGTATAGGGGACGGGGGAGGAGAGGTCCGCTTCGGAAAGTCCCAGGAATGCGCACATGACCATCCGGGTGATGCGGGTGTGGGTGTAGCGCTTGGACTTGGTGGCGGCGATGATTTCGTCGAGGGTAGCGCATTCCCGGCACGCGTGCATGAATTTCCGCCATAGACCTTCAGAACCGTAGGGGAGCGCTTCGAATTCTTCGTCTGTCATGGTGCGAAGCTTGGCAAGGACTGCCCGCTCACCGGTGCGGAGGTCATGAAGATGGGCATTTTCAAACAGCTCCACCGCTTCACCGGGAACGTAGCACTTCCAGTACCGATCCCCCAGCATCAGGGAACGGATGGCGGTGGCGGAGGGATTTTCCTGATCCGCTTCCGTGTCGTGGTAGCTGCCCTCCCGCTGAATGGGAAGGGGGCGCATGCCGCAGTCTTGAGAAAGGATAGCCTTGCAGTATTCCACAGCCAGAATGTTGTTGGGGGTGGCGAGGAGATTGCCGTCCAGTCCCATTTTTTCAAGGGCAGCCTGCCGGGCGGCAGGGAAGGAGACGCCGGTTTCCAGAGCATCCCGCAGCAGTTCGGAGAAAGTGTCGGAAAGCAGCGCCGCGGCGGTGAGCATCAGATCGCTCTGCTCGGGGTTTTCTGCGCCGAAGCAGAGGTAGTCGCAGAAATCCCCCAGAATCCGCACGCCGCCTGCAGCAAAACCTTCGGCAGAGGACAGGGCATATTCGGTGGGAAGCTCCAGAACCAAGTCAGCGCCGGAAAGAATTGCCGCCTTAGCCCGGAGGGATTTGTCAATGATTGCCGGGGCGCCCCGCTGTACGAAATTGCCGCTCATCAGACAGACAACGGCGGTTTCTTCCCCACAGATCCGGCGGACGGTATCGATTTGCTTTTTGTGGCCTGCGTGGAGGGGATTATATTCGCAGATAATACCCACAGTCTTCAAAAAGATCCCTCCTTTCACAATTTTTTTCCAATCAGGGGTTGAGAATTTGGGAATTATGAAATATAATATATGTGCTATGGCTATCATACCACAAGAAGCTAAAAAATTAAACATAATATTTTAGGAGGCAGATTCCAATGAATGTTCTCATTATCAATGCCGGCTCTTCTTCCCTGAAGTATCAGCTGATGGACCCCGAAACCGGCGTCGTGTCCGCAAAGGGCCTGTGCGAGCGTATTGGCATCGACGGTCGTCTGAACCACAACGCAAACGGCAAGAAGGTCGTTAAGGACATCCCCATGCCCACCCATTCCGAAGCTATCGCTGCTACTCTGGAGATCCTGGTTGATGCTGCTGATGGCGTCATCAAGACTACCGACGAGATCGATGCTGTCGGACACCGCGTCCTGCACGGCGGCATGGAATTCTTTGATTCCTGCATCATTGATGACGAAGTCATCGCTGCTATCGAGAAGTGCATCCCCCTGGGTCCCCTGCATAACCCCGCTAACCTGATGGGCATCCGCGCCTGCCAGGCTGTTATGCCCACCACTCCCCAGGTCGCTGTTTTCGATACCGCTTTCCACATGACCATGCCTCCCAAGGCTTACCGTTATGCCATCCCTACCGAGTACTACAAGAACGACTCCCTGCGCCGCTACGGCTTCCACGGCACTTCCCACAAGTATGTTGCAAAGCGTACTGCTGAACTGGTTGGCAAGACCGAGTTCAAGATGGTCAACTGCCACCTGGGCAACGGTTCCTCCATGTCCGCTGTTCTGAACGGCAAGTGCCAGGATACCACCATGGGCCTGACTCCTCTGGCCGGTGTCCCCATGGGCACCCGCTCCGGCGACATCGATGC
>JAFXAV010000028.1 GCA_017516785.1 Oscillospiraceae bacterium
ACTTCTCACACTTGCAGATATCCTCACGGGAAACACTGATGTGGCCGCATTCGGCGCAGGTCCAGGCAGGAATCTGATGACCCCACCACAGCTGACGGGAGATACACCAGTCACGGACATTCTCCATCCAGTTCATGTAGGTCTTGGAGAAGCGGTCGGGAACGAACTTAGTCTCACCTTCCTTGACGACGCGGATGGCTTCCTCAGCCAGGGGCTTCATCTTGACAAACCACTGGGCGGAGATGATGGGCTCCACATCCTTGTGGCAGCGGTAGCAGGTACCGACGTTGTGGGCATGATCTTCGATCTTCACCAGGTAACCCTGCTCTTCCAGATCCTTGACGATAGCTTCACGGGCCACATAACGGTCCATACCCTCGTACTTGCCGCCGAATTCGTTGACAACGCCGTTGTCGTTCAGAACGCGGATGACTTCCAGATTGTGGCGCAGGCCGACTTCGAAGTCGTTGGGGTCGTGGGCGGGGGTCATCTTGACGCAGCCGGTGCCGAATTCCATCTCGGCATAGTCGTCAGCGACAATGGGAATTTCCTTGTTGACCAGAGGCAGAATGACCTTCTTGCCCACGATATCCTTGTAGCGCTCGTCATTGGGGTTGACGCAGACGCCGGTATCGCCCAGCATGGTCTCGGGACGGGTGGTAGCGACCACCACTTCGCCGGTGCCGTCAGCCAGAGGATAACGGATGTGCCACAGATGGCCGGGCTTGTCGACATACTCGACTTCTGCATCGGACAGAGCGGTGACACAGTTGGGGCACCAGTTGATGATACGGCTGCCCTTGTAGATCAGGCCCTTTTCATACAGGGAAACAAAGACCTCACGGACGGCCTTGGAGCAGCCTTCGTCCATGGTGAAAGCAGCGCGGTCCCAGTCGCAGGATGCGCCCAGCTTCTTCTGCTGTTCCACAATGCGGTTACCGTACTGATGCTTCCATGCCCAGACGCGCTCCAGGAACTTTTCACGGCCCAGGTCATAACGGGTCAGGCCTTCCTTGACACGCAGCTCTTCTTCAACCTTGATCTGGGTTGCGATGCCGGCATGGTCAACGCCGGGCAGCCACAGAGCGTTGTAGCCCTGCATACGCTTGAAACGGATCAGGGTATCCTGCAGGGTTGCGTCCATTGCGTGGCCCATGTGCAGCTGGCCGGTGACGTTGGGGGGAGGCATGACGATGGTGAAAGGCTTCTTGCTCTCATCGCGCTCAGCATGGAAGTAGCCGCCCTTCTGCCACATATCATAGATGCGAGACTCAACATTCTGAGGCTCATACACCTTCGGCAGTTCTCTTGCCATAGTTTGTTTTCTCCTTTTGTTTGAGTATTTTTTCTTCAGGACGGAAAAATAAAAACCCTGAAGCCATAATGACTTCAGGGCGAAAAATCCGCGGTACCACCTGAATTCTCTGCCTTGCAGAGCACTCAAACGCTGTAACGGGCTTACCCGTTCTCTCCTACTTCGTTCAAAGAGACTGCTCCGGGGCGACAGACGGCTCCAAATCCTGTGCCCTCGCACCAACCGGGCACTCTCTGAAAGATTTGTGGAGTCGAAACTCCCCTTCTTAGCATTTAACGTTCCTAAATTACCACATTTTCGCATCTTTGTCAACCGAAATTTCCCGTTGACCGGGCAGCAAAAATATCATATAATAGGTTATTATTTTCCAAAGTGAGCTGATTTCCTATGAAACTTTCCCTCGTTGTACCCTGCTATAATGAGGCAGAAAATGTGCGACCCTTCCAGGATGCCGTCATTTCTGCCTTTGATGGCTGCGGATACGATTACGAGATCATTTTTATCAATGACGGCAGCAAGGATGCCACCCTGCACAATTTGAAAAAGATTCACGCCGAGCAGCGCTGCCCCGTGAAGGTTGTGTCCTTCTCCCGGAATTTTGGCAAGGAGTCCGGCATCTATGCAGGACTTCAGCAGGCTTCCGGCGATTACATCTCCCTCATCGATGCGGACCTGCAGCAGCGGCCGGAAATCGTGCTGGATATGGTAAAGATTCTGGACGAAAAACCGGAATTCGACGTAGTTGCCGCCTATCAGGACCGCCGGGGTGAAGGCAAGGTCCTTTCCTTCTTCAAAAAGAGCTTCTATGCCATCATCAATAAGCTTTCCCATGTGACACTGCAGCCCGATGCCAGTGATTTCCGAACCTTCCGAAGAAGTGTTCGGGACAGCCTCCTTCAGGTTGGCGAATATCACCGGTTCTCCAAGGGCATCTTTGCATGGGTTGGCTATGACACCTGCTTCATTCCTTACACCGCCTGCGAACGCAACGCCGGTACCACCAAGTGGAATTTTCGCAAGCTTATGAACTATGCCATCGACGGCATCATCGGCTTCTCCACCGCTCCCCTGCGGTTTTCCACCTATGTGGGTGCTGTGACGGCTGTGATTGCTGTGCTGTATCTGCTGGTGGTTATCATCGAAAAGCTCTTCTGGGGTATTGATGTACCGGGTTTGGCAACGGTGATCGTCCTGATTCTGTTCTTCGGCTCCATGCAGCTTTTCGGTCTTGGCATCATCGGCGAATATGTGGGCAGAACCTTCGAGCAGACCAAGGAACGACCCATCTATATTGCAAAAGAAATCCTCACCTACGAGGAAGAAGAGTAAGAAAAAACCCACCGGGAATTCCGGTGGGTTTTTGATTTTTATTACTTACCAGCCTTCTTGGCAGCCTTTGCCTTTGCCTTGGCTTCCTGAGCCTTCTTGGCTTCAGCCTTGGCAGCAGCGTCAGCAGTCTCGTTGGTGGAGATTGCCCACTTGGCCAGCTCAACGCGGACGCGGTCAGCGGAGGTCTCGATGACGATGTTGTTCTCCTTGATGTCAACAACAGTGCCGACAATGCCGCCAATGGTGGTGATCTTGTCGCCGTTGCGGATGGAGGAACGCATCTGCTCTGCTTCCTTCTTGCGCTTGTTCTCAGGACGGATCAGCATGAAGTAGAAGATCGCGACCATGATGACCAGCATGATGACAGTGCTGCCCATGCCTGCGCCGGTTGCGTCGGTAGTCAGAAAATTAATCATGGATTGAAAACTCCTTCGTATATAAAAATCTTATTTATTATACCATTGTTTGAATAAATTGCAAGAGCAAATTAGATTCTTCTTGCCAATTTCTCGGAATATTCGTGACGGAACTCCTCAAAGCGGCCCTCATCCAGGGCCTGACGGATCTTTTCCATCAGCTTGTTGTAGAAGTAAAGGTTGTGCATGACAGAAAGACGCATGGCGAGCATTTCGTCGGCAACAAACAGATGGCGGATGTAAGCCTTGCTGTAGCGGCGGCAGACGGGGCAGTCGCACTGGGGATCGATGGGGCTTTCGTCCAGCTGATACTTCTTGTTCTTCAGATTGATAGCGCCCTCCCAGGTAAACAGGCGGGCATGGCGGGCATTACGGGCGGGCATAACGCAGTCGAAGAAGTCAACACCCCGGGCAACGGCTTCAATGATGTTGCTGGGAGTGCCGACACCCATCAGATAGCGGGGCTTGTTCACAGGCATGTAAGGCTCCACAGCATCGATGATGTTGTACATTTCCTGAGCGGTTTCGCCCACAGCCAGACCGCCGATGGCATAGCCGGGCAGATCCAGCTCCGCAATGCGCTTCATATGCTCCACGCGGATATCGGGGTAGGTGCCGCCCTGGTTGATGCCCCAGAGCTGCTGCTCTTTGTTGATGGTGTCAGGTAGCGCGTTCAGACGGGCATTTTCCTCCTTGCAGCGGACTAGCCAGCGGTAGGTGCGTTCCACGCTCTTCTGAACATAATCCCGGGGTGCAGGATTCTCGATGCACTCGTCAAAGGCCATGCAGATGTCGCTGCCCAGGTTGGACTGAATCTGCATGCTCTCCTCGGGACCCATGAAAATCTTGTGGCCGTCGATGTGGGATGCGAAGTAAACGCCCTCTTCCTTGATTTTACGAAGGGAAGACAGGCTGAACACCTGGAATCCGCCGGAGTCAGTGAGGATAGGGCCGTCCCAGGTCATGAACTTGTGCAGGCCGCCCAGCTGACGCACCACGGTATCGGTGGGGCGCAGATGCAGATGGTAGGTGTTGCTCAGCTCCACCTGACAGCCGATGTTCTTCAGGTCTTCGGCGCTGAGGGCGCCCTTGATGGCTGCCTGGGTGCCCACATTCATAAAGACGGGGGTCTGGACGGTGCCGTGGGCGCAGGTGAATTCACCCCGGCGGGCCTTACCCTCGGTTTTAAGCAGTTTATACATAGATTACCTCTTATTGTACAGAATATAGTTTCTGGAAAACTCCGTATGTCCCAGCTGGGTTTCAAAGCCGGATTCGCCGTAGTATTCAAATCCGGTCTTTTCGATGACCCGGCGGGAACGGTCATTGCGGAGAAAATGGCTGCAGGTCAGATAGTCATATTTCAAAACGTTAAAGCAGTACTCGATCACTGCATTCACCGCTTCGGGCATCAGTCCCCTGCCCCAGTAGTCTTTGCTCAGCACATAGCCGATTTCCCGGCCATATCCATTGGCAACCGGATCCGGGCGCAATTCTTCAAGTCCCAAAGAACCGATGACTTTATTGTGTTCTTTCAGTTCCAGAGCGAAGGTCTTTTTCTCACGGATGAACATATCCAGGATCATCCGGGATACTTCAATGGACTTGTGAGGGGCCCAGCCGGCCATTTGACCAACACCGTCCACGCTGGCGTATTCATACAGATCAACAAGATCAGATTCCCGCCAGGGACGGATGATCAGACGTTCCGTTTCAATGCAGATATCAGTTATATCAACAGGTGCAAGCATGGTAATTCCTCCTTACAGGATGCACATGGCATCGCCGAAGTGTACGGCTTATAGGATATACAGCCTATGCACTTCGGCGACACCGATTATACAGAGTATCTTCGACAAATTCAAGTCACTCGCCATGAAAATCTGGCGTGGCTGGCTTCCCGTCCACGCCAAATTCTCAGAACAGGTCACTATGGGTGCCGGTTCTGATCAGCCGTAGGATCAACTTCTCCTCGACTACCTGATACACGAGCAACCAGTCGGGCTGGATGTGGCACTCACGCATATCCTTGTACTCCCGAGAATTGGTCAGCTTGTGGTCACGGTACTTCGGGGGAAGCGGCTGCTGATTGGCGAGCATTTCGATGACCTCGGCGAGCAGCTTCGGGTTGCATCCCCTTTTGACTGCCTGCTTGTAGTCTTTCTTGAACTGCCCCAGGTACTCAATTCTAAGCATCCAAATCCTCCATCAATGCGGCCACGCTGTCGAACGGTCCGTGGAGATCTTCACCTTTCACGGCGTTCTTCATTGCGGCTCTGGTGGTTGCGTTCGGTACATTCAGGGACACATCAAAAGGGATGCCCCTTTCACGGATGGTCTGCCGCAGGAACATACCAACTGCGGTGGAGAGGTCAAGACCCAGTTCAGCCAGAACGGACATTGCCTGCTCCTTAATGTCGGCTTCAAGAGAAATGCTGGTAGAGATTTTAGCCATTGAAGTTCACTCCCTTCATCTTTACTATACGATATTTATACCCGGAAGTCAATAGGATATACATATAAAATAACAAGCCGGGAAGCCCGCAGGCTCCCCGGCTGTAACATCAGCAGAATTTTCAGTTTGTCAAGGTTCAGATCTTGTTGGCTTCCCGAGCAGAAGAGATCACATCGACGATGCGGCACTCTGCGGTGTACTCCTCCAGGAAAGTCGTTGCTGCCTTCACCGTATCCATCAGGCAGTAGAAAGCGTATGCTCCCCGCTCCGCCTTCTGCTTCTCCTCCGGGAGGAAGTCAAAGTCCATGTACAGTGCTTCGATGGATGCGAGCAGGGCGTCAGCCTTGCCCAGTTCAAACATGGCGTTGTTCAGGTTCTTATTCATAGTGGTGCTCCTTCGCAATGGTATCGAAGACCACACAACGGAGGATACAGCTTCAAAATCGGAATGATTATGGGTGCGGAGCTATCACGGCTCCTGTGCAGTCTTCCGGGGCGTTTCGCCCGATTTCGCTTTCCGCACCTATTATTCTACACTCCTGTTCAAATGAAAGTTGTCGAGAATTGCACCAACCTCGTACTCTCTGTCGTCCAGGGACAGTTCCATGAGGTACAGGGAGTCGCTGACGGTCATGATGTGCCGGGGTGTCGTGTCAGATCTGACAGACTCCAGATACAGTTCCTTCACCTGATACTCGTCCATACCAGACTGCCTGATCGCCGTCTTCAGGGAGATGACTGCAGCCCGGTCGACGAATGGAGGATGCCCAACACCGCTCAGGTCGATGTAGAAAGCGATCATCAGGACCTTGGCCTTGTCCACATACTTCCCCTCCATACTGAGGATCTTCGCCATGCTTTTTAGGTCAAAGGAATACCAGTCTAGCCGACCTGCCCGGAGGTGCCGCTGACATTCCCTGGACAGTCTGGTGTATTCGACATTGTTTCTCTCCATGTTTCTTCCTCCTAATGTTAAAGGCGACCATCTCCGGGGAGAAGTCGCCTTTAGTATAACGCATCGGTTCTAAGAAGTGAAGCCGCAAAAAGCCGCAGAATCGATTTGCCGATTGTAGGACCGGGTTTTCCAAGGCAAATGGATTAGGTGTTACCCCCTATCCTTGTTCCGCCCCTGGTGCCGCCCTTCCACGGATGCAAGCCCTTCTCTTACGGCTGTCATGGACGGGGTGAACCTAAGCGTAGCTGACTGGTTCCCCCGGAACAGGATCTTCAGGCAACCGATCTTTCGCCAGAAGAAAACAAGCGGTCTATTCTTTTTCATCTTAGCCCTCCCATTGCGGATCATAGGTAGGATCGTACTTCTTCGCCTTCCACTCTTCGACCTTTGCTTCAGCTTCTTCCCTGGTCAGAAATACCGTATCGCCCAGCTTGCCCACATCGGTCAAGCAGAACTTTCCGGTGTTCACCCAGTATTCAATGCTGCCATGGCGGTACTTACCGCCGGCAACGAACACCGGATCTCCTACCTTTACGAAGATAGCGTCTTTGGTATCAACTGCAATGACACCGTGACGAACAGATTTCATGATCTTCGGTCTGGCATGAAAATCAGGACACTCGTTTCCATGCGATCTTCTTCAGAGCTGAGGTCAATGCCCTGTTTCATGTATTGCATCTCAAGGGCCTGCATTGCCAGTGCCACAGCCTTATATGCAGGCGGTTCATCCCGCAGGAGATACCGTTCCAGATCATTTCTTGCCTGTTCAGGAGTCCATTTCTGATCGAACTCAAGTGCTTCCTTGTATGTCACCACTGCTCCCCTTCCTTCTCGATTGACTCTTCTTCACACAGATGGCACATCTTTGCTCCACAATGGCAATACGGGAACGATTCTATCAGTTTCTCCCAGTTGCACATCATGGCGTCGCTCTGACTTATGTCCCATACTTTCCGATGGCACTCCGAACACTCAAGATGGAAAACTTCTTCTACTTCTCCCGGGAAGCACCAACGGTGTTCGCATCTGAGAATCCAGTTTCCGGTCTTCTGGATCGTCACACCTCTGGACATCAGGTAGTCTGCGGTCTGGAGGGCATTGAAGTTGTCGTACAGCCATGCGGGGCATTTCTGATCGAGCAGGAGATTGTAGATCTCTGTTCTCCCGGGTGCAGTCGCAGCCTTCCATTTTGCCACATCTTCCTCTGCCTTGTACACATGGTTCGGGCAGGTCAAGCACTCTGGCACCGGCTTCAAATCCTTTCCGATATGCCCGTAGCAGTAGATATGCTGATTCACCCCGTCGAACCACTCATGCGTAGACTTGCTGGGTACACCCAAGGCACACTTAACTATTGCCATTCTGCTTCATCCTCGCTTTCTTCTCCGCCTGCTGCTTCGAGTATGCGTCACGGCCAATCTGACCGAGGTTCCGCCGTTTGGCAGCTTCGCTCAGACGCCGGGTACGACACGCCTTGCAGTAATAGGTAAAGGGACCTGCGTCAAACAACTTGCCGCAGTCTTCACACATCTCTTTTGCCATCTTCGCCACCACCTTTCTTCAGACTGTGAGGAACACGGTCACGCTCTTCGGCACGCTTTGCATTGTTCCATTTGTCCATCGTTCCAACAAGATATCCGGTAATTCGTCTGATGCGCTCAAAACGGATACCCTTGCCCAATTTCTCCTTGTTTGCCATTTTAGCATCTCCTTTCTCCATAGGCACAAAAGAAATCCGGCGCCACAACTGGTAACACATGGTCTTTTGCTGTTTCTATACCCCCACAATGGTACATGCCGTTTTTATCTGAATACTGAGAACGATAACGACACGTCTCACACCGTACCACCTCAACGGCATCCACGATTTCGCAACTTTCCAAAATATCGCACACATCGTCAATCCGTTCATCATCGGAATACCCGTCTCCAAGTAGTCCATCATCCTTGACTTTTGCAATTGCTTCAGCAAGGGAAATCATCCGCTTTTCAGTTGCCATCTTCGGTTCTCCTTTCAAACCGTGAACAGAACTCTTCCTTTTCCCACATCGTCCAGTTTGGGCTTTCCGCCGGGGAGCAACACAGCCCCTCATGGTCGACGAAGTAGGAGTTCAGCTCACAGTATGCGATTTGTTCTTCCCAATGCTTGCACTCGCCGCACGAGCCAAGCTTTTTGAACTGCTTCCATTCCTCGATGATCTTCGCCAGAAGGTCAGCATCAAATCGGCTGTTCTGCCGCACAAACTGGATCAGAAAGCTGGGGTCAAGCCTTTGGGGATCAGGCGTGTATTCTATCTTGGCTTTTTCCGGCTCAGCCTTGACGGGGACGACTTTCTTGACGTACTTTCCGCAGGTTTCAGAAAAACCAACATACTCACCACAGTTCCGACCATCCGGGCAGGTGCATATACCTGAGAAATCGGAGACCCGATCCCACCAGTTGCAATATCCGCAACCCATCATTTTCGTCCCTCCAAACTCGCCCTACGGGCTTCCTCATATGTAGCGAACACTTCTTTGCCCCATTCACCCCGGGCGATGTGCTTCACGGTAATCATCAGCCGCAAGTCCTTGGTGATGGTCAACTCCGATACGGTGCCCTGCTGCGGATGTTTCACGCCCTGGTAGTTGCGGATGACCCAAACCTGATCTCCCTCCCGGCAAGGCACCCGGAGCGCAGGAACCTTGGGTGCCTCCAGAACCATTCGGACTACATCACCCAAGTGGACATACAGCGTTTCGGGGTTCTTGACCCCGGTCTGGAAGCAACTCAAGTCATGCTCCAGTTCCTGAAGTAACCAGTCACGCTCGATCAGATCACCATTCTTTTCGATTTTCAATTACTGTCACCCACTTTCTCGCAGACAGGCAGGTCGTAGAAGCTGAACGGCTCTCTGGGGTCGCCCATGACATAACGGATGACCTGATGGATGTCAAACGCCCGGTCAGCATCCTCGAACTTGGCAATGCCGAACGAATGCCCCCGGCCTTTCAGTTCGGGGTAGATGTACTCTCTGGCCTTGAACAGATGGCTCATGGCTCGATCTCTTCTGTCACAGAAGCCATCGGGGTTCTGTGACATCATCTCCCTGAGAACTTCGGGGTTCAACAGGATCTCGCCAAACTGTCCCATCCTCATTCTTGCGTAAAACTCACAGGCCAGAGCTGCCACTCTTGCCTGTTCCTCGGTTAATTTCAATACAATCATAGCCATTCTCCTCCAGGTATTTCTTCATAGCTTCGGCTAACATGAGCTTTCCGCCTCCCCTTCCTCCACCGGAAATCATGATGCGGTCATCTTCGGGCTCCCTGAGTCCGCAGGTTTCCCGGTACAGACGGTCAATACCTCCGGTGTAATGCGGCTCTTTGGTAACGGGATGATGGCATACACCATAATATCCACTACCGGAGTTGTGCTTACAGCCAGAGTCAGCACACAGAACGGTACATTTAGTCATCTTCGTCCCTCCTCACACCCTGGGAACAGTAATCGAACAGGTCCTTATACTGCCGGGGATCATCATGGTGGTACTTCTGACATTCGACCGTTTCGCCCATCCGGGGGAAATGCTTCTTTCTGCCGCTCATACAGTCCTTGCAGAAGACGATGCTGTCATTGACGGCAACGAGTGTTTTTGGATCGATCTCATGGACATTCATGTACCAGAATGTGCTAGCCCCATCGAACTCTGTCAAGTCTTCGATGATGATGTGTGCTTCAGTACCATGATTGTCTGCATGGACATACCATCCAGCGACAGGCTTGCCGCTGTGAATGTCCGTTCCCTTATACTGGATCATTTCCCTCTCACCTTTCTGGCGTGTTCGTTCCACGACTTGACCAAGCGTTCCTTGTTCTTCTCGGTCGTATTCGGGTCGAACAAGATCTGGAGGAACAGTGCTGCCGCTGCTCCCCGGCTCATTCTGCAATCTTCACGATCCCAATTCATACTCATTCCTCCACAGGCTCGTAATGAGCCATATCGTCCCAGATCCACACCGGGAACCCGCCCTCTTCGGGCGGTCTGAAGAACAGGAAGCTACCGCCGGGGTTCACATCGTACACGGTGTAGATCTCTCCGGTGAAAATGTTTCTGACCTTAAACATCGGTGTTGACTCCCTTCTTTTCTTCCAGATATTCGATGCACTTGCCCTTGTCGAGCAAGCCATTCCCCTGCAAGAACGCAATCACGGACTCGGGGCAATTCTTAATCTGGTTGTCCCGGCAAAACTTCTCAAACAGGGCTGCCAGTCTGCGACGCTGGCTGAACACCAAAAACGGAACATCAGACATCTTCATTCACCTCCGTAGGTTTGAACTGATACACTCTTACAGCAGTCGTTTTGACGATGTCGATGTCGAGGAAATACCCTATGCCTATCAGTCCAGGACGAGGACTGCACATATCAACGATGCACCATTTATCCCGGTGCGGCTTACCTGGAACGGTGACATACACAGGTTCACCCTGCATACCCATCAAGTCCTTGAATGTAAGGGGCTTAGGATACATCCGCTCCTGCATCTCCTGGAGTGCCTTAAAAGTGATGACCTCGGCTTCGCTCTCGGCGGGGACAAACCCCTTCGGGTCACCTTGGCACCGGCGGAGCCTGACCAGATGGGCCAGATTTGCGGAGATGATGCTCCATGCTTCCATGGGTTTCATGCCAGCACCTCCTTCAGGAGATCAGAGTTCTCATGGATGTTGCCAATTACACGGTTCATCTTGGCGTCATGGGGACATAGTTCATCGGGCTCCCGATCATCTTGCTTCATTCCCCATCCTACCTGTGCGAATTCATCGCTACCGTGCATCCATACAACCACCGTTCTTGTGGCATTTTCCGGGAACAGATCATCGTAGTGTGCTTCCAGAATATCCCCCTCGAAGATCATTCGGCCTTTCCAGTCTTTCTTCTTGTAGAACTTCTGTTCATCAGGAGTCAGCTCCTCCCATGTGGTTGCGTCGTACAGTCCGGTGAACTGCCCTTTTGTGGCAGGATCAACTTCGATCAGATGGGCAATGGGACCGATATTGTCGATCCCAACATTCACGATGAAGCCCCTCTTTTCAGCCGGATGGTATGAGTACGCTCCGTGTGCCCACCAGACTTTTCCGACGGCTTTGCCACGGAAGATCTCGTTGCTCATTGTCGTTTACCTCCAGTTACTTTCAATTTCCGCCTTGCCATCTCAGCCAGATGCTCCGACCGCTTTGCCGGCTCCTTGAACTTCGGACACTCGGTTCGCCATTGGCTCTTCTTGGAGTAGTCTCCACCGTAGTGCTTACATTCATCGCAGGTCCAGCAGTATTCATCGATCTCACCCCGGGTTCGATAGCGAGGGTCCAGTTCGCAGCTATACGCACAGAACTGGCATAAGCACTGATAGCAGCTCATTTCTTGCTCGTAATTACCACTCTTCTACCAGTGACAGAATCAGCATCTTCTGCTTCAGCAGCATCGAAGGTCTCCTTATCGACGACCACACATTCCAGAGCCAGATTTCTCTGCTCCTTGGGCAAGGTGCTTTCGTCCAGATTCTTGGTGGAAACGGTGTTTCCGTTTTCGTCGATTGCACCGAAGAGTCTGCCATTGACGACCCGGAAGCCCATCTGCTCCAGCCGCTGGTTCAGCTTCTCTTCCATGTACTCAGGATCTTCGTAATACTCCTCGGTCAACTCCTGCTGATGCTTGGCAAATCGGGCCAGTCTCATGTAGCCCATGCCCTCGGTGTCGTTCAGAGCGACGGTGGCGATCTTCAGGGCAGTCAGCGCTGCGTGATCCCGATGCTCAGCGATTGTCCTAAACTTGTTCATCAGGAGCCGCTGTGCGTAGGGAATGTCGGAGTGCTTAAAACGGTTCTTAGCCATTCTTCTCCACCTCCCCTCTCCATATGTACTGGCTGTTGTCCTGGCAGGTTCGGCAGGGACAGTCGTAGGTACATTCATCACAGATGAACTCCGCCGGGGTCTGTTGGCAGGGGGCCTTGACGTCATGGTTCTTACAGAACTTGCAGTCGGTATCAACTACCTTCAGGGCTGCGATCAGGCTCTCTCTGTCGCAGATCAGATCCTTGACAACACCGACGACCTTTTCCCTTTCGGCGTTCTCGGCAATGTCAATCAGGACTGCCTTGCTTCGGATTTCAGGCATATTTCTCCTCCTCGTCATATACATCGAACAGCTTCATGCCGCAGGCTTTGCGGAGTACATTCACAGTCTTGTTCCACTGGTTCGCCTTGGACTTCTGCTCCGGGGACAGATATGTAAGATGTTCCTTCGGGGGCATGAACCAACAGTTGTCAGGCGAATACGGGAGCGTTTCATCGTACCTGCGGAGCCGGGAGCCCAGGCAGTAGTAATGATCCATCGCCCAGCAGTAGAATTTCGGGTACTCCATGAACGGGCAGAACTCGTCAACATTCTTCTTGATCCGCCTCCAGATGGAGTGCAGAGCCTTACCCTCGGCAGTTACCGTCATTTCCTTTGGGTAAAAATTCTTAGGCATCACGAATACCTTCCTTTTCATCTGCGATATTCCAGCCTACGATGGCGGCCAAAATCATCGTTCCGAACAGGATGCCGCCGGCTGCGGCTACGAAGAGCCACCACCATTCGACCATGTCACTCACCATCCTTTTCAGGAGGAGGGCCGAACATCTCAGCGGCGATCCGGTTATACTCAACGAAGATTGCTTCAAAGGCTGCTTCCCATTCCTGATCGTGGTCATGTCCAACACCGACTGCGACATGGGCGAGTTCATGGGCGAAGATCTCGACTGAATAGGTTACCGTGATGCCGGGATCGACGAAAATTGCGACCGTACCATCATCACCGAAATCTGTCAAACCGAAGGGCTTAGGGGTGCCCTCGGGTTCGTCACCGTAGATGTTCGGCTCCCAGTATGCGATGTACTCCTTATCGGGATACAGGTTCTTAAACGCCTTGGCAACCAAAGCGAAGGGGTCATTTCCGAACGGAGACTGGAACAGTTCCATACTGATCCCTCCTTATCGTCCGGTACTGCCGAAGCCGCCGTCGCCACGACCCTCGGGGTTCACTCCGGTGAACTGCGTGACCACCTTGGGATCGGGGGTCAGAACAGGAACGACCAGGAGCTGGATGATCTTGTCACCCCGCTTGATGTGGTAGTCCTTGTCGCCGTCGTTGTACAGCTTCACCTGGATGGCTCCGGTGTAGTCCACATCGACGACACCTTCTCCGGTGATGTCGTTCTTGACATTCAGTCCGCTCTTGCTCTTCAGCAGACCTGCGGTGTACATGAACCAGCCGCCGATCTCAATGGCAGGCAGGTTCACATGGACGCCGGTGTTGATGACTGCACTGCCATGTGCGGGGACGACCTTATCGACCGGAGACCGAAGATCCATGCCAGCGTCGGGCTTGTGGGCACGGATGGGTTCAAATGCGTTCTCGTCGAGCATGACTTCCAGCTCGGGGTTCAGGTTTCTCATAACAATCATTTCATTTTCCTCCTTTGATTCGGTGGACGGGGTCATTGGCTCCCAGAACCGGGTAGTCTGTTTCCCCGCCCTTTTTCTTGATTACGGCGTACTTCTTGTTGATCCCTCGGATGGATCGATTGACCAGAGCGTAGAAACTGTCCATACTGGAGCATCCGAGCTGCTTCCTGCACTCCCTGGCATTTCCTCTGGCTACCAGTCGCCCGGATTCTGCCAGATAGACCTCGTAGTAGTTCATGGGGCCTCCTTAGTCATACTCAAAATCACCCAGTTTGACTTCCTGGGAGCAATTCGGGCAGTCTACATAGCCCCAATCATCACCCCAAGTTTCGGGAACATCGACAGAGTGCCAGGATACTTCGACGAGGACTCCACAATGAGGGCACTTGAAGCTGATCGAGATAGGCTTCACTTCGATGTGGAAGTCTACTCCGTGGCTCATTTTCTTCACCGTCCTTTCCAATGTGTACTGTCTACATTGCCGATTGGTAATATTGTCTTTCATAAAAATCCAGCCCTATGCCGCTGGAAATTTTGCGAATGAAGTTGGTATTGCTACAATCCGCAGAAAACGCTGTATTTGGCTCTTACGGCTTCTGATTTTCAGTCTGCTGATTCAAAGTACAGTTGGAATAACTGCTTGAAATAATGCAACTTTGGCCGCTTCTTTTTGCACCTTCCGGAATAGGCAATGTCCCAATACCGAAGAGCTTCAGTTCACAGCCCATGCAATAGCTGCTGTATCGGAGGCCACACTCAAGGCAAGGATGCTTCATCTTCGTCGTCCTCCTCGGGAACACCGTCTTCTACAGGCATATCACAGGTGTTGCAGTAGCCGTCGTAGAACTGAGCAGCCCATCCCTTGTTCGGTCTCAATTCACTTCCGCAAATCGGACAACGCATTGTCTGGAACCTCCTTCAGAGGACAGCTATAGGAACGGTACTTCATTTCGTCACAGTCCATCTGTTCCTCGGTAATCGGGCAGTAGCCGTAATCGTCTGCCTCATAGGTAAAGAACGGACATTCCACACAGGCATCCGGAATCTTCTCCAGATCGGTTTCAGCCACGATCATTCCGCACCCTCCTCGATCACAGAGTAGGACAGGACGAGTCCCTTTTTGAGATCTCTCTCGAAGCATTTCAGCTCATGCTGATCCCATTCTTCTTGAGTCCGATCTGATCCGAGCGAATGAATCAGGCCGATACAGCCCTTCAAGGACTTCTCGGTGTCGTGGATCTTCTCCACCCCGGGTTCAGATGCGTGAACATATCTGATTTTCATTGACATTCCTCCTAAAACTGCCTGAGCTTAACGCCCAAATCAGTTTCAACATAGATGTGACCATCGCTGTCAAGGTAGTGATGGTAGCAACAGCCGAACCCACGCTGGACGGGGCGGCTATTTGCCTTGATTTTCCGATCCCATTTCTGAGCCAGGTAGTCCCGCTTCTTCCGGGTGAGCCGATACACGGCCATGCGGTCATCTCCGCTCAGAGCATCCAGTTCGTCGATGAACTCCCGGATAAACTGGAACATGAGGTCGCCGTTCTTTTCACGGTATCGCTCATTGTACTTACGCTCGAAGTTCAGGTTCCAATCCTTGCTGAAGTTGCGATCCTCGAACGAAACATGGAACGGATTGCAGATGGCATAGTTGCAAATCATTGCACCTCTCTTTGCCAGGGCAGTTACGGGATCATCGGTCTTGTAGATCTTCATTTCCGCTCCTCCTTATTCCATTTCAAATTCGAGTATGTAGAACCGGACGGTATCGCCCTGTGGTTCCGCCACGCATCTCGTCCACTGACCGTTGAACTGGAACCATACATCACCATTGAATGTATTGATGTACGAGAAACCACGGTTTCTGAGGTACTCCCGAAGTAGGTCATTTATGGACTTTCTGCCATCCTTCCACTCTGCGGTGAACCAGTATGCTCTGCCCGTGGGTTTTCCACTGGGGCTATACTTATAGAAGTCATCGAACATCTTCGCTATCCTCGTCCACTTATCGGATTCGGCGTGGGGGTCTTCCATTCTTCTTTACCTCCTTCGGTGGTCTTTTCCTGCAAATCGCAGGCCAGATGTCCTGCTTGTCTATGTACTCCTGCTTGATCCGCTTCGCTTCATCCAGAGTCGGAGCGGTTCGGAGTACGAATAACCCCTCGCCAGCATCGTATACCAGCTCAAAGTATTCGCATTCTACGGGACGGTATGCCATCAGTAATCATGCCGCCCTTCTTTTGCCTTTGCGATGATGATATCGATATTCGTCTCGAACAGAAATTTCATATCGGTCAATCGCTGCTCCAGTATGTCCTTGAACACCGCCGTAGCCGTCTGCTCATTGATCTTACTGGTGTGGTGCAGGGCCAGGATCACATCATCGAATGTAAAACCGTCCAGCAGGTTATCGTGGGTACTCAGATAGTCACCATTAAGGCTCCAATCCTGCTCCATCTTATCGCCTCCTTTTTTGATGGTTTCTGTGACTTTACGATACAATACCTACCGCCTAAGTCAATAGAAATTACGGATTATCCAAAATTATTTTTCGCAGTCCTCGTTTCCGTTTACTGCTTGTAGTCGGCGAGTTCCTCCTGGATGGCATTACGCCAAGTGTCGTTCTCTGCAACATTGCAGTCCATCAGATCCTCGTAGCGGTCGACGAACGCATCCAGCATCATCAGACCATCAGAAACAGATAAGCCATACCGTTCCTCAAAGTCAAACTCCTGATACTCCAGCTCGCCATGATCCAGTTCACCAGGATCACAGCCGTAGACGAACAGCAGGAACTGCCGCTCCGCATCCTCCAACCTGTACTGTCTTTGCTGATAGCGGTAGGCAGCCTCGATCTCCTCGGCGGTCATCTCATAGAAAACACCTAAGTGGTCAAATACAACAGACATACTCACTCCTCCTTGAACAGGTAGCCGCAGATGTGCAGGGTGTCCAGCTTGCTCTGATCCTTGATCTCCACGACCTCCCAGGTCTGACCGCTGATCTTGTGGGTGACTTTCTGGATCGTGGCGTACACTGTCTTGCCGAGATACTCAGAACGGAACATTGTTCTGGCGTTGTCCGGCTCGACTTCCCAGTACATCCAGTCCTCGGAATATCCGGTGTACTGATGATCTCTGGCACCCCGCATCATCCAGGATTTCCAGTCGTTGTAGGATTTCAGGCTGACATATTCATTGACGCTCTCGCCAATCTTCTTGATCTCCTCCCAGGAGAACCCGCATTTCTTGACTGCCACAGTGTAGCAGTATCCTTCCTCAACTACGACATCCTCCTCGAATAGGACTCTCTCGGAGCTGTCTACGACCCGCATCGTAATTCCAGCCTTCAAAGGACCACTGGCTTCATAACCGCCCTTCCACTTAATCGATGTAAGCCAGCGGACATGATCCTTGTCGCACTGCTGGCGAACATATACCTTTCCGTTTTCATGGCAGCGGTACAGATCCTCTGCATCCTGCACCTCCATGAAGTGAACGGTTCTGATATTATCTGCTTTCATTTACGACCCTCCCATCAATTTTTGGCACTCTTGATGTACCGGAACACCTTCGACCAGTCACCCTCATGCCGTGCATAGGACTGGACGATCTTCTTGTAGTCCATCTTCCGAGCCTTTTCGAGCATATCACAGTCGCTCGGGCAATACGCATCCGCAGAACAGGCGTTGCAGGCAAGGTGGCAGAAGTTATCGATGCCGCCCAGTTCTTCCCTGGCCTGTTCAATTGGCATCCCCTTCTGGCCTACCATTCAAAGCCCTCCCTTTTACGGATAGCTACAACAGCTTTCTTCAGTCCGTTCTGGAGCCGGGGGTCTGTTTCTATATCGGCCATGGAGTAGCCCAGATGCTCCAGGGTGTCGCCGAAAGTCTCGGTGTAACCGTACTCATGGTTCACCAGTTCCGTGAGGAACATATCGTAGATAAAGCCATCTCCGGTGGGATCGGCAGCGATTGCTTCGTTTCGCTCTGTCTCATGCCGTTTGAACATCTCAATCAGAGCTGGGTAGTCCTGCTTCAGGACGAAACCGCCGGCACCAATGCCGCAGATCTGTTCACGGTAGTGCTCGGGGTCAAGGTTCAACTCAGCGATCTTCCGGTTGATCTGGTCAATACCGAAAGCGAAGTGGATGGGGAAAGCATTGACCTCTGCCTGCTGCTTCTCCCGAAGCTGTTCCCATGCGTTCATATCTCTATCTCCTTTCAGATCAGGAACTGGGCCAGCCAGTCCTTGCGTTCCTGGGCATTGGCTCTCAACCATCTGGATTCATCGAAGTCGCACAGCATCTCACGCAGAGCGGTGGCGACCCGGGCGGCTTCGCAGCCCTCCATCATTTCCACGAGCATATCGTAGGCTTCCAGGATTTCATCGGTAATCATTTCATTTCCTCCTTTTTCGGGGCAGATACGGTGCAATGTGGTCGTAGACCAGTTGCTTCCATGTCAGTCTGAGTGTTTCTTTCCACCGCTCTTTCAGCGGGACAATCTTGACCGGGTGAGCGTGATCCTCGTAGTAGCGGTACGCTTCACCAAGCTGGTCGCTTCCATAAGAAAACCGGTATTGGTCAAACCACAGGCCAGCCAGATCAGCCTTGCAGATAGGGATCATTTTGCCATCGGAGTCTCTCTGGTACAATTCCATCTGCTTCAGCAGGATCAAAACACTCTTGGCGTAGTGCTCCTCCCGCTCTGCGTTCTCTTCGTACCAGTCGCCGATGCCGTCCCATGCGTGGGCTTCTTGATACTCCCATTGCCGCTTACGGGGCCATCCAATCAGGAACCGGAACGGAGGTAACAGGCGGCAGGTGTCCCAGAGATCACCCCTGATATAACAGCCGCAGTCGCCGTCCCCCGCATAGCTGTCGAAATCCGACCAGCAGTAGGGACAGTGGTCACAATGGTAATGACCCAGGACATACCACTTCCAGCGGGTCTTGATCCGCTTCCACAGGTGGTTAAGTCTTTTCAACGCCTATCCCCCTCTTTCTAAAGCCATCGATCAGTTTCTGTCGGAGTGCAAGCAGTTCGGGATCGGTTACTCCCTCCCATTCCTTGTCTACCATCTTTCCGAACTCCTCGGCAGTTTGGTTAATGGCGACTACACGGGCATCCTGTTCATCAGGATCGTACTGCCATGCCATGCCGCAGGCTTGTTCTATCGCCTTCTCCACATTGCCGGGATCTTCGATCTCCAGAGTCACCTTGGTGGTGACTTCGATCACATACTTCATTCGGGTCACCTTCTCAAAACCAGATCAGGTGGATGCCGCCGAGCTTATCGACACGCTCCATGATTTTCTTGACATCGTCGGGGTCCTTTGGGAGCCGGTCATCGGAGTTCCAGTCCCGGATCAGCTTCTCCAGTTCCCCGTCCTGGGTGGGCACCACAAATGAACATCCAAAGTTGTATACCATCTGCCCGGTATATTCTTCATATACACTCTTCTCACCACGAACGACCTTTTCTCTGTCTTCATCGTAGAAGTTGACATCACCCATGTATGCCTTGCCGAACCGGATACGAAAACTCCGTATCAATTCACGGTTCAGGTCGTTGTAGGTGTCGTCGGCTTCACGCAGCTCGCCATATCCGCCAGTAGATCGGATGTGGTCTTGCTGCTTCTTACGTGCAACAGCCATGAGGATTGCACCCTCCAGTTTTTCGTGCCAGTCTGATCCACGAAGGTCCAGTCTGCCGAAGTTGGCGAAGTCCAGATCGTAGTGTCCGTTCCGGTTGGTGTTTTCAAAGGCGAAGAAGTGGTCCCGGTAGATGTACTTCTCGGAGATCTGGATGCCACCGTACTTCATGCGGTCGTTGGCTTCGCTCCGGGAATAGCTGGTGGGTTCTCGGTCAACCTCCCGGTTATGCTTCGCATCCGCCATCGTGTAGAACAGGACTGTGTTGCAGTCCCGGGGCAGTCCGTGGTAGTCGGGGCGGAATGTGACAAAACCATGGCGAACAGCCAGTTCGTTCAGGAACTGCTGCTGTTCCCGGTATCGGTAGTCACTCACGGGATAGGATTTCATGCACTCACCCTCCATTTCTCAGCGAGCTTGGCTTCTCGGGCAACCTTCATCATTCCCTCGATGCCCGTGGTGTAGAGGGCACCATACAGCCAGTATTCGACGGTTTCACGCAGCTTGTAGTCGTAGGTCACACCGGCTGCGGCGAACTTCTCGACCATGATGTCTTGGGCCTGATTGACTGCCGCCCGTTCCTCCGGGGTTAGAACCACCCCACGCTTCGTTATCTGCATTTCACTTCATCCTCCTTGATGTAGATAGGATCTGCCTGGGTCTTATCGAACACCAGGGTTCTCAGTCCCTTGGTTTCGTCGTAGTCGACGGTGACAAGCAATTCATCCTTGCCGTCCGCGTGGACTCGGGAGATGTCGAGGTTCATCCAAGTCTGATCCTCTCGCTTACCGTCTATGTCCTCGCTACCATAGGTCTGGATTCTGATGTGGGAGCCATCAGGCAATCTCATTGCAATAGCTCTCTGGACTTCCATCATTTCTAATTCACCCCTTTCAGCACGGCCAGTTGATGAACCGATCCCGGTAATAGGGCGGCATCGAGTTGATGGCGAAGTTGCGGATCTTCCGCTTGCGGTCCTTGCCAGTAATCAGGTGAGCCTGCCAGTTGTCGCGCTCCACATACTCGGCAGGCAGGAACATCCGCTGACCGTCGACTTCGATGCCGACCCGCTTCTCAGTGCGGTAGCTGTACTGGTTGTAGCAGTCACCGATCCAGAAGACCTTGCCGACGGTGCCCTTGGGGATCTTACGACCACGGACAACGACGACCATGTCGCCCTTACCGAACTGCTTCGCCTGCTCCTCGTTGGAGTAGCCGTCGAAACGGCTCCTCCCCATCCGCTTGTAGTAGCGGTACACCTTCTGGAGCACTTCGTCGGTGGCATCGATAACTGCGGTGCCGCCGCCTCCGCAGCGGGTGGTGTCGTACTCGACATCCACGACCGCCTGTTTCTCTTCATCCCATACAGTTGCGTAGAAATCAGAATCGTGGTAGCCGTTACGCTCGAAGGTGCCGATCACGCAGCCCTCGTACTGAACATCGGGCTGACCATAGATCCAAGTCTGAACTGCCATTTACTTCCCCTCCTGTGCCACCATCATGTCGTACAGCTTAGCTTTCAGGGCGATGATCTCCCGATGGGCGGCTTCGTAACCTGCTCGGTAGAAGTCCGCTTCCTTTCTGGTCTCAGCGTGAGCTGCTCGCTCAGTACCACACCGTTCTTCCCAGATCTGGCAATCTTCCTTGTGCTCTTCTGCTTCGGTCCGGGCTTCTGTGAGTTCCGTTTCCAGTTTCGCCACGGACAGCTTCATTCTCTTGAAATCCGGGTTGGTGTGCTGGTTGTAGAACCGGGTCGCATCCTCCCAATTCCAAATGTGGAACAGCACCTGATAGAACGCCTGTTGGTAACCCTTGCCGCCAGAGGACCAAGTGCCTTCGGGATCGGGTTCATCCTGGTCGTTCAGGCGGCCATTGTCATTTGCGAGTGCTACCAGATCTTCGATGGGTGCTCTGCCGAAAATGTCCTGGGCTCTGCAAATATCGTCGATCTTGGTGCTGAAGCCGTGCATGGAAACCTGCACAAGCAGGTCCTTGGGGGTCTTGATCTTGTCGTACTGACTTGCCATATCTGTTTCTCCTTTTCCTGTCGGTAGGTGGCCTTCCAGAACTATTGCCCCAGCTACCATCCTTACCGTTGTGGGTGCTATCTATTACCGTTTGGTAATTTATTTGTACCTTAATCTTACAACACCTAACGCCTAAGTCAAGTATTATTTTCGGATTCCCGGAAATTTTTTTCGCAATAATCATTTTTACGGACAGTTCCGCTGTGAGGCATTTGGCGGGGTTGTGGCAGGAGAACCGGACGGATGAATAAGTATATGGGAAAGTTCTGAAACGCCCTGGAGACTTAAAAGTAGAATACAGGGGTCTGAATTTATCTAAGGTGCATAAAGAAACCCCACCGGGGTTTCCGGTGGGGTTCAGCTTCAATATTAGCCAATCGGCTGTTTCTGGATCTCGTGTCCGTACTTCTCTATGAAGGCGGCAGCGACGCCTGCGGAGACAGGAGTGATCCGGTCTTTTACGCCTTCCCAGTCTGAATATTCTGCGAAGAAATATCGACCTTCCTTGTCGATATACAACTCCATCGCCTTGCCGTCGGTGAACATATTCACGCCGTCTGCGTAGAAGTTGTTCGCCAGAGCATCGGAAGCTGCGGTATCGTAGATCACCTTGTCGACCATACAGCGAACACGCTGACCCATGCCGGGTACTCTGATCTTGATGACCTTGCCAGTTTCGCGGACTCTGAACTCAACATCAATGCCCACGGCATCGAGGAAGTTCAGGAACTCGTCAGCACGGAGCGTACCACGGACAATCTTGCTGCTGAGCTGCTGCTTGGTGAAACCGATCTTCTTGGCTCCATCGTTCTGGCTGGTGCCGGTTGCCTTGCAAGCTGCCTTCAGTATCTCTTTGGATGACATCTTACCACCTCCATACGGTGCGTTTTCGTTATCATACACCGAATTGGAGACGAAATCAATATTTTTTACAAAAATGCACATACGATTATTTTTCATCACACATTTCAGTGGTATTCGGAATCGGACCTTTGTACAGACCAGCCAGTTTCAGCTTGCGAAGCATCCCGATCTGCTTCACCGTCGGCTCCCAGTATTCACAGTCGTGCGTCCAGACAGCCATTACCCCGGAGATCTTGCACAGCCACCGCATGAAGTCGAAGTAATACTCCCTCGGGCACATCCGGTTCAATTCATCCCGGCTTATGCCCATCTTCTCACAGGCAAGGGCTATGCATTTCTCCTGGTGAGATGGCACGGCATACATGACCTTACCCTCCGCATCAATGATGACCTCCAGGTAGTTCACATAGTTTTTGCTGTGCATCTCAATGTCAAACTCTGAGTACAGATCGTATATTTTTTTCACGTCAGCACCCCTTAATCAGCCGATCCAGTAGCTCCGTGTACAGTTTCTTGTAAACATCACGCTCCGCCAATGCTACGGAAAGCTGCTGAAGCAACTCCAGGCTTCCAGCAGGTGCTGTCGGTTCGGCACTCGGGATGCTCTTTTCCTGTTTCAGAGCAAGCGAAATGCGGATCGCATCATCGACCGCGGTAACCTCTTCTTCGGTAAGATGACCGCAGTAATCTCCGATTCTGTCCACGGATACCGTTGTAATCTGCTCGCACAGGGCTGTGCTTTCTTTGGGCGAACTGGTGATCGCCACATGAGTTGGGAGCGGCGTTTTGTCCTGGGTGGTCAGGTAGATCACCTCGACCGTCTCGCTCGACCGGTTGCAGGCATCGTTCGAAACAATGATCGCAGGTCTGCCCGCCATCTGTTCACAGCCACACACCATGTACTTGTAGATGTAGAACATATCTCCTCTGGAAATCTTATTGACCATATTTCCTCCTATCGTTTGAGCCTTTTGGCGGCTCTGTGAGCTGTTTTCCGTCATAGGGGTTAAAGTGTACCAGTTGGTAACTTTAGCCCGTGCCTGAGTCTGCTATCCGATGACTTCCCCGTTTGCGTTCCTGTTTGCCCAGTACGTTTTTCTTTCGTCCTCAGTGGGCCAGTAAGGATCAAGCCCACGCTTCCTGCGGCTCCGCTGCCAACCCCGGTACACTTTCATGTCCCGTTCGTCGATACTGTAACCGATGCCACCAGAGGTTCTGTCCCAGATCATCAAGGGAACGGGATACCCCTTCTTC
Organism: Oscillospiraceae bacterium; assembly: GCA_017516785.1. Next base: position 23,766 of record JAFXAV010000028.1, read on the forward strand.
CGGGCACGGAGCACTTCGTACTCACTCCTGGGTTCCTCCAGCTTCCATCCGCTCCGCAGGAGGTACTCACGGAGATCATCAAGCATACCATGTTTGACGGTCGTGTGATTTTTCATACAAAGTCCTCCCTTTCCAGTGCAGAACAGTAAACCATTCTCTTGTTGCATCTTCGGCACCACGATTCCAGTATGCCGCCATGCCCACTCTCGAAATCAGGGTGAGTCCATCTCTGGCAGTACGGGCAGAGCCAGTCGTCGACAATCGTTCCGTTCCGCCGGAACTCAATGTGCTTGTACTCTCCGCCAGTCAAGGATCTCACCTGTCTACGAAGGCGGTCGATTTCCTGTCTGTGTTCTTCTTCCTTACGCTTCTTTTCACGACGAGCAGTTTCTTCCCTCCACCGTTCGAGTTCAGCTTCCGAGGGTTCGTAATCCTCATACATACCCTCGTAGATTTCGTCATCATCGTCCCAGCTCGTGCAAGGCGGTTCAACCGGCTGCCCGGTGCCATCAGAGGTCCAACCACCTGGGCAATCCTTTTGGTACAGCGGACAATCGGAGCACTCTTCGATTTCTGATGCTTTCTTTATTTCATCCATAACAACCTCCGATCTCAGGCTGTCACAACCTGATCGAGCTGAGCCATTGTCACAATCTGCACCTTATGCCACTCCGGGAAGTTCGCCTTGGTCATCGCTTCGGCGAGGGGCGGACACACGGCATTGCCGCAGCGAGCAACCTGCTTGTTCTTCGGGTACACATTTCCCATGTAGTCCTTCTCGATTGCGTAGTCGGGCGGGAAGCCCATCGCATTGTACAGTTCTCTCGGGGTCAGCATCCGCAGGGTGATGTCGGCGATATAATGAGCGATCCCCCTGATGAACAGCAGGATTATCTCGTCCTCTGCCAGATTGTAGCCACAGTGCTCATTCAGCAACTTGCGGATTTCATCCCAGTGCCCGAGGTCTTTCGCTCCCTCAACCTTGGCAAGGACTGCTCTGCACTCGGCATATTCAAGTCCCTGGGCGGTGATCGTATTCAGCGTGTCCTTTGGGTGCTGTCCGATTTCCTGTCCCTTGAACTTCACCACATGGGCGGAACACAGAGCGTTGTGGTCAACTGCTGTCACCGTAGGCAGCGGCTCCCTCGCATCCTCCCCTACTACACCTCCAAAGAACTTCTGGATGTGGGCAGATACAAGACCTTCATGGTCATGACTGGTCAAAGTGCCGGCAGGCTCCCGAAGATCTCTTCCGATGGAAGCATTTCTGAACTCGCTCATGTGTGCAGATACGAGTGCTTCCCGATCCCGGGCTGTGACGGTATGGAGGGGGCTATGGATGTCGAGCGGATTGCCATTGCCGTAGTATTCAACCAACTGAGCACTGACAAGGCAGGCTTCCTGTTTCGACACGGTCGTAGGAACAGGCTCACGGACATCACGGATGCGGTCTCCACCTCCGGTCTGACCAATGCTCATAAGCTGCGCTGCTGCGAGGATCTGGCCGCCGGCAGTTCTGATCGTATGTACGGGCTCGGATGCTGGGGAGCCTACACTACCTCCCGTATTGCTGAATGTGAACGGAGCCATAACCGGGTCAACTACTCCGCAGGTGAACTTGCCTGTTACGGTATTGATCGGGTCCATGGCACTTCTCATGTGACCGCCGCCGCTGTGGTTGCACTCAATCAGGAACGGATCGCCACTCTTGATCGTGAACTTGTCCACTCCCTTGATGACTCGCCGCAGCGTATTCGCTGCCAGGGGTCGCTGAGCATTGACACCGAAGTTCTCCTTGATCTCTTTCTTGCTTGCAAAGATTGAGTATGCAGGCAGGCTCCAATCGATGATGTCTGCCGCAGGAACCCATGCAGTCAGCTTACCGGATTTGACTTCCGCACTATCCCGAGGGGCGTGAGTCCGTTTCGGCCAGACGATAGGCTTGCCATCGCAACGGGCAACGAGGACGAACCGCTTGCGAGTAGTGGGAGCACCGTAATCTGCGGCAACCAGTTCCTTGAACTCCACCTTGTAGCCCAGACCCTTTACGAGCCGCTGGATCTCGGGGCTGTTCCGTTTCAGTTTCAGATATTCACATACCTCGTCCAGAGCCGGGTGATCCGCCGGGATGCCGTCGGTCAGGACACCGACAAAAGCATCGAAGGTTTCGCCTGCCCTCTCAGGATCTGGCAGTTCGACCCACTTAATACCGTCGAACACCTGCATCGTCGGTCCCCAAGTCTGAAACTCCTCGACATTCTCCAGCATGATGACACGGGGCTGAACCTCCAATGCCCAGCGGACGGTAACCCATGCCAGGGATCTGATCTCTTTCTTCACCGGGATGCCACCACGCGCCTTGGAGAAATGCTTGCAGTCAGGGCTGAACCACGCCAAACCGACGGGTCTGCCCTGACATACCTCCACCGGATCAACATCCCAGACAGAGCATTGCAGGTGCCGGGTGTACGGATGATTCGTCCTATGCATCAGGATCGCATCCGGGTCGTGGTTGATGGCGATTGTCACTGGGCGGTTGGAGCCCAATTCAATGCCTGTCGAAGCACCACCGCCGCCGGCGAAATTGTCGACGATGATCTCCTCAAAATAACTAAGCTGTTTCATTATTTTTCCTCAGTCTTTCCAGAGTTGTCTTATACCCACAGTTCATGCAACGAACCGTCTTCGTTTCACGGTCTCCGAGAAGGTAGCCATCGGGCTCACCGTCTGCCTTGTAATACTGTGTACCTGTGAACTTCGAGTAGAATGACTCGCATCCACACTTCGGACATCCTTTCCGGTCATCCTTCTCCATCTTTACCCCTCCGTTCACCATAGTCGCAGTAACCCCAGTTCACCCGCATCGTAGGTGTTCCGCCGTTCACCTCGCCGCACTTACAAAAGCCACCGCAGTCCACTTTCTTGTTCAGGTACTTACACTTTCCACAGTGGACGACATCGACTTCTACGCCGTTGTCGATCAGTTGCTCAGCAATATACTCATAGACATGGCTTCCAAACTGAACACCGAGGTCAGCCCAGGTTGCACCGCTCGGGAACACCGGATACTTGATCTGCCGCAGCATATCAGCCAGTTTGTGGATTTTTACTCTGCGGTTCATCATCTCCATTTGTTCTGCGGTCAATGGGGTGGATTCATCCCAAGCTATCCATTCGCTCATTCTGTACCTCCTGTTCCATCTGTACCCCACAATGAGGGCACTCGGTCATATTCTTATCTCCCGGCTTCCAGCACTGGTTGCACCAGAAACCCGTTACCATCGGGGTCATCAGCTCTTCATCCTCTACGACAGACAGGACCCAATGTCCTCTTTTCTTAGTCATCAGGCGCCCTCCTTGCTCCAGGGGATACCAAATCGAATTTCTCGATTGCGTCCGTACAAGCATCGGCGTATCCACTTTGGTATGCGTTATGCAAAGCATCGCAGATCTCATTGTTGACAGCCGTACAAAAACCACCACAGGGCAAGCAGTTGCCGTTTCTATGCCGCATCGGGCAATTCTTACGGTCTTCAGCCATTGCCAGACTCCTTTCGGATGGCATAGAAGATCCGTCCGTTCTCCATGTGTCTCACGACCATGTTCAACTGCCAACTGCGAACCCATCCGCAATGGTAGATCTTGTCATCGAAGTAGACGAACTCCTGTTTCAGCAGGTCATCCACGGAGCGGATTGCATCGCCCTTCCGGTACTTCCGTTTCTTTTCGTTCTTGCTCTGCCGCTTCAGCTTGTCACGGTAAGCGGCGATTGAGTCCCAAACACCCAACTGAACAGTGGCAAACCCGTCGATTCTTCTTCTGAAGCAGAACACCCATTCGTCTCCTCGTTTGGTATACAAGTCGACCCGTGTAGAACCATCCTCAAAAGCATCGAGGTACTTTTTGACGATCTCAACCCCAAGCAAACCGACATCGTCGATATGGGTTTCAGTCTGAGCGGTCACATCATCAAAGGAAAAGTTGAAGGGATCATCTTTCTTCTTCAGCTCCCGTTCAAATTCCAAGATCAGGTACTCAATGTCCCGATTCTGTTTGAACTCAGCTATGTCTTTCACTTTCATACTTCGTCACTCCTCATATCGCTTGTAGGTGACAGACACCTGGAGTCCGAACTCGTCGAAGGTGACGACCTCCCACCACATAGGCTTGGCGTGGTGCCGGGTCCAGATCTCCATGCCCACTCCCTGCTGGAGTCTGACCTGGACTTCTTCGCCGTCGACATTTTTGCCGACATACAGGTTGCTTTCCATCGTCTGGATGAACCGATGTCGGTTTTCGATGGTATCCAGAGGGAAATCCTTGATTTCCATACTATGTATCCTCCTTACGGACTGATTTTTCTGATTTTGGCTGAATTCTATCACCGGCGAACAGTTTGTAGCTGTTTGCCGGGTTTCAAATGAAGTTGTTATTGCTACTGATCGTGGGATTGGCTGGATTCGAGCATTTTCTTGAGCTTCTGGTTCTCCTCGAACAATCTGAAGATCGTGCCCTCGGCACGGAGCATATAGAATGCGGCCCATTCATATCCAGCATTTCTCAGTGGAGGAACCCAAGCATTCAATGAGTTACACAGCCCGTAAACGCTCTGTTCATCCAGCTTGAGCTCCGCACGGTATGCTTCCTCAGGTATCTTCGCCATCGTCATCCTCTCCCCAATTCTCTGCTTCATCACGGCATCCATCCCTCATCCCAAATTCAGGACAGTCAGGTCCGCAATTTCCGCTCATGCCGTAAGCAAAGCAAATATCGCCACTTCCTGATGAAACATAGTGGTCATACGCTATTTGCTTATGAGTCAGTCTTTCAGGCATCATCTTCACCTTCCTCGTCGTCGTCTTTCGGATACCAGTGGTAATGGCAATCCGGGTTCTCGCACTTGCCGTTCCAGAGGGTTTCGCCACACAGGGGGCAAGGCTCTGCGTGGTACATACCGCCGCCGATATATCCCATTACGCTTCCTCCATGTAATCATCGAAGGTGGGCTGTTCATCAGCCATGATCGTATCGTGGGGACCGTTGACACCGATCATCCGGTCTCCGCAGCCGCCATTGCCGACGAGCTGGCTGATACCGCCGAACTCTCTGGATGCCTTTTCGTAGATCTCCTCCTCGGACAGTTTCTCTTCGGATTCGATCACGGTCGAGATGGTGACCTCGACATTGCCCATCACCCGGTACTTATGCTTCATTTTCCTTCTCCTCCCATACGGTGCAGTCAGCACCAATATCAAGGCTCTCCCGAGCCAATTCCGCTTCGTCATAACGACCAGTCTGGATGTACAGGTGGAACAAAGCCTGACTCCGCTTCAGACATCTGTGCTTGTGGGCACAGGTTAGACAACTTGTTTTCTTCATACTTCCTCCTCATTTCGGGTCGAGGAACTCGACGAGCAAAGTCGTGTTCTCGTCAGCTTCCTCCTGGAATTTCATGCTGTCAACGATGGTTCGGCAAATATCCGTTGCCGCTCCGGTCTTATCGATGCCATCAAACAACTGGACAAGGCGAGCAGAACCGCCGCCGTAGTAGTCAGCGACAAGGACGAGATCCTCGCTGTCGAAGCCAGTATCAACAGGGTGGATACCGTACCATCCGCAGATCCCGGAACGGAGGAACTCCAACTCTTCCTGGTCGAACTCGGTTTCACCCTCGACATCGATGACACCGTAGTCGCAGGCAGGAAAACGCTCCTTGAGGATGTGCTCGGTATCGATCCGGTTGACGATCTCTTCTGCAAGACCCTTGATGGTCAGCACTTTCAACTCAGGCATACAGTACCTCCCCGAACAGGGCGAGCTGGACGATGTTATCGGCACAGGAAGCGTCAATCTCACAGCAGTCGACCGTCTTGCCGCAGACTGCGTTGTAGTGGTCGAGTCCCTGTTCGACCCACAGCTTGAAGCCGGTCAGGAACTTCTCCAGGGTCAGTTCGTGTGTCTGATCCTCCTCCTGATCGTGGATCAGCAGCAGACCACCTCGGGCGATCTGTTCGTGTCCCCACTTGGCAACCCGCTTCTCCTCGATCACATCGGCTGCGTCTGCCCAGTAGTTGATGCCGCCCTCCAACGCACAGACCATGATGTCGTCGATGTCCTCGACAGTCAGCAGGATCGGGTGAGTTGCAACCACCTCGAAGCCCTTTCCCTTCGGAACGACACCGGACTGTCCGTAGACATTCCGCAGGACAAACCATGCTTCCAGAGGGAGCTTGTCATCATTGCCACCATAGGGCATATCCTCGATGGCTTCCTGAGTGCCGCAGGAGTCACAGACATACACATCTGCTCTGCGGCTGAACGCATTACTGTACAGATCCTCCTTCATCGTCAGGAGTCCGCAGCGGGGGCAAGGGAGCCAAGCACCGGACTTCTGTGCTTTGCTCCAGTTTTCGATGATCTTATCAATCATATCGATCCGTCCTTTCGTTTCCGCCGTAGCGGTCATTTATTACCAGTCGGTAATTCGTAGCAATCAAAAAACTTCGATCAGTAATCGAAGTCAATGCACTCGTCTTCCGGGCCATACTTGACACCGTCGTATCCGATTGCCAGCACCTTGTTGTAGCACTTGCTGCAAACCCGGCGGAACAGAATGCCATAGCAATCACGGGTCTGGAACATCTGGAACGGTCTGGCTTCATCGCCGCAGCGTGGGCAGGGTTCCTTGTACAGTTTGTGGGACGGGTATCGGAAATCCCACCCGGAGTCCTTAATCAGGAAGTCTTCTTCCATGCCGCCATCGAATCTGGCGAGCATTTCCTTCTCCGCAGCGTCGATGGATTCAAAATCGTCCAGCTTGCGGAAGCCGAAAGGATAGTCTTCTACGAACAGTTCTACCATATCTATTCCTCCCAGATCTTTTCAATGTTACTGTACGGGTGGAACCTTTCTGACAGAACACCCCAGGCATCTATGCTTTCGAGGTACACACCCTTATCTGTGTACCGGATCTTGGCACCGACGAAATCGGCTCTGAGTCGCCTGTTGTTCGGGAAGCCCGTCTCGTACCAAGCCCTGACGATAATCTTCTTATCGGGCATCTTCTTCCTCCTTTGCAATCCAGAGAAGCATCCGCTTCTGTTCTTGCAGGTTTATGATATCTCGGGCCAGTTCCTCGATCTGGCGGACGTAGCCGGGAACGAATGTGACGATGGAGTAGGTGTCGTACTTGGCAACTGCTTCCTTCAGCTCTTTGGTCAGGGCTTCCAGCCGCTTGTTCTTATACTCCAGCTCGGTTTCGATCATCTGGATTCTGAAGTTAAGCCGTTCGATCTTCTTGTTTTCCATATCTATTTCTCCTTATCTGGTAGGTGGTGTTTATCTACATACTTATCGTAACTTACCTACCGCCTAAGTCAAGTAGAATTACGGATTTTAACAAAATGTTTTCATAAGTATTCGCATACGGTGACAATCGGAACCCGCATTTCCGAATGGAGCGGATTGCCGGGTTCCGAATGAGTGTAGGTATGTCAGCGTCCGCAGTTTTGGCTCCTACGGCTCCTCTCCGAACAGAATTGATCTGGTCACACAGGCTGCCGCTGCGATTGTGTCTTTCACTTCGTCCATCACCTGCTCGAAGCTGAAGAAGTCCTCGTCACAGGTGAAACATTGTGAGGTGTAACCCTCGATCTGACTGGGGAACAGCGGAGATCCGCAGCGGAAGCAGGTGCCGATGCTCTCTACGAAAACCATATACTCCAGATCTTCCTCTTCAAATCCGTTCTCCATCAAGAACTTCTTTGCTGCGTCCATGTCATCGAATATCTTGTAGGCACCGTCGTCATCCATCAGGTACTCCAGACCGTTGATGGTGATGCCATTGATCGGGCGGCCGACGATTACTGCATTACTCATAGCGAACCTCCTCGAACAATGCGTACTGGACAATCCGGTCGGCGATCACTTCGTTGATACCCAGAACCAGGGTTCCGTCGTTGAAGCTACCCTCCCCGGCTTCGATCCATCGGCGGATTCCCTGCATCAGCTTCTCGGAGTCCAGGTAGTTCGTACAGCCAGTGACCTTGTCAACGATGGTCATGGTCTTGCCGGCGGATATTCCCTCCCAGTAATGCTCGTCTTCGTAACCGCTCACAGCGGTGTCGCCTGCCCAACGGTCATCGCTGTGACCGAGGATGCAGAACGCAAACAACAGGTTGTCCATCCCTCTGGGGTACACCAGGAACGGGATGATGGCTTCGCCTTCAAAAGGGATCGAACAGGTCAATTTCTCTTTGGACATCTTCTTCATTCCTTTCATGGTACATCTTATCGTCACGGGCAAAGTACGCACAGTTCAATGCCGTATGTCCGCTCTGCCGCATAGCCATCAGAGGTAACCCCTCAAGCTGGCAATATGGTACTGTATCCTGCCATTGCTCCCCGAACGGGGTATCTACATACCCTCCCTCAATGGAATACTTACAGCGGAAGCAATTTCTGCAGTCCGGGTTGTGGATGCACTCCTTTTCATGCTTCAGGATCGTTTCGGGTCGAACAGCCAGTTTCTTACAGAATCCGCACTGGTAGCGGACTACCTGTTTCATTGGGGCACCTCCTCATAGCAGGTGTGCCGGGTTCTGCCGATACCGTGGGCTTTCCGCAGATCTCCATGCAAGCTCGCCGGGATCTCTTCGCCGTTCCGGGTCACGATCACCGTGGTCGGGTTCTCCAACCAGTAGTGCCGCTCCGGTTCATTGCAGACGATGTGGCCGTGCATGGAGTCAACCAGAACGACCTCGGCTTTACAATGGGGGCATTTCATTTCTCTCACTCCTCGTCGACTTCAATGCTGCCGATTTTCTCTTCGTAGTAGTCGAGCTGCCGATTCTCGTAGCGATCCTTGGCTTCAGCGATTGCTGCTTCCTCCGATTCTGCTTCTATGTGGCAGACAGCATACTGGTGGTTCGTGATCCAGACGGTGAACTCAGGCACTCTTTTCACCTCCGCTCTGGAAGTCCGCTCTGCTGATCCTACCGGAGGTCCAGGCACCGCCGTAGGTGCCGAGCGTATCGAACTGCTCAAACAGGCTGTCCCGAATGCCGTCCAGATACGACTGGTAGTGCCGCTTCTGAAGACCGGAGTAGTCGTAGCACCAGTGATCTTTCTGGACAAGCATGACTGCCATGCTCCACTCATTGTCAGCCACGGCAATGTAGAAAAGGCTGTTCTCCAGCAGAGCGAAACGATCATTTTCGATCCAGGTGTTGCACTCCCGCAGGCTGGGGTATTTCGCCATCAGAGAACAGATCAGGTTCCGCTTGGCATCCTCCCAGTTCCGGTAGCTCACCCATTCATCGAACTCCCAATCCCCGTTGGTCAGTTCCTCGTATGACAGGTCACCCATCAGGCAATGTTCGACCTCGTCGTTCTCCTCGTCTACCCGGCGGTATTCGTCCAGGTCATCGTTATCGATGTAGAACAGCCCTTCGTAGTCACCAGTGACGCATACATTTCCTCTGCCCATCGTTAATCCTCCTCGTCGCAGATTTCAGGATACGCAGAACAAGGGTTCTGCCAGTCGCAGTACCAAAACAGGCGATAAGCGAGTGCTTCATCACCATCGCACTGCTCTACGAAATCAGCTCCAGTGTAGCAGTACGACAACACCACTCTGATCTGCTCTTCCGCAGTCATGTTCGGCCAGCCGGGGTCATCCTTGTTCATCGAATTATCTACATTCAGTTTTACATCCGTCGGGATGTCATTCAGGTCAAGATCGGGAATGTAGAGCACCTCGTCACCAGGGGCAAAGTCGTCTGCCTTGTAAATCATGCAGTCCTGACCTTCTGTCCATTGGAACAGTTGGTCAAGTGTCCATCCCTGCCGTAGCAGTTCACGCAGTTCAGTCTTTGTCATCCTTCGCCTCCTTGTCTACCAGCCACATCAGGCAATCAGTCAGATTCTGGAACTCCTCGACCCAGGCATATCCGGTGCTGTTGTCGATGCCTATGATCACATTACCGGCTTCCTCTACGAACAGACCACGGCGGCCACGATGCTCAATAACCTCGATGGCTTCGGCATGACCCACATACTTGTACCAACTGTGGTCGGTTTCAACCTTGCCACACAAGGGGCAGGTCCAGAACGGCTCGCCCTTTTTGTCGAAGCAAATGTCCCGCCTTACGAAACCTCCGCAATGTCGGCATCTCGTTGCAGTAATCATTACTTATCGTCCTCCTGTCGATCAACGAACCATTGCAGACACTCAATGGTGTCCGGGAACTCTTCCACGATGATGTTGCCGTCCAGGTTCTCCACGCCGATGACCTCGATCCCGGTATCGAACATATACCGTCCCAGGCTCTCCGGGTGGTTCTGGACGAACTCAAGTGCCTGCAGGCTGCAAAGCCGCTGCACCCATCTGTCAGCGAAATGAGCCGTGCCGCAGAACGGGCACATCCAGTACAGGTTGCCGTACTGATCCAGGCCGATTCTCTTCCGGACGGTTTCTTCGCAATCGGGGCAAACAGTCAAAATCATATCACTACCTCCTTATCTGGCACCAACGGTGATTTCGGCAGGGGTCACACCCTTTTCGTAGGCGAGCAGTTTGACCGTCTCCTGGATCTCGCCGGGGTACAGCCCCTTGACGGAGATTGCGGCGATCTCGGTGCCGTTCAAGGAAAAGGTCACCCACTTAGCATCGACGGTCTTTTCCTTTTTCGGCTTCGTAGCAGTTCCCTCCGTAACCTCACGGAGAGCGTCAGCCAGTTCGTCGAGCATCTTCTGGATCTCGGCTGCATCTTCGACCAGAACCCGGATACTGGGGACACCGGAGGTACTGTTCCGAGCCTTGACCCACATCTCGATGTGTTCATCTTGGTCAAAGTCGATTGCGTATCGCAGAACTTCTCTCCAGACATCCTCGGTCTTCTCTGCCGTGACCGTAAAGATGAAGTCTTCTCCAGCCGGGGAATACTTCTCGAACTCCCAACTGGTCACATCGTAGATCGATACCGACCAGTCCAGTTCCTCCAGCTTATCGAAGATCCGTTTCTTGAGCGGCTTCATTTCTTCTCCTCCTTGTAGAACTCCGCAGCCATGACATCTGCGGTTCTGCGGTCGACGCCTACCTTTTCCAGCTTCCGGTAGGCTTTCTCCTTATCCTTGGGGTCTACTGCTTCGACCAGCTCCATAACCAGATCCATCAGCATTACCATCAACTCCTTATCTTGTTACCGTTTGGTAAGGTTATCGTAACTTAACTTTACAATACCTACCACCTGAGTCAATAGACCCGGCAAAATATTTTCGGAAATATTCGCTATCGTTTACACGGCATAGTCGTAGTAGAACTTCCGCATTTCTGCCATGTCGCTGATCTTCGTTCCGAACGAATCCCGTTCATTCGTGAACGACCACATACCGCCGCTGCCTTGTTTGACATACACCGGGAAGTCTTCACATTTCACAGAGTCCATGAGCGATTTGAATGACTTCCGAGACATTGCCACCGGACAACTGTGTCCATCGACATCCATGTTTCGCCGGGGACCTCCACATTGCTGGATGAACCGATCTTTTCTGTGGTTACACCAGTGCTTCATGTGCTGCTCGTAGCTAATCATGATCCATACACTCCCCACTCAAGCTGGTTCTTTCCGTCCAGCCAGTCTCTGATGTACTCCAGGGGCATCTTCTCGATTCGTTCGATGAAGTCCTCCGCCTTGATCTGATAATAGCCGCCGCCAGAGTTCCAATGGATCGCTTCATCTGCGTACTTGCGGAGCCATCCATACTTCGGATGATCGGCGAAGCTGTCAATCTTCTGATTGAACAATTCGTATCGGGAAGCCGCCCAGTCTTTGCTACTGGGCACATGGAGGGCACTCATTTCGCCGCCTCCTTCAGTGTCATCCGCTTATGGCTGAAATAGAAATACGGGCCATTGGTGACATACCGCCGGCTGTAATCATAGTTGGGGATCAGCTTCGCTCCGATTTCCTGTCGCTCATTCTGGAACTTGAACTCGCCGCCCTTAGGGACGATGTCGCATATCTTTGCCAGTTGCACGAACTCGAACTGATCGCCCGTGTCTTTATCAACAACGATGTCTCCGGGTTTCAGAGCCATCATCTGCTTCTTGGTCATTACCGTTATCTCCTTTCGGTGTTACCGATTGGCAATCCCAGGGCGCAGGGCACCTCTGGGATCGCTTTTTATCCGGGGTATGTAAGTTTATGTCCAGGCGAGAATCGCCCTGTCCCGCTGATTTGCCGGGATTTGGCGGTTGGTTACGCCTTGTCCTGTACTTCCCAGTCGCTACGCCACTGTTTCTGGATCTCCCAGTAGACAATCTCCATTGCCTTGGCGTCCTCTTCATTGATAACGAGGTCAATGCCGATCATGCCACAGGTGGTGGTCTCGATCCGAGCACCCTTGTTCCACTTGCGGATCAGCTTTGCAAGCTCCGCCTTTGCTTCCTCGGCGGTATCGAACAACTGCTGAGCTGCGAAGTTCATGTTGGCTTTCTTGGGGTTGCTGACGGTCATACAGCGACCTTCCCGCTTCATGCTGCTATTCTGGTAGACCGCACGGTACTTAGCGGTCAACTTCAGACCGTCGGGGGTGGTGATGACTTCTTTCATATCTAAATCCTCCTGATATATCTTATTCGTCGACCTTGACGGTGGCTAAGACTTCGATGCTGAACCCACGATCAACTCTGTGCAGATCGGCGATCAACAGCTTGTGTGCGGCTTCCTCACTCTCGGCGTAGTAGCAGGTGCTTTCGACTGCTACACCAGCCTTGCGAAGGTTCCGGTAGAGAATTGCGTAATAGCTATACATATCTGGTGCCTCCTATGGTTCCGGGTATTGTTACCCTTTACTATACTTTAGCACACCTACCTCCTAAGTCAATAGTAAATTCGTGATTTACTAAATTATTTTCGTGCGTCCTTGTTTTCGTTTACTCCGTTACCAGAATGTTTCATGTGAAACACCAAACGGTAACTTCTTCTTGAGGACAGAGTGTGTACTTTGAACGAACAGTTTGGAGCAATTTGCCGATTGCCGAATGATGGAGGTATTGCTGCAAACCGCAGAAATCGCTGTAATCGGTAATTTCTGTTACCCAGATGTCGATTGACACCCAAAACCGCCCTTGGTACAATATTTCTTACCAAATCAACTTGATCGGAGGGCTTTTCATGGGTTTCAGATACAGGAAGAGCATCAACTTGGGCGGTGGCTTCCGGGTCAACCTGAGTACAAAGGGTATCGGATATAGCTGGGGTGTCAAAGGTTACCGGGTCACCAAGACCGCTGACGGTCGCACCCGGCAGACAGTATCCATTCCGGGCACTGGCATCAGCTATGTGGAGGAACATGGCAAGAAACGGCAGCAGTCCGCAGGATCTCAGACTCCTGTTCAGCCAGTTGATCCCTACGCAGGATACTCCAATGTCCAGCAGGTCACATCCGCCGATGCCAACACGCTCCGGTCTGGTGTCTACGAGGAACTGTTCCGCCAGATCAAATGGGCAAAGACCATCCGTATCATCAGCGTGATCCTCACCTTGCTCAGTTCTCAGGTCGGCATGGGTTTCTTCTACCTGTGCGTCGCAGCCTGTGTCGCTCTGTTCTTCCTGAGCCGCAACTACATCGAGTACGAGTTCGACGATGTGGAGCAGGCCAAATGGGAGAAGCTGTCCGCTGCATGGAGGGCAGTCGCATCCAGTCAGTCCTTGCAGGAGATCACCGTGACCGCCAAGGCCAAGAACATCAGAACGAACGCAGGCATTGAGAACTCCGTCGACACCGCCAAGATGACCGCAGGCGGCAAACTGCCCTGGTATCTGCGGACCAACATCAAGCCTGTTGTATTCAAACTCCAGAACTGCCAGCTTGCTATCATGCCTGATCGACTGCTGATCTTCAGCAAGAAGAAGCTGGGTGCTGTGGACTACACGGAAGCCAAGATCGACATTACCGCTGTCGGCTTCCTGGAGACAGGCACCATCCCGACTGACTCCCAGATGGTCAAGCAGGTCTGGGCATACGCAAACAATGACGGCTCCCCTGACAAGCGGTATGCGAACAACCGCCAGTATCCGGTCATGCAGTACGGCAAGGTCTGCATCTCCTCCCCCGGCGGTCTGAACATCCAGTTCATGTGCTCCAACGAGAAGGCATCTGACACCCTATACCACATCATCAACCCCTGACAAAACAAAAACAAGCGGAGATCGAGTTTCCTCGGTCTCCGCTTTCTTCATGCCTGTTACCAGAGCGATGATCCGCCCCGCATCTTGTCATACAGGATGTTGCGTTCCTTGTCGAGTTCCTGAAGCCCTCGCCGCAGTTCGGTCTGATCGATCTCACCCATCTCATACATCGACCGCAGCAGACTCTTGGCTTCCGGGATTTCCCGATACCGCCGCTTCATCTTGTCGTACTCCGTTTCCCTGCTCTGGATCTCAGCCATCCACTTGTCCCACAGCGGGGTCGTGAACAGTCTCCATTCGACCGGGGGCAACTCTATGGTCAGAGCATCCCGGGTCTTGTCATCCACATTCAATGGCGGCTTGTCCTTCAGGATGAAGTAGATCTCATACAGGTTCATGTCCGCTTCCGTCTTGAACCGAGCATACTCGATCTTGGTCACCTGCTCAATGGCGATGGTTCTGTGCATAGGCTTTGTGAACAGGTGCCCCCGGATACGGCTCTGGAGGGGCTGCTTGGTTCTGCCCACATATACGAGCGTATCGCCGTAGTAGATCCGGTACAGCAGGAAGCCTTGTACTTTCTGAGCCATCAGATCCTCCTTGTGAACCGCAGCCCCTCGAAGGTGCGTTCATAGGCGAACTTCGGGTTGCTGAGCGTTTCCCTGATATGCTCCTCTATGGACATCACCTTGGGTTCGGACTGGACGCATACAGGTCCCATGACGACACCGGGCGTGATCTCCCGCTCCGGGACGACCATGACATCCTCTTTCATCTCACATCACCAAGGCACTTCAGGCTGCGACCGGGAACGACCGTGGAGATGGCGTGCTTGTAGATCATCTTCCGCTTGCCCTCGCAGAAGAGGACAACGACGAAGTTGTCAAAACCAGTGACGGTGCCCGTCATCTGGAAGCCGTTGGTCAGGAACACGGTGACATTCACTCGCTCACGGCGGCACTCGTTCAGAATGGCATCCTGATAATTGGTTACTTCAGACATTTCTTTTTCCTTCTTTCTTTTTCGATTCTTCTGCGCTCAGCACGATTTGCAGGACGGCTTCTACGAACCGTATGCAAATCATTGAGCGTCGTCTCCATATTCATTGCTGCCAGAGGGTATGGGTTTGCGTCAGTCGATACCAGGGCCACACAATCATCCTTCTCTGGCCCAGTGGACACAAACAAGATTTTTCTATCTTTGTACATTGGTATGCCTCCTGCGAACAGAATGGAGCGGATGGGGCGAACCCGAATGATAGAGTGTATGCCGCCATCCGCTGTATTGGCTCCTAACTGGCAGTTATTCGGGGTAAAGCTCCTTATTGGGCCGCTGCTCCCAGTAGGCAGACCGCTGAGCTACAGCCATGTCGATCAGCCAGAACGTCCCCCGCTCGTCCAGGAGGATGTCAACAGACCACTGGCCGTGCAGCCCCTTTACCTTCGCCATGGCATGAGCAACCATCTTCTCGACCTGTTCCTTGTGGGCATTGAACACAGATTCGATGCACTCACGCTCATGCTCGAAGACGATTTTATCGGTGGCTTCGTACAGGTGCGGGTAGACATAATCATAGTCCCAGTAGTTCGCCGTGAAGATCGGGGTACGGTCATCGAAATCGTAGAACACCCGGAACTCAGGCCGCAGGGGCAAGCCGTTGTAGATGCAGGGCGTATTCTGACGGTCGTAGGTGATGAAATGCCGGATTACGATTTCGTCAATGCCACCCGCTCCGCAGCACAGGGCCTCGTAGTTGATGTTCTGGATAGCCTCATGCAGTTTGTACGGGCCATAGATGATGCAGGCACGATTGGCGTCGAACTTATTGCTGAAACGACCGTTCTTTACAAACATCATGCCGCCCAGGCGGTTGTCTTTCTTCAGTTCAGGAACGATTTCTTCCTGCACCCAGTTCCGGATGACCTGTTCATCTTCGTCAGGATGATCCATGTAGAACGCCTGGAGGAGCCGCTGGGTCTTTTCATCGTCGCTCATGGGCAGCTTCCGGAAAAACGTCGGAGGCACCGGGATGCCACAGTTCTCGATCTTCGGGAACCAGAAACTGAAGTCATTCAGAGATTCATTGATGGGCTGCATTTCTATTCCTCCTTTTTCTTGCCAGAATATTCATGGCACTTATCACTGAAGTCGGCCACACTGTAGAATCCGCACCCAATCAGAGGGTTCAGATGGCAGATGTGCCGCTCACATTTGGTGTTGGTGCAGCCGCAGTCGCACCATGTAATGTCGGCGGTATAATACTTACCCATTCTTCTCACCTTCAAAGCTCCCGAACGCATACTTCTGAAACAAGCGGTGGTTATCTCCAAAGTTCACCTGAGTAGGCTCCACTTCCCGGATGCTACCATCCTCCATCTCAACGATGGCGAATACGCCCCGGACTTCCCCGCCGGGATGACCACCCACCATAGGCGAAGGTGGGACGATCCAGGACTTGTCCTCCCAACGGTGGAACAGGGCCTTCATTTTATCGACAGTACATGGGCGGAGATCTGCGGTTGATACCGCTATCTTATTCATCCTTTTTGTCACCTCCAGAGCAAATACTGATGCAACCGGGAATCAGCATGAAGAACAGCAATCCCCACTTACCAGTCTTTTCAATGGCTGATGCTACCGCCCAAGCCATAGACAACCATGCAATAGCGTATGCCGTCCAAGGTCCCATCAACATTCTCCTTTCATGGGCAGTCCACATCCGGGGCAATGCGGGAACTTGATCCGATCAACTTCGGACTCATTGGCGATCAAAGGCATCTCCCAGCCGCACCTGGAGCAGCGGCGATACGGTGTGAAGTGCTCTGTGTGGATGATCCATTCGCCCATCTCAGGGACAGGCTCGGCTCCATGGTCGAGGAAGATGATGCTATCTGCGTTCACCGTGATGACAGAACCTCCACTCAGTTCGATAATACCCTTGGTTCCGGTGAAGTGTTCGATATGCCATCCATGAAAATGACCGATCATCTGCTTGGGCTTACCATCTGCAAGGAAGCGAACCAAGCACTTCCGCAGTCCCTTGACCGCTTCATCGTCCTGGGGCGTACCTTCCGTCCAGGACTTGAAGCAAGCGACACGCTCCACCAGATGATGGGCATTGCCACGGAAGCACAGAGCCCGGTCGTCGATGTAGCAGATTGCAGGCGGCTTTTCCTTCTGGACGGCATCCACCTCGATCCGGTTCTCACGGAGGTACTTCTTGACCGCCGCCAAACCCTCTTCGGTGGCACATCTGGTGGATACGACCACCACCCGGTATCCGAATCTACGGAACCGGGCGATCTCGTCTGCGATGCCAGGGACGACCGGATCGGGGATCACGGTCTCCCCTTTCCAGCCGCTCTTATAACTGTGGACAACTCCGTCGAAGTCGAACACAACTGTAGGTGTGTAGCCCATATCAGTTACCTCCAGGAATGTCTGCCGCCGTGTACTCGGGGTTCCACACAGCGACGATTTTCTTCTCCTTCTGATCGACAAAAGCGATCTTGCCCTCGTAGACAGTCAGGTTCAGACCACAGGAAACGCCGGCTGCGACAATCATGTTCCGCAAGGTTTCCACTCTTTCTTCGATGCTCATACGCTCACCTCCTTAGTCCCAACTATACAGCTTGTAGATGCTGACACCCACATCGGTGGTGACACGCAGGGTGCAATCCCAGGGCCGGCTACTACCCTGAAGACGGATGCCACAGGCAGATGCTTCGTCGAAGCCAGCCAGGGGATGACTCTTGGAGTAGGCTTCGATGGTAGAACGAACTTCCCGCAGTTCGCCCTTCAGGTGTTCGGGGAACAGAGAGGACGCCTTGTTGTGCTGATCCTTGCAGCCATCCAGGATGAAGAACACAGACTTGCCGTGATGCTCATAACCGGGCTGCCACAGGTTGGGCTGCAGAACCACACCAGTAACCTCCACATAGCCGGGGATCAGGCCCCAACCGTCGGGATAGGAGCCACCAGCATACACATACCAAGTACAGGGGTTGCGGTGATCTTCGCTATCCCAGTTGATGATGGGAGGTGCGGCAGGATCGACGGCGGTGACGATTGCACTGAAACTCTGAGCCGAATAACCGGCATAGTATTCGATCTTCTTTGCACGGGGCAAGATAGTCCTCTGGAACTTCTCCCAGGTCAGCATGGTGGGAGGTGCAATAACGACGGGTGCAGGCTTGACCTCAGCACCCTTCACTTTGATCCCATCGAAGACACCGCCCTTGATGGTTTCGGGAGCCTTGGGTCTGGGCTTCCACAGGGTTTCCAGTTCATCCAGGCGAGCGAAGCGACGGAGCAGGGAGTTCTCGATACCCAGCTTCGCCACGATCTTTTCAGCCTGAGCGACATTGCCTGCGGTGGGAGCCGCCTGGGGACGCTGATACTTCAGAGGGTCGACCTTGCTGTTGAACTTCATCTTGATGGTGTCGAAGTCGGAGCCAGCTTCGATCTCGTCCAGCAGGATGCCAACCATGGAACTGGAGATATGGCAGAAGCCGGCGGGTGCCGTTGCCACCTTGGGCCAGATGATCTTCTTGATCTTCCGCTTGCCCTTGGCTTCCTGCATGACCGTCAGGAGCCACTCGGCGATACCGACGAACTTCTCGCTCCGGGCGAGGGAGCCGTTGCGGAGCAGGTTCACAGCAGCTTCGACGGTCTCGATCTTGTACTTGTTCACAGCATCCAGAAGCAGGCGGTGATCCTCCAGCTTCTCGGCGGCAACCTGACCTGCGGTATTCAGACGGCTGTTCAGGATCATGCTCTTGGGGGGTGTCCACAGCCATGTGATGCCAGATGCCCGTCTTGGGGATGCCCAGCCGCTTGAATTCGGTGACGAACATTCCGGTGACATCTGCCTTGGTGACCTTCTCCTGGATGGCATGGACAGCAGCATCGAAGAACACAGGTGCGTACTTCCACATGACGGGATGCAGGTTGCCCTTGCCGTCAATGCGAACCAGACCGCCGTAGTGGTCGACGAAGCTGCGGCAGGCGTTGCAGTTGTAGTGCTGACGGGCTTCCGCAGGCAGGTTGTCCAGGAACAGATCGTACAGATTCTTCGCATCCGTGGTGAACAGGGGTTCCTTACCCTCCTTCACCTCCTCGTTAAAGGACCGGACGATGCCTTCCAGCAGGTGCTTATAGCAGTCGCTGGAGCGGTCAATGTCAATTTCGTTTGCGATAGTGGTGCTCATTTCTTTTTCCTCCTATTGCTTGTTTTATCGCTTGTCGCTTACTTTCGTCGCTTGCTTTCAAAACAAGCGATCAATCGTCTTCGGGTTCCGGGCCAAGTTCTCCCAGTATCGTGTGTTCACTGTTCTCCTGGCTTCTCCAGCAGATTTCAACAAAACCACACTTAGGGCACTGGCTTACATAGACCGTGACATTCTGATGGACTTCTTTCAGCTCCGGTCGGCAGGCCATCAACTCATGGACTCCATCCGGTTTGATGACCACGCCGGGAGGGTGCTGACATCTCTTAGCCATTGGGACTTCCCTCCCATTCCCACAGACCCAGCTTGCCGACTGCCGGGATCGGCTTCTCGTACCGGACGGGATCTGCCAAGATCCAACCGTATCGACCGTCGCTCCAGTCGCCGAAGGTCTCCTCGTAGACACAGCAGTAGTCGGTCTTACGGAGTTGTTCAATGGGCATACAGCCCACGATGGTCACCTCGCCGATAATGGCACCATGAGGCATATCTTCAATATCCTTTTCGGTGAAGATGCCTGCACTTGCAAAGGTCAGATGGTCGTCATCATCCAGCAGTTCGAGCAATCCCTCGTCGTGATGCTTCGCCGCATGGATGGCGAGCCTGCCCCGGAAGTTCGTCTTCCAGCTCCGGGTCTCGACCTTCTTGAAGGTGCCGAAGGGCAGGTCCATTTCTCGGAATATCAGCTCCGCCCAGGGCTGCTTAACCGTCAGTGCTTTCACTTTTTTACTCCTTCTCATTGATGTTGGTAGCCAACATGTCGGCGATGTGAGTAAACAGCGCCAGAGGATACATCTCAAAAGCACTGCCGGCGTTCCGGGCCTCCCCTTCTTGCCAAGCCCCCATGTGAAAACGGATGGCGAAAGCTTCCTCCCGGGTCAGACGCATGAAGCCAGATGCGATGTACACACTCTTCTCGCCGTGGCCGTAGGGCAGCTTGTCTTCGATGTCATAGCCCCAGTAGTCCTCCCACTCAGGCTTGCCATTGGGCAGGTTCTTTCCGGTCTTGCGGCTCTTCTTGACGGGAACATAGAAGTTGATCTTGCACAGGTCGTGGAGCAGACCGCAGATGGCGATGGTTTCTTCCTGCTCGGGGGTCAGCTCGGTGAACTCGGGGTTCTTCTTCAGGAAGTGCTCGTACTGATCCCGAAGCTGTTCATAGACATTGATGCTGTGCTGACACAGGCCGCCGGGAACACTCAGGTGGAAGCGACCGCTTGCAGGTGCGGTGAAAAAGTCAGACTTCTCCAGATAGGCAAGCAGATCCTCCGCACCGGGGCGGGTGATGTACTTGCGGTAGATTTCGATAAACTTTTCTTTCATTTGGGACATCCTTTCTTACAGAAAATGAGTGGTGGCTTCAGCCAGCAGGAATAACACACCGCATACTCCGAAAAGCACGAAGTACATCTTTCTCCTGCTATCGTTGGCTTCTGCCAATGAGCCTAAGAAACTGATTGCTACAAACAGAAGCATCATCACCTTAAACACAGTTAACATCTTTTTCACCTCCTACCGGCTCGTAGCCGATTTCTTTCAGCTTGCGGTATGCGAACATCTCGATCTCCAACATATAGTCGACGGGATCGGGGTTCTCACGCTCAAACTCTTCCGCCCATTCATAGATGGTGTGGAACATCTCCCTGGAGTCACCCATTCCCTCGTAGTGGTACTTCGGGTTCCCATGGATGATGAAGCAGAGGACGGTCGTGATGTCAAACACACACTCCGCTACCCTCTTGTGGTAATTGGCATCCATATCTTTCACCTCCTGCGGTTACGGTGGTAATCAAAACGAACACGGTGGTAACTGATAAGCAAAATTAAAACGGCGTAAACCAGCCGTATCCTTCGTGCTTCCCACGCTCAATTCTGGTCTGAGCGGCTACCCGGCGGCGTTCGATGCACCAGGGGCAGACATTCTTGTCTTTCTGAGGCTTCTTCTTCCAGCTATGCAGCGGCTCCCTGCTCTCGGCACCACAAAACTTGCACTTATAGTACCGGAAGCCGTTCTCAGTCTTAGCCATCGTCTGGCACCTCCATCTCAACATGAGTAGCGACCACCAATAAGAGTTCTGTTCTTTCTGAGGATGTCGGTGACATCGTCGACCAGATCTCCATAGGTGCATCCGTAAATGGGAGCCTCTCCTTCTGCTCCGGTGCGGTCAGCATCAGGGATCATCATACCGTGCTCTTCAAGCAAATCCTCGAACAGCTCGACGATCTTTCTGGCAACATCTTTCACAGGGTCCATATCGTCCACCTCACAGGAACCAGCAGAACCAAGCTGCGGTCGCCATACCCAGGATGGAGAAGCCGAGCAGAGTGGCGTCGATGATCGTGTTCACGGCGGAGTTCGCTTCCTGATACTGCCGCTCCTTGCGGCGGACGATACGCTCACGGCGATCCACATCCTTTTCCCGGAGGTCGAGGAGCTGGAGCCGATCCCGCTGAGCCTGGGCCTGCCGCTCAGCTTCCTGCTGACGGGCTGCCTGGTTGACCATGTTCACGACGATGTCGATGTCGTTGGGGTCATACTCGGGGACGGGGTTCTTGACCACGGCGGGGGTGTTGGATCTTCTTACTGCGATAATTCTGATGGGCTTAGTCTGATTCATAACTGGTTCTCCTTTCGGTTTATCTGGTGCTGTATTAACCTTTGATTCTCTTCTTCATCCGAACTGTGGTTCCACCGTTCGGTGTTGATGCGATTTTGAAATCATCCATGAACGTTTCCATTATCGTGATGCCCATGCCGCTATGACCAGAGCCACCAGTGCTAAACATAGGCTTGCTTGCCTGCTGAACATTTTCGATGCCCTTGCCTTTATCTCTGATAACGACGCTGAGGACATTGTTCTTCAGAACTTGGCATCTTACAGATACCTCCCCTGCCTTATTGGGGTAAGCATATTCAATGCAGTTCCGAAACGCTTCAGAAACGCTGGTGCGAATGTCTCCCAGTTCATCCTGAGCAGGGTCAAGCAGCTTTGCAAATGCAGATACAGCTTCAACCACAACCCTCTCATTGCTGGCATAACTGGGTAATGTCATGCAGAAACAATTTCCAATCATTTCATTTCCTCCTTATAGCAGAAAATCCAGTACGGATAGCCGTTGCTGACATTGCATCCACGGAGGATGCCGGTTAAACGAACAGGCTTGTCGAAATACAGACACAGGAATTTCTCGACATCCTTAGGGATCTTGCCATAGAACATCTGGCTTTCGGCTTTGTCGGGCCAAACCGTAGCGACCGCATTTCGGAACGCTTTTCTGTCCCACTGCATCATCCGGTCATGATAGACCATTCTGTCGGATTCATTGTAGTCGGGAGCCATGTACTCGAAGAACGCATCGTAGGAGTACGGATGCGTTTCAGGTGTTCTTTCGATAGGCTTTCCGTCTATGCCGATCATCCCTCTGACGGGTCTGCTGTCGAGACCGATGTGATACATCTGTCGTTTCACTGATACATCCTCCTTAATGCTCGGGGCTGTAACCCTCGAACTCGACTTCGTTGGTTGCAGAGTTGATAAACGAGTGGAAGTTGAACGGTGCCGAGGTTGCCGGCTCGTGGATCAAGCGAACCATGGAGCCGAAGGCTACCGTGATGTCGAAGACCTCGAACTCGCAGTCGGTGCAGTCACGGAAGCCGAACATATCAATGATCTGCTGAGCCGTGTTCATCGATCCGCCGATCTCTCCGTCGGGGTACTTGGTCTGGACGAAATATTTCTTCATCTGGATCTCCTCCTATCAATATCTGTTGTGAGCGGTGTAGGCGATCTCGCTGATCGCACATTTGATGCCGCTCTGAATGGTCTGCTCTGCTCCGATGTTCGGGTTCGGCTTGCCTTCGACTACCAAGTAGCACTCGATGATGCCACCGTTGGGGCTTCTCGCCCAGAGCCAGTCACCAATTCCGGTGCCCTTCGGCTCGTTCTCCATGACGAGGAAGAAGCAGTTGTTGTTCGACTCCAGATAGTCCAGATAGCTCCACCGGATGTGAACCTTGGTCTTACCGATGTACTTGATCGACCACTTCCAGTTGGGGTCGTCCTTGTTCACCTTGGCTACCTGCTCCCGGATCAGCTTCTCGTACTTGCGAAGATCAATCATCTCTGCTCCTCCTTAGGCTTCCACGGGATGACCGTGCTCGTAGATCGCTGCCACCCAGTAGCCCTTTTCTTTCAGGGTCTCCTTGAGTTCGGCGGTGACCACCACCTGCAACTCCTTGCCGTTACTGAGGATGTAGCAGATGCCGTAGCGGATGCTGTCCTTGATGGCCTTTTCAACCTTGGCCTGGATCATCTGGTCTGTCATATCGATTACTCCTTTACCGTTGTACCTGTCGGCTGTTACCGATTGGTAATTTATTTGTACCTTAACTATAACTTACCTATCGCCTAAGTCAAGTGTTATTTCGGGATTTTACTAAAAATTTTTCATTGTATTCGTTATCGGTGACGAAATCCGCACAAGGCATTTGGCGGGTTTTACCGGGGGGTTCCGTTCGGATGTAAAAGGATAAGGCAAAGTGCTAAAGTGCCCGGGAGACTGATTTGTAAAATACGGGCTTTCATTTTTGGTTATTTTGTGGATTGATTTACCATGCGTATGTGATATACTTTACGACTTTTGATCCCGTAACCGCAGGAGCTGTTTGGCGGCCCTGTGTCGGGTTTTCCGCCCAGATGGGAAGTTGGTCCAGATTATACTGATCCCCTTTCCCCCAGCCGCCCCTTGGATGCTATCAAGGATTTTCCTGGAAACGCAAAAATACCCCCACCCCGGCAAAACCGGAGTGGGGGTACTGTTCTATACCGCCGTCATCATTCTTGCGACAGCGAGGGGGGCGCTGACGTTAAGGCGGCGGTGCGTATCAGGCTGGAGGTCAAAGCCTGTTCACGCTATGGTGTTGTTCTGCGGATCAATCCGCATTCGCTTCATTTGAGCAATCAGCGCTTCGGCAGCTCCCTTGATGATGGCAGTAATGTCTTTGCCGGCCGCAGCCAAGATATTCTTGGCAGGCTGAGACATTTTTTCCATGGCCTTTTCCAGGAGCATGATACCAAGCTCGTTTTTCTCATCTTCGGTCAGCTTTCCATCTGCGTGAGCAGCCTTGAGCCCGTCAACCACAGTCTGCTGGAGTTCCAGCACTGTCATCTGTGCGGCCTGAGTTGCCTCGTCCGTAGCGGCTGCGATGTTGATCAGTTTCTTTTGCTCACTCATCTTTGCCAGCAACCAAGTGCCAGCGACACCGATCATAGCCAAGACCAGTTCTCCCAGAATCTGGACGGCGGCTTCAATAATTACTTCGTACATATGTATCCTCCTTAAAGAAAGTCATGTTTTTGCAGTCGGTCATCATACGCTCTCTCAATGTTTGCGATAGCGTGTTTTGCTCGGCTGTTTTTATAATCCGTATTGGTTTGACAGAAGTTGTTGTACCAATCGATCTTTGCAAGAACTTCTATGTATTCCTCTTTTGTATGAGGAATATCTCTCAGGAGTTCGTTGTTGAATTGGAGTATAGCGGACCGGACTTTGTCGGCCTCCCTGTAGTCATCCATTTTATGTGGTCTTCAAGCTTCTGTCGTGTTTCTGTCTGCCCGGCGTCTATCTCTGCCAACTTTTCCAGTACATCAGCATTGAGAGAGCGACAGAAATTTTTCCAAAGCATCTTAAGCATTTTCCAAATAC
Source organism: Oscillospiraceae bacterium (assembly GCA_017516785.1). Next base: position 48,895 of record JAFXAV010000028.1, read on the forward strand.
AGCTCCAAGGGTTGATTTTTATAGGGCTGATCTCTACGATGGTGGTTGTCAGCCCTAATGCTACGCATACCGCTGCAATAGCCTCCGTATCCATCGGACTCACACCTTCTTGACGTAATTCTTGTGGCAGAAACCCTTCTTGCCACTCTGAGCAACACCGTACAGCCAGTTTCCGGTATGGTAGCCATAGCAGCGGAAAGTCTGACCATTCTCCATCTCCTCGATCAGCTGCTTGTCCGCAGATGCACCAGCTCTCAGGCTCAGCACACCGTCGTAGGAGTCCACGATGTATGTGTGGTCATATGCCACATTCTTTTCCTTGGGGCAATCAAGACGGATCGGAGTCTCAGGCTTCGGTGTGGATTCCGGTGCAGCAGCGACGAGTTTCAGGTTATCTGTATGCACAGGACTTAAAATGGAGTGTTTACCGTCTTCAGACTTGTCGATCACTGCTCGGTTTCCGCTGACACTCATGACAATCCAGTTCTTCTTAAGTACCCAGTCAGGAATGGCCTTGCCACTGTAGTATGTAGCTCCGGGAAGCAACTGTACCACATCGTCAGACTTGATCGTCAGCGTATCAGGAATAGGCTCCGGTCTATTCTCAGGTTCGGAGCCGCTTCCGGAACTGCCGGTTCCCTTGGGAGGCAGCTTTGCCCGTCTCGCCGTCACAGCTGCGATGGCCCGGGCGCACTGGTCAGCGTATTCCTCGGTCAGAATGATGGGGGTATCCACGGCGGAGTCCATGAATCCCAGTTCCATCAGAACGGCATCCATCTCCGCGTCCCGGATCACCACGAAATTTCTTTTGCCCAGAGGTTCGGAACGGTTGCCCTTCAGCCCGGTCTCCGCAACCAGCGCATCGTAAAGCTCCTTCTGCCACTCCAGCTCTGTCTGAGTGGGCTTCTTCTGGACGTAGATGACAATACCGCCGCCCTTACCTCCCTTGACACCGGCATTGAAGTGGTAGGACTGGTACATATTCGCGCCCCATGCGTTGGCGATAGCAGGGCGGTCATGATAGTCAACGTCCGTTTCTCCAGTCACATCGTCCACCCGGAGAATCTCAACATCCTCATAGTTCTCGGTCAGCAGCTTCGCCACCTTCCGGGCAACCCGGTCATTGAGTACCCATTCCCGGGTTTCGTTGGGGTCAAATCTTTCGTCGCAGCGCTTACCGGCGGTATACCGTCCGTGGCCTGCGTCCTGTGCAAGCTTAAACATGGTCTTTTTCCTCCTTGGGAATTGGTTTGCAGAGGGAACTGCCGCAGTAGGGCACCATCCCCTCTCTGATCAGCTTCAGACAGCGGTCATTGTTGCCGCATTTGGTGCAGTCCATATCAGTCGAAGGCGCCCTTGAGGCGCTCCTTCAGCTCCGCGCTGGGCAGTTTGAAAGTGGGCAGCTTGATGGGGTGCTCCTGAAACCACTTATCCCAGAAGCTGTCGGGAATGTCGATCTCGAACTTGACATCATCGGAGATGTCGGGGATCTCCGGCAGATCGGGGACACCCAGATCGGGAGTGACAGCGTAGGCAGGTACGGCCATGGATGCGATCAGCAGCACGGCCAGCAGAATAGCAACGATTTTCTTCATGGTATGTTTCCTCCTTTTTCATCAGAACAGTCGGTAATGCGGCTTCTCTTCCTTGAAGAGCCAATATCGGATGTAGTCATCCAATACGATACCCACGAGGGACAGCGCAGCCCAGGCGAATGTGAACTGCGGGCAGATCTGGCCGAGGATATTAAAAGGCATCTGAGAGTAATCCCAGATGCCCAACCCGAGCCAAACATTCAAGATCAAGCCGGCAACGAACTCTGCGATCGTTACGGCTAAGGTTCCGATAAATACCTGCTCGGACAATGGCATATCCCAGTCAATCCAGTTGTTGATGCCTCCGAGCAATAAAAAAAGCAGTCCCCCGAGGACTGCCATTGTCCAGTGCGTATATCCACGCCACAGAATTTCAATCGCAGCGTAGATGAAAGCACCGAAACAAAAAAGCACCATTGCTTTCGCAAGGTGCTGGTATGAACTTTTCATCAGTGCTCAACCCCCATTTGCTGCATGATTGTCCGGAACACGTCGGTAACGTATTCATCCGGGATCGGCATACCGTACTCGACTTCCATAATCTCAGGAATGGTCGTCAGAGACTGGATATACAGCCGCAGGTTGTTGAAATACGACTCCTGATAGATCTTCCACTGGGTTGCCGCTGTTGCCACCCTCTGGAAGTCTTCAGCGGAGAAATAGCTGCACTCCTCCCCGTCTGCATGATACGGAACGACTTCCGCACCGGACAGGATCAAAGACTGCAAGGACATCAGATTGAGCTGATCCTCCAGCTTCAAGGAGAAATGATACTTCACACCATCAGAGAGCACAACATCAACGCCATTGGTAATAGCGGTGTTGCAGGCTGCGCTCATTCTCTTGATGATCGCTTCTTTTACGAATTCGATGGTGGCGTTTGCAGGGATCTCAGGATCCTCCTCCGGCTCAGCTACGGGGCCAGTGACCTCCAGAGCCTTGACGAGGGCGTCGTATTCGATCTCGTCAATCTTCTCGATGGTTACAACGCCAGCAGTCGTGACATCTTTCGGAAACAGGGCCCAGCCTTCCACCTGGTAGATTTCTCCAGTTCTCTCCGAAATGATACCACTGGGGGTGTCCTTGGCATTGCATCTCAGAACCATTCCAGATCGTTTCACATACTTGCAGCAACAAAGATCTTTGACGGCATCAATAATGACTCCGTCACGAACTACTTTTACAAACATAATCATTTCCTCCTATCCGAAGGTAAAACTTCATTAATTTCCAAACAGCAAAGTTCAAGAAATGGCATCTTTGATTGTAATTCGATATACACGCTTTAGGAATAGGCTGATTGCATAGATACAGCTCAGCCTATTCCTACTTTGTGCGAGTCCAAAAGATTAAATCGAGAAGCCAGGGGCAATACCATATTCATAGGTTACCGTATAGTAATAGGTGCCACCGCCGCCCACGTTGTTAATAACATGGAATTCGCTGCTGGAGGTTCCCTTGGGCGACCGCAACCACCAAATTAAGGATTCGCCTTCGCCATTACTCTTTTTCTTAATTCGGCTGTTATCATCAGTATACAAAGAATAGGTAATATTCTCTGCATCTGCATCTATTTCGCCAAGATACAACTGGTCAGTAGTACCAAAACCGGCTTCTGCATAAGAAATAAGATAAAGATAGTCTTCAGAAGTTGCTACCTGTCCGCTGGTTCCGCCTACTCTGGCAAGCACCTTTACCTTCTTAATAAGGCATCTCCAGAAAACAGGCAATTCCGGATAGAGCGTATCATTTAACCAGTCTCTAAGCTCCATTTCCGCCCAACCACCATTGTTGGTTCTCTCGTCGTTCATCATTTTCACGGTGTCCAACAATCCAATCGGGAACCAAGTAGTAGCAGCGAATTCATTGGATTCGTCGGCTATACGATGGTGCTTAAAGCCGTTGAGCTGGTAGATCAACTCGGTATCTCCAATCACATGGGTAGAAAGAGCAATTTTAATCTTATCGCCTACTGCCAGATACTGCTTGATTGTCGTCAGATCAGACAACATGATCGCAGCAAACTCGGATTTGGTATACACCATGTTATCGTCCGGGTTGTCAGAGTAGATATACCATCCGGTCGGTACAGTGGTAACTTTCGGGAGTACGCACTCCATGAACACAGGATAGCAGTCCATATCACAGACGACATCCGTAGTATCCTGATCCCATTCGCCCAGCCAAAGATACTGCACATTGTCGTGAGACGGTCTGGTCATGTTGAGGTCGCCGGGATACTCAACGCTGCCATGAGCAAGCGTGGTTTCCTCATACAACGTAGTACCGCCGTAATTATGCCAGCGAACAGTGTATTTTCTTGCGGATCTGCTGTACGTTGCAAAGACTTTGATGTCTTCAGAAACAGTAGTGGGAGTGCTGTCCCATCCGGTATAGGTGTACTCGTACTCCACAGAAGGCTCGATCGTGGGAGTGCCGATTTCTCCTGTTGTAACAGGATCGACATATTCCCATCCGCTCGGTACAAACTTCTGGTAAATCAGCGTCACGCCGTCGTTTTGATACCAGGATACCAGCACAATGGGATAGGTGTCATACCGAGCAATCAGAATGAGGTTCTCAGTGATCGTCGCAGGTTCCTGATCCCATCCCGCATATGTGAATCCGGTGCGGTCTTCGGGTGCCTTTTGAGGAACATCAATGGTTCCAGCTGCAACAGGGTCAACCCATGCATCTCCATCGGCATAGATTTCCTCGTGCAGCACCGTGGACTGATCTGCATCCATGTAAGTTACCGTGAACTCTTTGATGGGCATATCACACTCAATTTCAAGCAAGGGCCATGCGGAAGCAAACTTTGCCAGCTCGCTTTCCTTTGCTTGATTCAGGTGGACGTAGCCAGTCAAGACCGCCTTTTCGGTATCGTTGCCGGATGCGTCAAGACCGATCAAGTTGTGGATCCGATGCAGCAGTTCTGTGCTGGTCAGATTCCAGTTGATTCCGGTAAGACGGACTCTGGTGACATTACTGGACTTCTGCATAATGACATCAGTATGGATACCCGGGGACTGCTCAATGTTCACTCTCGTAACACTGTCATAAGCTTCAAGCTCGAAGGTTTCAACGTCACGGAGGGTTTTGGCAACGATAGATGCAACGTTGCTGCCGCCATAATACTCTTGTAGACGACCGCCGGGGGCAAAGGATACACCGGAAACGCCACTGCCCTGTCCGTAAACAGTTCTGAGTTCACGGGAGTTGGATACATCCAGAGTACCTGTCAGCGCAGAGGTATTTCGAATATCCAGATGTCGCATCTTTTTGCAGCCGCCAACAACCAGGGTTTTCAGGTTCTGGTTGCGATAATCGCCGCCCTCGCCAACTTCAATTCTCTGGCAGTTAACCAGTTTGTTGAAGTCGCAGAAACCGGGATACATACGAGAAAGCGTGGACATAGAGCTGATAAGCTGTGCACCAGGGATATAGACGGGCGTATCGTTCAGCTTGACATCGCCCTGATCGAAGGTGGCAGATTCGCCAGGATTCAGGCGGACAGGCTGCTTCAGATCTCCGTCGTAGTCGACAGACAGATAGCACTTGGCGAACGCAGTAAGCGTGACCGCAGAGGACGGTGTGTAGCCTTCAGGGTATTCGGCCGGGGTGTAACCACGGACAGTAACCAGCTGCTCACGATTGGCAGCGGTCTGCCACATAGATGCGAAGTAGGGCTGATTTTCGATGATGAACTGAGCGGTCGTATCCAGAAGAGGGCCGTTACACTTTGCCAGGTAAGAAGCATTATCGCTGTTATACAGCGGATTCATATACTTCTTCCTGGCATCATCACGCCACAGGACTTCGGGGATCATGGCGACCCATGCCTTGATCTTATTCAGCCGGCGGATCGGATCCCATGCACCTGCGGTTTCAGCGGTCTGGTAGGAATCCCTCATGCGGTTATACCATTCGGCATTGTAGTACGGAGAGGTCTTGTCGTAGAGCTTTCTCATGTTCACCCAGAGGGTGTGCCGAGCACCGTTGAAAACATAACCGCCGCCAAGGATGTCGATATCCTCAAGGCCGTAGTCCAGCGTCAGGTCGCCGGAGTTGTTGTTACCCATCTGGGTATCACCGTCATAGGCAAAGACCAGATGCCAGTGTACGCCGTCCTCGGTGCCATAGAAGGTGTTCTTGGCCCGGTTATCGGCCATCGTAAACTGGTGGGTAACATGGTAGTGGTAAGCAATGGAATCGAAGATGAAGTAGTCATCGAACTCCTGCAGGAACTTTCCGAGACGATACGCTTCGGTGTCGTGGGAATATCCGGTCACTTCATTTCCTTCAGCATCGAGGGGCAGAACGGTGTAGAACACGCCATCGACCTCGATCTGTTCGGTGTCATAGGGGCAGTTCTCGACAACCTTTCTGGGACGGCTCTGACTGTCATAGACCGTAACAGCGATACCATTGCTGTCGAGCTTATAGGAGACAACGCCGTTTTCAACAATGTAGATCTCGTCCAGAGCTTCACCGGTGATCTTGTCCGGTTCGGTGCAGGTGGAAACCACCCATCTCTGCAACCTGCGGAAGCTGGCCTTCATCGCCTCGGTTTCGTCGCCATCGGGATAGCGGAAAGCGTATGCGATGCCCTTGCTGTAAAACGTTACCTCGTCGTCATCCGGGACAGGATCCTGCATCAGATGATAGCCGCTGGTGTTCTCGTCACACTCGACCAGACACTCGGTATCGATGTATTCATCGGTGACACCTTCGCCCATGGCCTCCAGATTCTTCTTGGAGTTGCCCAGGTTACCGACCGCATACAGTGCGGTTGCACCGGGAGCATACTCTGTACTGCCAGCCCAGACGGTATCGGAGTTGGTGTTATGGAAGCACATGACGGCCATGCGGAACTCCATCGTATCCCGGACATTCGGATTCGCCACACGGGCGGGCCGCAAGTAGGGATTGAACTCCTGGAAGTCAGCAGCATACAGCATATTCTTGTAGTTCTCACTGGATGCGATGTTGACCTTGTAGTTCATATAGGTGATCGGGATGGAGTTCTCCGTCAGGGCAAGACCTACGGTTGTGGTGCCATCGTCCCAGGTGATCTCACTGAGCAGGTCGATATCGACATTCAGACCGCCGTCGATGTAACCCATAGAAGAAGTACCCTGACCTCTGAACCGACACTGAGCAGTACCATGCTTACCGTCGATGTAGAAATCAACAGTACCGGTAATGTAGTTGGCCTTATCCTTACCGATAGTCCACTGGTCAGCATGGATAACGACCTTTACCAGGGATTCAGGCAGCTTGTCGAAGTCAAGAGTACCATCCGTTGCATAGATGTCGTTTCGCTGATAGCGGCTGACCATTTCCTCGCCGCTGGGGGCGTTCATGATCCAGTCGTCGGTAATCTCCTCGTCTTCCCAACTGTTCTCTGCAATTTTCAGCAGATACAGATGGACTTCGCACTCGTCAGAACCGATGACCAGCTTAGATGCCTCGTTCTGAGCGAAGCCATCGTCAGCTGTGTACTGAATGACCTGTGCAGGACAGCCGCCCATCCAATACTGGATCAGCCGCTTCTGGGAGGACTTCTGGATATTGATATCCATCTCGATTTCGGGCAGATCGAAATACTTGTTCCGGTCATACATATACCGGGTGGAAAGACTCTGATTCTGCTCGGAGCTGATGGTTGCAGAAGTGGGGGTCATCACAAGACCGACAGCGTTTCCTGCTGCTGCGGAATCCACACAGGACAGCCAGGGCGTAGCTCTGTTTGCAACCTCGGTGGTGTTGAAGCAGATCTTGATGTGCCGTCCGGTGGGCTTACAGTCAACAGCAAACGGAGCATAGTCGATGGTCAGACGATCACCAGACATGATGCAGAAATAGGGATTGCCCAGCTCGTCATATTGGATACCACCGCTGGTCCAGTCAAAGCCATCGTTGACCGTACACGCAATTTCATTACCCGCACTGTCCTTGCAGATGCCTGCCAGAGGATCAGTGTCAGAGTTCTGATGGCCCGCCGGGTTGAACTTCAGGGCATAGGTGGCGACCTCCTGAACAGACTCAGGAATGTCTACGCCGTTTACGGTTACCACGAAGTTTCTGGTGGTCTGATTTTCATCCAAACCAGCACGGATGCTGATGGCGTGCTGACCACTTTCGGTAGGCTTCCACTTCCACTCCTGCATCAAACGCTCGACGGCTTCATCTTCAGCATACACCTCGCCATCAACAAGGCGAGTTACATCGACTTGTTCAGCCAGCGGGTCATAAACGAAATAGTTCACAGACTGTGCGGTATACTGCTGCAAAGGTTCCTCAGTAGAGAAATCGGATGCGATCAGCACTTTCGTGATATCCGCATCAGCAAAGATGATATCGAATCCGGTAATGGAGCTGGTGATGACGGAGCCATCATCCATTTCGAGAGTCGTCCAGAGACGCAGGCGATATGCACCATGCTCCTTATGGGGGATAGTCAGAGTCTGCCAACGACCCACTGTGGGGCTGTTGACCGTAGCGACAGGCTGATTCGCCAGAGTGGCGTGCATGGTGACGCCAGAACTGCCGCCGACACGCCAGCGAACAGCAGCGTCTCCAGAATTAACGGTAGTCCAGTCGTAGTCGACCTCCAGAGTCAGGACCTGAGCGGTGACGGTCATTCTGCGGCTGGTGGAGTTTCCTTCACTATCGGTAATCTTGATGATGATGGTATTGTTGCCGGAACGCAGCCACTGTCCAAAATCAAAGGTGATGGGATCTTCGTCGGTAGTTGCCTGTCCCAGAGTCCGGGATGCACATCGAGTCGTGGTCGTACCACTCTTTACGGAAAACTCAATCGTACCATTACCCGTGCTGCCACCATCGGGATAAACGGAAGTCCACCAGAAGGAAATCGGGCAAGGCTTTCCGATTTCAACACTGGAAGGATTGTCCTCTGCCATGGTGACGCTGATGATACTGGTGGCCGTACTACCGCCCCCACCGCCGGTGGAAACAATAGCATCGCCAAGGCGTTCACCAGTGGAGCTGACGAGATACTGTCTCACAGTACCGTCTTCATCCTCCAGGGACTGAATGGACACGCCGACAAGGGCAAGCTGTTCTTTCAGTTCAGCAATATCGGTGGTGTTCTTCTCAACGTCGACAGCAGCCGGAACAGTCTCCAGGAGTTCATCGACCTCGTCCTTAGTATAGAAATCAGACAGATCGAGGGACTTCAGCAGGTTATCAACTTCAGTCTTCGTATAATAAGACGCCAGCGCAGTAGACAGAGCTTCCTCGTCAATAGTCCCATCTCCGGTTCCAGCACCGCCTACCTGTACCCACTTATTGTCCTTGTACAGATAGATCAGAAGCATGGATGCGTCCTCAGAAGGGACTAGGTAAACAGTGTCAGCTTCGCCGGCTTCAGGAAGCACCTCAGACAGTTCAGCCTTGAGCCGCTTACCAAGTTCCTCCGTGGTGTTCTTCTCCAGCGTTTCAATGGCTTCGGCGTTTTCCTTGATGGCATCATCATGCTCACCGATAGTCTTCTCTGCATCAGTCACTTTCTGCTCAGTTCCACTAAGCTTGTTGGAAAGCTCAGTGTACTGATTTCCAGCACCAACCAGAGCCGCTACCCATTCCGCTTCAGTGCCAACGAAGCCTGCTTCTACGGCCATTGCATACGAGGTTACAGAACCAAGATCAATTTTATTCGGCATATTCTAAAATCAACCGTCCTTCCTCAGAAATTGTGAAATTCAAATCCTCGGACACATTATCGGTCCGGGTTTCGATAAGTCTGCCATTCACGATCTCAAAGTAGAAATAACCATTCTTCTCTGCGACCTGTTTGGCAGCTTCTGCATACAGCGCGGCATTTTCCTCACTCTCCGCAGCTTCAGAAGCACTGGTCGCAGCCGCTTCTTCAGATTCCTGAGCTTCAGTCGCCGCAGTCTTAGCTTCTTCAGAAGCCTGAACCGTCTCAGCGCCCAGACCTTCAATCTCTTCAATGGCAGTATCCTTTGCAGTGTTTACCGCTGCTACCGCTTCATCGACGTTCGCAACACTCTGGGCAGCTGCTTCTTCCGCTCTCAAAGCTGCGTTCTCGGCCTGCTGGGACGAAGTCTTGGCATCATTGGAAGCATCTTGGGAGTCCTGGGCATAGCCCTGAGATGCTTTGGCGAACAGTTCAGCCTGAACAACAGTCTCTTTCAGATCCTCAAGATCGCCGAGCTTCTCAAGTGCCTTGGCTGCATCAGCACATTCCTTTGCTTCTGCCGCTGCTTTCTTCGCTTCCTCAACGTACTGAGCTACGTTTTCGGCCGTTTCCTTGGCTTCGGATGCACTGGCTGCCGCTGCCTCCTTGATTTCTTCAACCTCAGATACAGCATCGGATGCCATATCTGCCGATTCCTTTGCAGACTCGGCAGATTTCTGTGCTTCTGCTGCGCTATCCGCTGCCTTCTTGGCCTCTTCTTCGGCTTTCAGAGCTTCCTCTCCGGCAGCCTTTTCATGGGCTTCGGCCTGCTCTGACGCTGCGATGGCAGCATCTGCCGCAGCCTGAGCTGCCTCAAGGACTTCCGTTGCGCCGTTGATAATGATAGAGCCAGTACCGTTCTTTTCCAGATTGTCTACTCTCTGCTCAAGCTGTGCCCAAACAGGCAGAGTCGGGTCGGTACTAGGGTCTCCGCTAGGATCTGTACCTGTGTTGATTCTGCCGATTCGAGCCCATGTGGTAGGAATCACCAGTACGCCATCGGCATTAACACCGAACAGGCCACACTCGCAATCGATACGAGGTTCTGCAAGGACTTCCCAGGGGATTTCTACGGAGGAGAGGTCAGGGTTCAATACATCACGAGTCACCGATCCTGCACGGAAGACGGCAGTGATACGCAGGTCATTCCACTTTTCGTCAACCTCAAAGGAAACTGCGGCTCCTACCATGCCAGAAGTAAGCGTGCAGATCTGCTCAACATCAATACAGGGGCCACGGACTTTAATTCTTGCTACTTTCATTTATGCCTCCTTTGCTACGAGGTTCACGCAGAGTGTCATTCGCCAAGCTGCTTATGGTACACATACCAGTAGTTATCGGTGTGCTTACCATTTTCTGGGTATGTGTCAGATGCTTTAGATGCTACAAAGGAGTCGAATTCTGTGGGCGTGATTTCAACCAGCGTATCAAACGTTACAGATTTTCCGCCGTTACTCAGAGTTATATCAGTAATCGTAGCATCTTCAGGGATAAAGTACACCTTACTCAAATTGGAGGAGTAATCGGACGATACGTATTTACCTAACATTGCCGAAGTCATTTCAGCAGCGGTGGGACCTGTCATTGAAGCAGGACTATCCAGCGAAAACTTACCGTCTGTGAGTGTGATAGAATCAGCATAGAAAATACGATGCGTGGTGGTTCCGCCGCCAATCGCATTGTTCTTAATAACCATAGTCTTGTTCGCATATTCTTTTTCCGCATAGGAACTAGGATTACCGTCATACTTCATCCAGACATACAGATTCGGCAGCTCCTCTAAGGTGATGATGCCAAGATTGGCCTGCGCTTCCTGCAAGTTAGATCCGCCATGGCCGCCGTGCTTCATAGGCAGCAGACCGGAGACACCGGGATTGATAGCCTTGGAACCATCGAAATCAGCACCAGTTTCGCTTGCAAGATTGACCGTTACCTTTCGGGCGGTTTCCAGTTTCACGGCCGAGTTGGCAGAGCCACCGACCGTTGCAGAGCCCGCATACTTCATCGCTCCGGTAATCGTCTTAACAAACTTAGGCGATGCCGCAATGCCATCGCTGGCACCATATTCCTTCGATGTGTCGTCGGTGATCTTTGCATGGCCGAAGTAGCTGTCGGTTGCCATACCATAAGCAGATCCAGTGGATCTATGGTTTTTGGGAGCCGCATCGATCTGCTCGCAGCTTACTGCGTGAGGATTCGTTTTGTTGGCGATATGGGAGATCAGATCCTTGACAGCACGAGCAATCTTACCGAAAGAGAGGGACAGCTTTTCACCGCTGGTCAATTCAGTAAGCGTTGTCGCAGCCGAGAACGTAGGTGTCTGATTGTTGGTAGAGACGTTCGGAACATTACCAAGGCCAACCTGAGCAGCAGTAACCTTGTGGGGATTCGAAGTGTCACTGGTATGGGCGTTGAGCTGATCTGCGGTAACATAGGTGATACTATGAACGATTGCAGACACATCGGCAGTTCCAGATACCGTCAGGGTTGTCTCCCACCGATGCGTGACGGATACGGTAGCTTCCGCACCGGGAACATATTCAGCCAGGTCTTCAGCATTACCATAGAAGCACATTACGCTGCCATAATCAGCGACATCAGGAAGCGTTGCAAAAATGCCAACTTCACGCCACCAGAAAGGGGCCTCCACGACACTATTAGTGAATTCACCCTTCAGGCTTACGATATCTCCATCCCTCTGGAATTCAGAGATATCAATTTCCATCTCGGGAGTGATAAGGCTTGCCAGCCCTTCCCATTGGTCACTGCTGCCGCACTCGCCACTGCCAATAGCAAAGTGCGTAAACTGCAGCCGTTCACCGGAAAACACTCTCGCCATGAGCGCTTTTCCGTTTTCTGTGATTCTAATTTTCGGAAAACTCACTTCTTACCTCCTGTTCTAAGCGGTTTCGATCTCGTACTCTTCGACAGTCCACTTGGACTCCACTTCCTGCTGGTGAACGATACCAACATAGAACGGAGCTTCAATTTCGGTATCGGTTTGCATCAGTGCTGCAACACCAGCCGCCTTGATGATGGGCACCTGCATCAGGCCTCGAATATTACCGGATTCGGAGAAGCCCTTGATTGCCAGAATAATCGTGGCAGGAATATCCGGGTCTTCTCGGTAGGTGACGGCATCACCCTTCCAGAACATCTTGATGGCTGTAAACAGCGAACCGTATGTGCAATCGCAGGTGTTCTTCAGGATTTTGTAGATCAGGTACTGTCGGTACATTTCATCGTCTGTGGTATCCAGTGACGATGTCTTACCGGCGAGTTGGGCAGCTTCCATTCTGGTCATGCCTGCAATATCGCCGACTCCGTCAAGCTGTTTGCCAAAAGCCGTGTAAAGGCTGCGTTCATTGCGAAGCTGCTCATAAAAATCAAAAACCTGCTGAAGCTCGATTCCGATGACTTCAACAAGGCTTTCGATATGCGGCTTACCACGAAACTGCTCGGCGAGATCCTGTTTCAGCAGAGAAATATAATCAGCCATCGATAGCCACCTCGATCATATCCTCGGTGGTGAACGCCAGCTGTCTGGCCGTAACCTCGGCGATTCTGTCCGGGTAGCTGTCAGGCGTTCCTGCGGAGTCCTCTGTGGTATACAGGCCGATATCGATGTAACTGATACCGGAGCAGGCTTTGTAGAGCTCAGACATAAACTCCTGAGGAACAACATCATATCCGGCAGCAAGAGAACCCACATTCTCCAGTACGACGTTTCGGAGCAGGTCGACGTAGTTAGGAGGAATAGTCTCATTCTTCTTCAGCGTGATTCCGAGACGGAACCAGGTATAGACCACGGTAGGTCTGTTGAAGCGGATCGTGATATTCTCGTCGTAAGCACCAGCCAGTTCCACGACCGTATCACCATAGGTGTTGATGCCACCCGCCTTCTTTTCGAGGATCTGCTTTGCGATTTCGGTGGAGTCGCCTCCATCTACAACGATCTCGATGCTGTGTGGGGGGCGACCATGTTCGTCGTACTCATGACTGGGGTTTTCGTAAGGAGCAACGCTACGGACGCCCTGGACATTGTTCAGGATCGCACTTCGGATGCTTTCGAGCATCATGGAAGATCGGTTGAAAATCTTATCAGCATAAGACTGTCTGAACTCCGTGTCGGTCTCCTCTTTCCGGCCAGCAATGTAACTGCAAAGATTGATGACACTCAGCAAACCGACGTCTGCCTTGACGATATTCGTAATGGTACGCTCGGGAAGCAGAATATCGCCTGTCTCTTCGGTGCCAAATGTGATAACAGAGGTCACCGTTTCGGTTGTCAGATTCTCAGACAAAACCAGAGAGTTTGAGGAGGTAATATCTTTTGCTTCGATGTGCAGGAGCAGTGCTTCTTCATCGACATAGGTATCGAAGTCCTCTGATTCGATGCCATCAGCCAGGCCGGTCAGAATAATGCGCTCATTCGCAGTGGATGGGGAAACAACCCATACAGCACCATTCACAGCTATGGTGTATACGTCATTTGCGGCAACAGAGGCCACCTTTATCACTGCTTTGTTGAAGGACGTTCTGGTAATCGTCTTGGCATCGGACAATGTGAGTCGGGTTGTCGGGTTCATGGTCGTGGAAATCATCGTACCCGCTGCCAGAGTAGTGCCGTCCTTACCAGTACAATGGATGGGATAGTAGGACTTGGCCGCAGTTTCACGAGCAGAACCGCCAAACTGAGCTGCATTATCCAGGCTGATACCTTCAGCAAATGTCGGGTACTGGGAGTAGTACACATCCTCGCCAAACTCCCAAAGCTCGGCAATGCGGTCGGCAAAATTGGTCAGCAGATGACACAGCAAGGACTCGGGGTTCTGCCGTGTGTTCACGCCCCATCTATCAGAAAGATTGGCGTGAAGATCTGCCAGAATGGTATCAAGGCGTTTGATATTCGGCCCCTTCGGGGTCAATCCATATTCAGACATTCATCGTCACCTCCTCTCGGAAAGTTTCCTCGCTCACCGTACAGGTGTAAGCGAATGTAATCGTTCGCTTCTGTTTGTTGAATGTGACATCAGTTACTGATGCATCAGTTACATGATCGACCTTCATGATTTCATCCCGGATAAGCTGCCGAATGGTGATGAGGTTCGGGTTCTTAACGAACACATACTCAAACCAAGGGAAGCCGAGTTCCGGTGCAAGTCTCCACTCGTTGTAAATCCACCGAAGCCTTACCAAAACAGCCTGCCGGACGCTCTGTGTGATAAAAACATCGCCAGTATCCGACACCAGGATGTCGCCGCTCTGATCGAGCTTGATATCTAACATCATTGTCCCCCTTTCAATACTTGCTATTGAATCAGCCTACCAGCCGCAGGAAATGACCTTCCATATCCTTGGGGGTAAGTTGTTGTCCACGATTTTGGGGCCAGTTCCGCCCCGTGTGCAGCCTTGTGCAAAGCCTCAGCTGGAAGTCACGGTTCCTTCCACGACAAGATCGCCGCTCATTTTCACGACGGGGGCTTCGATAGCCACCTCGCCATCCGATACCGACAGCCGGGTTCCATTGACATCGACTATGATTGCGTTCTTCTGGCAGGCTTCAGCCATCACCTTGTTGGCTGTGTTGAACAGTCCCGGGATGCAGATTGCATTGGAAATATCAAATGCAAGATCCGTGTCAGTTTCCTGACCGTACATCCAGTAATCGAGCGACTGCTCTGAAATGATAATCAGGCAGCTGTCCCCTGCTTTCACGGGGTAAGCAATCGTCGCTTCGCCTCCCATGCCCTGCGGAAAAACTACGGGGACACCGGATATCTGAGGATAGTCAACGGTGCTGCCGTCAGGTTTCCTGAACTTCATGGACGGAATGACAGAAGCCAGACCTGTGTCAGCATCGAACGATGTGATTTCACCAGGGATTGCAGTATGGATCTCACGGATTTCCTGATCCACGAGCTTCAAAAGCTGATGGATAAATTCCTGCATCATCTCAACTCACCTCCAGGAGTCTCGCCTTGCAATACCAGTCGCCAGTGATGTTATCTCCGGCAATATCCAGGGAATACACCCGGAAATATCCTGTGACGGCTGCTGTTTCGAGCTTTACATAGTCATCGACATGGATGGCGCCGTTCAGCAGGTACTCAACGTCCCACCCCAGAACACTCTCTTCAGTAGCTTCTTCGGGAGAAACCACTACTCTGGCAGGTGATCCAATCAGGCCAGACTCGGCGTTCAGCAGATACACTTCCTTCTTCATCACGTCCCCGGGACGTTTGACCTGCATGACACCATTCTGGATGCTCCACTTCAAACCGCAGCACTTGCAGATCTTGTTCATGATGTTCTTAGCCTGTCCGACATAGCTGAAGCCGTTCGGGAGATCCACGAACTTGGCGTTGTAGGAGTAGGTCACAGCCACACCCATCTGTGCGGCCACATCATCCATGATTGTCTTGCTGTTGACCTTTCCTCTGTACGAAACGGATACATAGGTGTCACGGATTTCTACACGGTTATCGATCGCTTCGATCTCAGTCACCCGATCCGCTCCATCCATGGTTGTGGATACAAAGCTGATGATGCCCGCAAAGATCAGGGACAGTCTCGTGCCGTATCCAGCCCGAAGGGACAGAGCACAGTCTTTCTTGTTCAGAACAGACAGATGCTCATTGTTCAAATTCCAGATAGACACCTTGCCCGAGTTCTGTGTCTCGGTATCACTCTTCTGGATCGAGAACGAAATGTGCAGAGGGATGGGCTGGTCAGCCGATGTCTCCCCTACCTCAAATCCGGTAGCTCCTCCGGGTCCACAAGCGAGGCGGTACTGTCTATCGAAGTTTCTGCGGGACGACATATCCACACCTCCAAACAAAAATCAATCTCTTGCAATCATTGTCGTGCGGTGAAGCCGCACATAAGAAATAGTTCCGATTACGGTATAGGTTACGGTTATGGTTACGGTTACGGTTATGTCTGGAATTTCCACAGAATGTCCGTAGGACTGTCCGCCGGAATGTCCGCAGACATAACCCGAATAAGGGCTTTCAGCTCACAGGATTACCTCGTAAAAACGAGTCAGTCCTCTAAGCTGAGGAATTTCCCGGGATAATCCGTAGAATGTCGCAAGAAAGTCCTGCGGTGATTCCGCAGGACTATAATTGCATTATTCTTCAATGACGACAGGTACAAAAATGAACTTTGCTTTCCCGTTCAGGAAGTCGTTTCTGCCAATTCGCTCCAGCTTGGTCATGGCACCGAAGATGCCATCAGGAAGCTCGGTGACACCGTAGAATACGTTCATCGGGAATCGGGGAACGATCTTGATGCCGAGCACGATAGGATTGTTATGAGCATCGTACAGGCTGAACTTCCAGTAGTCGCAGGTGTCGTTGTAGGTGAAGCGGATGTTATACTCCTTACCATTCAGAACGATACGGGAGACACTGTCGTTCATATCGGGGACTTCAATAATCGTGTACTCCATAAGATACCTCCACCATTATCAAATGAGCCCGATGCTATTCGCTGCTTCGTACAGGATGCTGGACTTACTATCCTTATTCGACTCGGACTTGCCAGGCGAACCTTTGGAGCCGGAAGAGCCATTGGATCCCGAGGATTTTTCAGACGATGTATTGGCACTGCCTGCGGAAGCGTTGGATGCACCACTCTTCCCGTAACTGTCGGGAATCTTGGTGGTAGCAACCCGTGTCACTCCGATCTTTTTGAACGAGATCGGGATCTGCCTGGAGTAGCCAACTTCCAACGTCTTGCTGATCGTCAGGCTCTCGATTGCCATATCCGTATAGACCGCCTCCGAAGTGACGATCTTTACGGGTTCCTTGGCAAAGTAGATCTCTTCGAGCTTCTTGACCACCTGCTGCACACGGTTGGGGTTGTTACCATGACGATCATGCCAAGTGACAGGAGTGTTGGTGACAAACAGCGTCATATTGAGCTTTTCAGGACTAAGGATGATGGAGTCACTGATGCAGTATCCCTTTTCCACGGAATACTCCGGGACAGATGCCTCCAGCACTCTGCTTTCGTCGATCAGAGCGTCAAATTCGAGTCCGTTTACAGAAACAGGCTGCGTTGCTTTCGCCATTCATCTCACCTACTTTCCATACGCAAGGGCACGGGCCATCTCGGCAGTTACATCGGCACCAGATTTCTTCATGGCGGTCGATGCCTTCTGCTGGATAGCAGAATCACCGTGGAACTGATTGTTGATCTCTACGTTCTGAACAATGCTCTTCTGGACGGAGGAGCTGGTGACGGCACCGGCGGTCATTCCACTGACTCTGCCGGACTGAGCCATGATAGACATATCACCTGCAATGTTGCCCAATGCTCCCTTGACCTTACTTCTGCCTGCTTCGATGCCCTGAGTCATCAGGTCGATCATGTCAGGCATGTAAGTATGGAAGTTGCTCAGAGGGCCGGTTTCGGGTTCAGAGAAGCCGATATAGCTTCTGATCGTAGATGCTACGTTCGACATGGTGCTGATCAGTCGGCCGATGGCATTTTTGATACCCTGGATGATGTTGTCGATGATGTGCTTGCCCCAGGTCAGAGCCTGAGCCGGCAGCGACGTGATCCAGTTGACCGCACTCGTAAATCCCTGAACAATAGCGTTCCTGATATTTCCGACTGTTGCGGTGATACTGGACAGGATATTGGAGAAGGTCGTTGTCAGCTTGCTCCAGATGTTCTGTGCGACGCCGGAAATGTAACCCCAGATTACGGAGAACACGCTGGAAATTACGTTCCAGATGGCGTTCAGAACGGTGGTGAGAATGGTCTGAATTCCAGTCCAGATGGCAGACAGCAGATTCTTGACACTGTTCCAGAGTTCGGACCAGTTTCCGCTGAATAGCGCAGCGAACACTGCGAATACTGCGGCAAGGATATCAAGAGCGGCAATGAATACTGCCTTGATGACCTCCCAGAGATCAGCAAAGAAGGTCATGATCGTACCACCCCAGGTATTCCAGAACTCAACAAGGTTCGTGAATACCGTGATAGCAATCGCCTTAATCAATTCCCAAGCAGCGATCAGGAGTGTCTTTATGCTCTCCCAGATGGAGCTCAGGTCTGCCATTATGGTCTCGCCATTTTCGGCGAAGAAATCCTTAATGCTCCCCCAGATAGTCGTGCAGATACTTTTTATCGTCTCCCAACACGACCCGAGGAAGGATTGTATGGCTCCCCATGCGTTGATTATCGTTTCCCTGACGGCCTCGACATCGATACCTGCCTGTTCAAGCAGCGTACCCAACACCGAGTTGTTACCCATCAAGAAATTGATGAAGTCATCCACCAGTAGGGCAACCAGAATGATGACGGCAATAATTCCGAGCATCTTCCAGTTGATCGCCGTAAGCAGCTTTCCAATTGATTGCAACCCGCTCATGATCTTCGAGAAGTTCATGGCGAGGAAGATCGCTCCTGCAACTATTGCAATAAGCCGCATGAGGTTCTGCATACCTCCGAGCTTTTCGGAAAGCCAGATGATGCCTGTCCTCACCTTCGTGACCACTCGCATAGTGCCATCGAACGCACTTACCATGACAGTTCCGATGGTGTGAGTGATATTGAGCATTTCATTCGTATCAGCGAGCCACAGGCCCCACTTATTACGAATGACCGTGATGGCATCTGTGACATTCATCTTCATACTGCCATAGGCTTCTTCGATGACGTCAGCGTTGTCCACGAAAGCAGCCTTCAAATCAGCAACGGTAAACTTACCGTCAGATGCCATTTGCTCAAGCTGATCCGACGTAGTGCCAAGTTTCCTGTTGAGCAATTCGACCGCTTCCGGCGACCTTTCGAGAAGCTGGCTGATGGTCTCACTGTCAACGTATCCCTTGGCAAACGATTTATTGATAGCCTCCATAAGGCCAGCAATATCCTCGTTCGTTTTACCTGCTGTCTTGAACAGCATCGTAGCGGCGTTATTGAACTTGATCGCTTCATCGACGGTGCCGAAGAGCTCAGAGTTCTCCTTGACAAGGTTGGAGACCATGCCTGCCGTTTGTGCATATTCGGTGCGGGTCTTCGTTGCTGCCGCCAGGATTTTATCCTGAATATCAGCCTGCTCTCCGAGCCCCGCAGTCGAATTGTTGATCTGACTTTTTACTCTGCTGAATTCTTCAACGAGGCCATTGATGGCAGTCAGACTGAAACCGATGCCAATGACACCGAGAACTTTGGACGCCGTATCTTTGATGCCAGCTATCGTGCTGTTCACCTTATCGACATCGCCGTCTTTAACTTTGAAGCCGATCTTATTGATAAACTCCGAAATTGTAGCCACACCATCACCTCGCTTTACGCTTATTTATCGTGGGCTTTTCTCAATTCTTCGGCCTGCATCCGCTCGATGTCCTGGTCCATGCGGAACAGTGCATAGAGCTTCAGAGCTTCATCGAGGGTGTAGATTGTTTCAAGCTCCGTCTTTGTAGCAAGACGGTTCTTAATCAGCATATACATCCTCATTTCCAGTTCTGTGAACTGGCCGTAATCTAGGCTTCCGTACTTTGAGAGGTCGGAGTCATCTTCTGAAGGGCCTCTCGCAGGCCGCCAAATCGGACTCCGATCTTCTTGAAAAAACCCTGGAAGTTGATCTTGATTACCTCCCAGCACAGGACGTACATATCCTGAACATCGCCGCAGAAGACCTCGTTGGCAATGTCATAATCCATGACCTGAACCTGGCCGTCAGTGGCCTCACATTCAACAGAGATGTTCTTGTAGTCGCACAGGAGCTTCTTCATCAGACGCTCAAACTTGTCGCCAGACAGACCGGAAAAAGCCTGAGTCAGAACGGGCACGGCGTCCTCGACCTGTGTATCGAGGATGTTTGCGGGCTTGGCGTTGGGTGCAGAATCACCCTTGGGATTGGGATTGTTGCCGATCAATGCAGCAATGCCGCCCAGCATGGGCGTGAAGACTGCTGCCAGTTCACCGCTGATATTTGCAGCAGTGAATGCCGGGAAGGGGCGGATGTAGAAAGTTGCATCGCCGATTACTTTCTTAGTGGTCTCTAACTGTTTCATGTTCATATTCATGTTCATATACCCCCTTGAACATTGAGATTACTAAACAAAAGGGCCATGCCTTGCGGCACAGCCCTTAGTCTGAAATGATTTGTGGTTACTCCTCCAGCTTACCTGCGCCGGTGTGGAGCTCCCACTCACGGTTACCGGCTTCCTTGCCGAAACCACGGGAAGCGGCCTTAATAGGCCATGCTGCATCGGTGCTAAAGACCATGCCGCCCTTGAGATCCTTAATCAGAACGGGGAACATACCGTCGCCGGTCTTAATGTCCAGCGCCCGCTTCTGCTGAAGGAAAGAGTTGGTGGGAGAGGTCTGGAGCACGGACAGCTTGATGACATAGGTGTCATCGGGGCTGATGCTACGGACGATCTCACCGTCGCAACCAATCTTCTTGGTTACGCCGTCACCGCTGGGATCGAGGGTCACAAAGCTGTCGTCAGCATAGCCCGTGACGATGTGGTTACCCAGGGTAATGACAATTTCCTTGGGATTGTAAGTCTTGATCTTACCCATTATTATTCCTCCTTCCTTACATTTCGTAGGTCAGGCTGCCTACCAGTTCAGCGAAGTGGATCGCACCCGCCAGACGAGCCTTGAACTTCAGGTTTCTCAGCTGTCTGGAAGCCTTCTCGGTTGCAGAGATTGCAGCAGAGACAGGGACAGAGGTGGTGTAGCCGGGGATGGTGTTGCCATCCAGGTCGAACTCTTCCTCTGCAATGCCGCCCCGATCCTGACCACGCTTCAGGGATGCAACCATCTGGTTCTGCACCAGAGCGATACCTGCGTCAGTGTAGGGCACCTTGGGGACAGTCATGAACAGGTTGCCGACGGAAACCTGCATATCGTTCTTCTGCCAGTCACGGAAACGAATGATGTCGGCCCATTCACCAGCAATGACTGTGCCGCCGAGGGTGACATTCTTGTTGCCGATGGTGAAGAAGTAGTTGCCGTTCTTCTTGGACAGAACAGCAGTTTCGGTGGTGCTCAGCTTAGCGGGGCTGACCTTTGCCAGCATCTTGAAAGCTGCGGTTTCGCTACCGGAATCATACTGGAGCCACTTTGCAACGAAAGCGACGTTCATATACTGATTCTGAACAGGAATATCACCATCAGCCTGGGAGCTGGACTCACGGCCATAGATCCAGAGGGTTCGGAAGTATTCGCCGGTCACAGTGGGCGTACACTGGACTTCACCGCCCTCGGTCGTGCTGAAGCAATCCATCTCAGTGTAGCAGAACATCTTCTCCTGAGTCTCGATATACTCAGCGATATCTCCGTACTGGGCGGAGTCGACGCCTGCGGTGCAAACGACGTACCAACCGTCGTTGTCGATGGCCCGCTTGATGGTCTCAACTGCGGTTTCCACTCCATCGCCAGATGCCTGAATGGGAGCGATGTAGATCTTGGTGGGTCTCGGAGACTGACCGAAAGCCACCTGTGCCGCCAGACCCACAGGATCGGGATTATTGCCGCTGACAACCCAACCTGCGGCCAGAACCTCGTCCATAGACGAATATTCGCCGACCAGGGGAGGTGCCGTATCGGGTGCTACCTGGGGCAGCGGTCCTACGAGAAGCAGATTGTCGAAGCTGCTTTCATCGACGATAGGAGACTTCAGATCGATGTCGACAGTCGCAATCAGATCGTAGTTCTTACTCATTGCCTATTTCCTCCTTTATTTCAACTTCTGTAAAGTATCCGGTTTCCAGCTGGGCGAGTTCATTGGAGCCACCACTGCTGGAAGTAAAATCGGTAGTCGGGATGATTACCGGGTTCATCCGATCGATCTCGGCAGAGCTATCCTTGCCCTGTCCGGTTGTGCTTGTTGCCTTGGGCGGTTCTACGGGTGTGTATATCGGATCTCCGTTCTCGTCAATATACCCGGAGGGATACTGAATACTGTCTTCAGACAGAACGGCCGTGTTACCAACAGCCTGCTGAGTGAAGTAGAGCATGAGATTCAATCGGGATCTGTACTCGTAGTTGTTGTCGTTGACCAGACCTGTAAGTTCCTGGATATCACCATCAATCATGAGAGACAGATCGTTCCGGTTGCACCAGTTGATTACGAACTCGGAGCCAAGGAAGTCAGCAAAGGCAAGCATATCCTCTACCGCTGTATCCTCATAAGCAAAGGGCTTGCCGTTGTCATCAAGGACAGGGGCGCCGTGGGTGAACAGATCGACCACAACACTAACCCGGGATGCGTATGCGGCGACAGTCTGACCGTCTACCTGATACCGTGCGGAATCCCACGACCGTTTGACATTTCCAAATGTCAAGGTAACGAGGGCAAGATCAGGCTTCGCAGCTCTGCTCTGCCTCGTGAAGGCTACATTGGCACTTGCGAAATACCGCTGAGTCAGAGCCAGGAACAGCTCCTTTACCGTGGAAAGTCTCATGTGCCTCTACCTCCCTCCCGAACGGTGGGCAAGCCAACCGGAGGATCCAGGTCTGTGGTTCCGGCTGCATCAGTGGGCACCATAACAAACTGGTAGTTGTAGTGTGACAGAATCGTGTGATCCCAAAGCTGGCAGCTTTCGCACTCATACCAGTATCCGTGGTAGTAGACCAGGTCGCCTTTCTGGTTCTTCTTCTGATCGGCGACGTTGAGTTCAATCTCACCATGGCCTTCCAGTCGTTTCACCATACGCTGGCCTTCAGGAAGTGCAGCCATTTCATCCGTGCCAAGAGGATGGAGGTTCAGACTGGCTCCAAAGTCGGAGTGGGAAGACCTCACATATCCCTTGATTATGGATTGTTCACCGAACCGCCGGATCCAGTAGTTCTTATTGAACAGTCTGATATTCATTGGTTCACCTCGGCTTAATCTGATAGTTGACATGGCCTCGCATTGTGCTGCTGTCAATCAGAGGAGTTGCAGATTTCTTCTTTGCAATGGTCGAAGGTGCATTGGCGGCAAAGCCGCCGTTGACGATCTCGTCCTGAACCAGACCCTTTGCAGTTACACCAAGCCGTTTCAGAGCGGCCTCTGCTGTTCCGCCCTGGCCGATTGCTTTGTTGACCTGATTGCAGGCTGCCTTCAGTTCATCTTCGTGATTCTCGAAGCTCTGCTTCATGAAAGGACGAGCTGGTCTATCAGATCCGCCGTATTCGTTATAAGCAGCGATCTCGCAGATGTCAGCCCCGTTTTCATAGGTGGCATCACCTGCCTGAAAGCCTACCTGGACCTCAAGGTCCATCAGCTTGTTCAGTTCACGGACAAACTTCTTGCCTTCCGGGGTCATGTCAGAAAAGGAAATCGCCATGGCATTACACCTCCCGTTCTCCACTGCAATGGATGGGTACGATTACCATTCTCCTGAGCTGAAGGAACTGGACGCCGTAAACAGTCAGGCCGAGTTCGGCATCCGCTGCGAGGTTGGATGCCTGATTGGCACCAAAGCTGACGCTGCTGCCGCCCTCGGATACGCTTCCAACAGCGAAGCCGATGCCGATAGTTCCAAGATCCCCCAGCGGGCTGTTGCCAAGACCGGCCATCTTCATCTTGTGGCATACGAGATAGGCAATCGCCTGATCGTACAGCTTGCCAAACTTCTTCTTGCTAACCATCGGTTGAACAATGCCGATCCAGTGGCCGAGTTCGCAGTCTTCCACGGAATCGAACTCCGCACCAATCAGGCGGATGATTTCAATGGCCTTTCTCATGACAGCAGCTCCTTACTGTGCGTTTTCCTTGGCCTTAGCAGCAGTACGTCTGGTTCCTTTGGCCTTGGGCTGCTCATCGGTAGACTGGTTTTCACCAGACTCCTCACCCCCACCTACCTGCTCGTCGTGCTCCTCAGCGATCTCTTCCTGCTTGGGGGGCTCGGCGACGGGAGCGGTGATCTCCAGCATCTTACGCTTAACGAAAGCCTGGATGGAGGGCAGCTTTGCGGTCTTCTCATGAGCCGGCATGGTATGATCAGGCATCAGGATGGTGCCGTTGATATGGATGATCTTGGAGCTGATGTTCTTGATGGTATACATGATTCATAACCTCCTATAAAATTCGCCAGCAGAGCGGCGTAAAAAAGAATCGTCGTTACCAGAATGGTGCGGAGGAGTCGCCGCCTGGTAACTCCTCCGCATAAAAATTAGCCCACGCCGACAGCGATCAGAGCGGACAGGGGGTAGTAGAAGATGACACCCGCGGTACGAGCCTCGCAGGGAACGACAACCTCCAGGTTCTTAGCCTGAAGGGGGTACTGGTAGAACGCCATGGGGTTCTCCAGGGACATCTTCTCGGGGTCGTTGTGGAACAGGAAAGCCACACCCTGACCGCCCCCGGCGGCAGCATAGGGGTTGGTGCCCACGGCGGTGGCGTTCAGCTCGGGAGCGGGAACGATGTTCTTCAGGTAGGGAGCGTTGTCCAGAATGAACTTCTTGACGGTGATGGTGGTGTCGGGGATACGCTTGTTGCTGATGTGCATGAACACATTGGAGGGCACACACAGAGTATCGGGACGCTCCACATTCATGGTGGTGGCATCAACCTGCTCCTGCATACCGTTGACATCAGCCAGAATCTCGTCGGCGGTCTTCTCCAGCCAGGAAGTCTTGCCGGACTCGGCACCCTCGGTGATAGCGAACATGGGAACGTTCTGGCCCTCGGACAGAACACCCATCAGACCAGATTCCTCGTCACCAGCCCAAGCGATGCGGTTGTTCAGGCTGTCGATCTGGAAGCGAGCGGACTCAGCCTTGCGGGAGTCCAGGGACTTGCCGGCCAGACGGGAAGCACGCATCTCCTGAGCGGAGTAGCCGTAGGAAGCGCCCAGGGACTTGATCTGGGCCAGGCTGGGCTTGCCGGTCACATCAGCACGGGGCAGGTCGTCTGCGTAGTTGCTGATGATCTTTGCCAGACCGGTCTTGTCGTAGGTATAGTAGGTGATGGTCTCCGCACCAGCATCGGCCTCAGAACTTGCAGGGAACAGGCTCAGGGCGGTGAGCTGGGGGTACTGCTTGTCATAGGATTTGGCCTTGACATGATCCAGCTCACGAGCGAAGAAGACGGATGCATCCTCAGCGCTGTCGAAGCGGGTGCCAGGGGAAGCCATGATAGCAGTAGGGATGGCGGAGTTCAGCAGAGCCTTCTGCTCGTTGCTGTCGTAATGAGTATGCTTCTGAGTAGTCATTTCACTTTACCTCCTTGACTTACTGAGCCATGTTGAACAGCTCGATGGGAGCAACCTGAGCGGCGGTATCGACACCGCCCAGGAAGCGGGCCTTAATAGCAACATTGCCGTCGGCAGAGTTGGTGAAGCAGCCAGCCTCCTCACCGGAAGCAATCATGTAGACGGTTTCGCCGTAGGCAGGCTTGACATCGGCAGCGATACGGCCGTAGATGCGACCATAACGCATGACACCGACGGAAACGCCGTTACGCAGGGCCAGCTTGCCGTCCATGTCGTACTCGGTGGTGCGGCCATTGACAACGATGCCCTCGAACTTGGCGGCGGTAGCGCCGGAAGCAGGAAGGTTGACATTGATGCCGGGCTTGGTGCCCTGCACCACACCAACACCGAACTTCAGAACACCGTTCTCTGCTTCGTTCAGGAAGGTGTCGATGGCGTGGGGAGCCAGATCAACGATGCCGCCTGCGGCACCGATGGGGGTGTTGTAACCGTAATGGGTCTGTGCGCTCATTTTACATTCCTCCTTGTTGGATTACTGTTTCTTGTTCCGACGAGCGATCATGCGACCACGAGCGGCTTCGGCAGATTCCTCGACCTCAGCGGCGGCAGGCTTGCCATCGGAGTTGAACATCTGCTGCTTCTGGTAGTTGGTGTCCTTGACGGACTTGGTCTCGATGTCGGCAACAGCCATGTCATAAGCAGCATTGACATAAGCTGCACTCTTGCCGTCCAGACGCAGGTTGGGACGAACGGCCTTGATGATCGCCTTCTTAGCGTCCATGATCCGCAGTGTCTCCAGACCATCCAGATTCAGCTTGCGGCCCATCATGCCGAGCTGAATGCGGGTGCGGATAATAGCATCCACGGAGTCAGCGTTCATCTTGCCACCCTCGGGCTCGGTGACCACAGCGGGTTCCTCAGCATCCTCGCCATCCTCGGATACAGCGGTGCCGATGACAGGGGTTTCCTCTCCCTTGCCGTCCTTGACCTCGGGTTCGGTGGCGGGTGCCGCAGGCTCCTCAGTGGCAGGCTCATTATCGGTATTGCCATAGTCAGCCTTAGCCAGCAGAGTGTCGATGATGTCGAACAGAATACCCATGTCTTCGTCCTGCTGGGCAATCACACCCTGAGCAGCCTCCATGTTCTCGGGAGCGCCGGCCGCATCACGGCGATCACGGCGGTCCTTGACCATCTGGACCTTCTCCTCGGTGGTAGGCTCCGCAGCAGGTTCGGCCACACCCTCACCATCGGTGGTGGGAGTTTCGGGGTCCTCGACGGCGGGAGTCTCCTCGTTGTTGTCCACAATGACTTCGGTGGCGGCAGGTTCGGAGGTGGGCTTATCCTCATCATCTGCCTTGTGGGCAAGATGGTTGTTCCGTCTTGCCTTGTACTCCTCAATGGCCTGGGTGAGTTCCTCGGGGGACAGCACGCCATCACCATGAGCAGTATTCTTGGGGTTGCTCATTACTTTTCCTCCTTTGAGCGAATTCTTGGAGTCACGGCTGTCAATATTGAGCCGTGCCTGTTCACCCGCCCGTGCTTCCCGAACAAGGGCCAGGTGATTGATTCGGATGTTTTTCTGGATGGCGTCGTAGCGCTGACCATTCCACTCTCCCGGAGTCTCGTCAAGGTCAAGGTTGTATCCCAAGGAAAGCTCCTTCAGACCAGCCCTTTTCATTGCGTCCGTGTCATGGATGATGATTTCAGCACGAACATCGTTTCCACTGCGGTATCCTTCAGTCAGAATCGTTCCAATCTGGTTGCCCTGGACATTATCCTTCGTGACAAGCCCAGCTTCATGAGTAATGATGACAGGGCGACCTTTGTACGATTTAAGACTTTCGGGATTGAAAACATCCTCGGGGAGCCGCAGCTCCCTCCTGACTGTACCGTCAGGGTTCAGATACTCGAAGATACCTGTGCTTGTCAGAATGGGTCTGTCAACAAGGTAGCCTTCGGGTGTGTAATACGTCTGATCCAGCGGCAGGCTGTCCAGACGAATCACTTTTCTTAATTGCGGGGTCACAGCTCGTTCCCCTCCTTTCGGAGTCGTGTATTGACGGCAGTATTAGGGGTCAATGGGATCGGTGTCTTCTTCGGTCTTGTCGCCTGCATTCGCAGTCAATTCGCCCGGTCCAAACACACTGCCGCCATCATCCGTATTGACCGCATTTGGCCCCTCAGCAACCTGAGTGATAAACTCAGTGAGCTTCAGAACAAGCATCTGGGCGTGCTCCAGTTCGTCCATCCGAAGATCGATGCAAGTGTCAACCATACTTGCATCTCCCTGCTCAAACTGTTCGATATCCATGGTCAGATCACTGATACGTTCAGCGGCAGACTTGAGCTGACGAGCAAGAGCCCCGATTGCCATACCATTTTTCACGGCACTTCTCTCCTTTCTCCTAGATTCGATACAGGAGATCCTCAACAGGATCGGGAGGGTCTCTGCTGTTCATCGGAAGCTTGATTGTCATACTTTATGACACCTCCATTTCAGGCGGTAACCATTGGTCACTTTCCGTATCGATTCCTTCGGAATTCATTCTGCCATCCACGGAACTTATCCCTCTCTACTACGTCCTGCTCACATCTGCGGTTACATTGCTTTCGGTTCCTGGCGCAAACGCAGATGGTCTTTCCGTTTTCAATTCGGATAAAAACATTGATCTTTTCCTTTTGTTCCATGGCGCGTCATTCCTTCGGTTTGGAGTCTTTCATGGGAACATCCACAGTATCAATATTGAACTCCGGGATTGCAACACAACGGCAGCAGTAATCTTCGCCGGGATGACACCGTCTTCCGGTATACACTCTTCCCCTGCCCTTAGTGTCGTACCACATCTCAGGAGGGTCATCCCAGCTGATTACTTTTCCGTCCAGAGCCTTATGGCACGGACGAACACGGGAGTCCTTAGAAGTAGACCAACGGTACTTCTTACACCCAGCATCTTCCTGCTGCATCTTTGTGATCTGGGCGTTCAGTGTCGAAACCTGATCTCTGGCAAGGAGCTGTGCTTTTCTTCGGGACAGCTTGTACTGTTCCTGGATCTCTTTCGTGATCTGGGTGATGGAAGCACCCCGGCGGTAGCCATTCAGGACGATCTGTTGCATTTCACCGAGCGTTTCGTTCGGAATGCTCCTAATCTTCAGCACATTTTCATCCACCCAGCGGCGGATGGCGTGTTCGTAGAACGCACCGTTGTAGTAATCACTGAACAGGTCGACTCCAAGGGTTTCCTTAACTGACCGCTTCCATTCCCGGAGGGTAGTATTCTTGGTCATTCTGGCGATCTTTCTGACCATATCATCCAGACCGTACCGAGCCAGCTTCTGTTCCAGATCTTTGAAAATTTTCTGGAATACGGATCTAGCCTTATCTTCAATGTCCCGAATATCGTCAAAGCGAGAATCTCCCCGCTGATGGGCTTTGTAGGCTTCCATCAATTCGGGGAGATTTTCCTGCAATGTCTGGTTCAGGAGCCGCATATAGCCGTTGCATATACGTTTGAACTCCCGCTCTGCTGAATCCGGGTACTGGGGAGTTGTCTTGCCTTTCAGTGATTCGTGGCCGTGAAAGCGACCCTTTACCGTCTGTTTTACCATCAGTTGATGTTTGGTATTGTTCAAAGCAAATTCCCCCTTTCCCGGTGGTTTAGCAGGATTGTGCATGGTTTCTGCTGTAATTAGTGATGGTTGTCCCGTTCGGACTTGAACCGAAGACTAGACGGTTATGAGCTGCCGACTCTCACCAGCTGAGCTACGGGACCGTATTGCCAGTCCCCCGTGGCGAGCGAGGTGGCAGCCTTTCACTGGCTTGGCTGTTCATGTCTTGCAGTCCGTGAGGGGACTGGTGCCCATGGAGGGGATCGAACCCCCGACTCACGGATTAAAAATCCGTTACTCTACCGTCTGAGTTACATGAGCGTAAAGAAGGACACCGCAATGCGGTGTCCTTGTGCGGTATCTACAGCGTGGTAGATCCGCTCCCGCTGGCTGGCAACCTATTTATTGGATAGGGGTTTACTCGCCTGTTGCAAACTTTATATCCATTGCGGGATTTGGCGGGGATGGTCAGAATCGAACTGACGCTTGACGGCGTCAAAGGCCGTTGCCTTAGGCCACTTGGCTACATCCCTGTATTTGCGCCCCTATTCTTGCGCACTCATTCACCTATGGTGCCGATGGGCGGATTCGAACCGCCCCTCCCGCCTTTCACAGCAGGCGCTTTCCCATACGAGCCCCATCGACAACATAGTTGCACTGGGCGGGTTCAATACGTCCGCACAGCACTTCTCGTCTTTCCGAGCCGCCATTAAGAGGAAGAAGAAAGCGGGGACTGATCCTGTCAGTCCCGTGGAGCCAACAACGGGTCTCGAACCCGCAACCCCCTGCTTGGAAGGCAGGTGTTCCACCATTTGAACTATGTCGGCATATAAAACAGCCCGATCCGAAGACCGGGCTGTTATTCATTTCATTACATCCCCCATCGTTCAGGGCATCTATCGGAAGCCGGATGTAAACCAGCCGAACCGAAACGTGTGGACTATTTCGTGGATCGTCCGCATGGGGGTGAATGCAGTCGGAGCCACAGGAAGCAACGAAGGAAACACTCGGCCGGGAACGATCCGAAGAACGATACAGACCATGCACAGCCAATTCATAGTTGTTTCAATAGTAAACATCGTCGTTGCCACCTTCTTTCATCAATTTCGGGCGGCTGGAAGGGTGCTGCCGTCCGCTTTTTTAACTCCCAAAGCACCGTTGGTTATGAGCCTTTTGGAACAGACCGGACTTGAACCGGCGACGCTCACCGCTACGAACACGGCCGCTCTACCGACTGAGCTACTGTCCCATAAAGAAGGGCGTCGAGTACGACGCCCTTGGGCTGTTCCTACAACATGGTAGGTCAGATGTATCAGCTGGAAACCTGCTTATCAGGCAGGGGTCTGTCCACTACGATCAGACTTTACAGCCTTCAGGATCATTTTCGTGACCTCACGGAAATGGTCAGTCATGCCATGACCCTGTCAGAATCCAATTCCAACGACGCCTGGTTGCGTCCTGCAGAACAAGCAGGCTCTGAGTAAACCAGCCGAGTTTCTTATAACCCATTTAACTACCTCCGCATATGTGGATTCAATCTACTTTAACGAATGTAATTTCACCTTCGCCAGGTGCACCTCCCATGGTGCCAAATCCAGCAATAGGAATATACCCGTCTCTCTGGAGCTGTTCCAGGGTCGTCTCATGATCCGTTCCAATTCCACCGTGACCCATATCAGCACCATCAGGATCAATAGTCCAGCTTTCAACTCCGCTTTTTCTATCGCCCTTTCGGTACACTCTCAGCTCACCGTTCTGATCAAGCTGGTAGCTTTCGGGATGGGACTTTTTCCACTCTTCATAGCAGCCTGTCTCAAACTCGGACCGAAGCATCAGTGCTTTTCCTACATCGTCATTATCTTCGATGTGCTTTTTGATCTTGGCATCACAATCTTTCTGCCAGTCTCCACCGCTACTATGTCCGTTCATAAGGCGGTCGATAGCGTCAAGAGTTTCTTCAGAAACACCTTCTTCACGCATATACTTTTTGCAGGAAGATTTCATTCCCCATCCGCCTATAACACTGGTGTACGGGGAGTGAAGATTATTGATTTCGTAGGATTCCAAGCGATTCGTGAGATCAACAGTTCGCTTTGCCTTTTTCCCTCCACTCTTTTGAGACTTCGCTCTGGAGAAATTCTTTCCCTTCAGCTTTCCTCCGCCAACAGCATTGCCGTTATCATCTAACGGAATGTGGGTGCCATTGACAGTAATCCAGTCTTCATCCTGGCGGGAATCCTGTTCAAAACAGGAAGTCAGGATGTCAAGACTATCTGCGAACGGCGGGAACAGAGACGGAGCGAGTTCATTCAGCTCCTCCAGGGTGCGGAAGCGAGGATTGGTCATCTCCAGATCCACACAGTCGGGTTCACCCTCGAATTCTGTGCAGAGGAAGATGTGCGACCGGAGACCGCTCTCGGGTTCAAAGGGACCGATACCAATGGGGATCAGTTCCTTCGGGCTGATGCCGAACTCCTCCTCGGTCTCACGGAAGGCTGCCTGTTCGGGACTTTCGCCCTTCTCACCATGACCGCCGGGACCACAGATCAGACCGTAACCTGTGTCATTGTGCCGGGAGCCAGTCAGGATCTTACCGTCCCGGATAACGAGAACACCAACACCGAAGGGAGCGGAGTCCGTATTCTGAGCAGCCTTCTCCTGATCCTCAGGGTTCATGTCCTGGGGGAGCTTCGTGGCATCGGGTGCATTGGCAGGAGCACTACCGGGCTTTCCGGGTTCCGTTCTGTGAGCATCAATATCCACACCAGTTGCGTACTGATCGAAGTCACCGGATTCCGGGATATGGCTTGCGGTGTAGGGAGCCAATTCCTGACCTGCGTATGCAGCCATCAGCTCCTCCTCGTCTTCGTACTCGTCCAGGATGGTGTCGATGTCGAATTCACCGCTGTCAGCCAGCTTCCGCCGCACCTCTCTGGGGTCGATGGCTTCCATCTGCACATAGGTGTGGATTGTCTGAGCCTTGGCCTGCTGAGCCTGCGCCCGTTTCAGATCGAGGTCAGCCTGCTCCAGCTCGCTCAGGGACCACAGCGGGTTGAACTCAATCTTGATCTTGGGCACCTCGTCCACTTCACCAGTAGCCAGACCTGCCTGGAAGATAACACACAGCAGATAACGGAGGTTGCCCTTTACCATCCTGTTGCGAATGCGATCAACAAAACTGTACCAGTTCTCGAAGTCGCTCTCGCCTGTTGAGTTCATGCCTGCCGGGGAGCGGCCAAACAGGATCGTCTGAGGGATGTGCGTCAAAGCAGACAGAAAGTTGCAGCAGACATCGATTACCTCAGCGACACCCGTGTACTGGAAGGACTTGAAATCGTAATCCTCTCCCTCACTATCAATGACCAAACTGTTCAGCAGGCCACGAGCAAGGTCGATCACCTGAAGTCGCCGCAACACCTGGGACTCACCCTCCTCGGTGGCAAGCAAGCTTGCAAGATCCTTCATCTTGTAGACAGGCTGCACGGAACGGTCAAGCATCCGAGGAGCGGCACTATGGGCAAGCTCAGAGTCCCGGATGGCCTTCTTCAACCGGATGTACTCGGGCATACCCCAGAACTGATAGATCGAGTTACTGGAGTTCTCAGGCAGAACACCGTTCTGGAATACCAGACAGCGGCTTTCATGTACCGTGAAGGTGCCAAAGCGACTGTTCACATGGTAGAACTCAGGCATACCTAGTCGGCTACCCCGGGTGCGGAAAGGATCTCTTGGGTCATAACTGAACATGGTCGAGTAGACCGGCTCCACTACGGATCGGTCATATACACGCAGGTCATCAATGGACTTGATGTTCCGCCAGTTCAGGGGGTCTTCTAAACCTCCGCCGTCGTTGATAAGCATGACCACGATGGCGCCGCCAAACAGTCGTGCCCATTTCAGGGCAGTCATACAGGTTTCGACCCAGTCCAGTTCGTCAAGTGCTTCCTGATAGAAAGTCTCGACTTCTTCATCGGAAACATCACCCAGCTTGAAGCCGTGCTTCATTGCTTCCTCTGCGGGAGCATCGATGATCGTAGCAAACAGGCCGTTGCCCTCATAGAAATCGCAGAGCGTCGTATCAGGGACGGCGGGTTCGGCTACAAACTGGTAGTGTTCATGGCTGTCCTTAGAGGTGCCATACCGATTCACCATGTTCATGTATCCGTCGACACGGTAGGGACGGACTGCCCTGCCTGTCTGCTTTTCGATCAACCGGGCATATCGCTGGATGCGATCCGCCTGCCCGAGTTTCTTGTCATTCATTGGTATCACCTCTTAATCAAAGCAGATTTGCGACATTGAACACATTCTTGGTTTCGATCTCTGCAAATCCGTTAGCGGATGCATCAACCATATCCTTAAACTGGCTATCCGGGAAGTTCTCCAACTGAAGCAGATACTCCTCGTTCCACGGGCCGTACAGAATGTCAAAATTGCCTGCCTGCCACTGTGCCGCCATAGGCTCAGCGCGGGCTTCCTTACTGCCTGTTTCAGCTACGGTCACCACATCAAAGCCAGCCAGGAACTTGATGTAGGATTCAGCCTGTTCTTTACCAGCCTGACCGGGATCTTTGGGCAGTCTGACACGAACACGCTTATATGCCGCCCGGTCTGCTTGGGCGGTAAGTTTGATCGTTTTACGGACATCGGAGGCGGCCATCTGTTTGTTGACAACATCAGCGATGATATACCTACCATTCTTCCGCTTGCCGATCAGAACGCCGGCTGTATACGCCGGATCACCCTTATCGGTCTTTTCTGTGGCGGCCAAGTCCCAACACCGAACCCACTGGATGACATCCTCAGGGACCTTGTCCAGGATCTCGCCAAGCTGGGTCCGCTTGAAATACAGACCGCTGGCGGCTCTGATCTTCCAGTTACCGTTCAGCAGTCGCTCCCGCTCAATGATGGACAGGGCTTTCAGGTTCGCCATGTACTGAGGGTTGACCTTCAGCAATGCTTGATTGTCCTTCAACTGGGACATGATGAAGGTGACAGACCGGGGCTCTGCTCGCTCCTCCTCGGTGACAAGGTTGAACTGCTTCCAAAGCTCCTGTTTGGTGTTCGCCCAGTGGAGCGTCTCATTCCGACGGATGAACCACCGGATCTTGCCGCTTCGCTCGGGGATGGGGTAGCCAGTCTCCTGATTGATCCACCACGAAATGAACTTTGCCACCCAGCTATCCGCATCCGGGTTGCAGGTCGCTCTGACGAAGGGAACGACACCGCAGGTGGAGCGGTTACGGGACAGCATATAGAAAAAGGTCTTCTCGCTGAAATGGGTCAGCTCGTCGAAGCCGATCTCACAGATCTGGGAGCCCTGCCACTTTGCGAGATCCTCCTCTCGCTCAATGTGGGCGAACTTGACCGTAGACACGATCCTGCCGTCTTTATCACAGAACTTCCATCTGCCCAGGGACATCTGGGGCGATGCTCCCTTGATGCCCTGATAGACTTTCTGGGATTCGTCCCACAGACCGCCCTGGGAGAAAATCTGGTTGAAGTTGCGGCGGAAGATCGTACAGCCAAAGCCTTTAACATTCTTGTATCGCAGAGGTGACAACAGCAGGCCGAACGATTTACCGCCGCCTGCTGCTCCTCCGAAAATGCAAATCTGTGCAGGAGTAGACACTACATAAACTGTTCTTGCGGTCCCTTCTGAGGTCTAAGAACAGTTGCCATAGTGCATCCCTCCTTTATTCAGCAGACTCTTCTGCCACAGGGAATTCGGGTTCCATTTCGCAATCCTCCTCGGCGTCAATCTGCGGCATATAGATGACCACATCGTTATCGCCGTCTTCATCCTGAAGGTTGACAGCGACTTCAGCAGGATCGCCCCGCCCGAGGGCTGCGACCTTTGCATCCAGTTCCAGTTCCCGTCGACGATCCGCAGCGATGCTCTCACGCTCCTTACGGATTTCCTCGGGATCATAACCAGCCAGCTTCATCAGCATTGCGTGTGCATCCAGGTTGCCGGCCATAGCCATAGTCCATAGCTTGCCAACAAGGGCCATCATGTTTGTGTACTCGCTGACTTCGATGCCAAGTTCCTTCAGGTTGTTCTTGACATTCTCCATCCTGGTCATCTGACCAAGGAAATACTGTACAGCTTCACGGGCATCCTTCTTCGCCTTCTTGCTCTCGGCGGATTTGAGCCCTCCGTTCCGTCCCCTCTCACGGGCAGTTTCAGAGTCCCGGATGACATTCTCCTCGAAGGTTTTTCCCTTCGGCTTGTCACCCTTTTTGGCGCCCTTTTTGGGGGCGGATTTCTTTGGTGTTTTCTTTGCGGAATTTTCACCCGCTTGACCCCCGGTTGACACCGGGTTTTTCACCTGTTCGTTTTCAGCCATAAAATACCTCGTTTCATACGAACGAAAACAACCTCCCAGCGCAAGGCTGTGGAGGCTGTTTTGCGGGCTTATAATCTACGGGGTGAATTTATACCCCATACAGGCATTTGAGGGCTGCGACACCCAGCCTAACAGTTCTATCAACATCTACGCCGATGCTCTTGTAGAACTCAGGATGGACGATGCACTCATACCCTCGCTTCATCAAATCCGATTCTGTCCTGCTGATCCCAATATGGAAATCCTTTGCGATCCGCAGGGCTTCCCTGTACTCCCCGGCAGCAACAAGGCTGCGGACCCGGTCAGTTTTGCGTTCCATAGACCTGCTCCACGGTGGGCTTTCGGTCATCGAAGGGCAACTGATACTTCCGGGGGTTATGCTTCTTCAGGCAAGCGTTGATGTCCCGATTCCAGGAACAGTTATCGAACAGGTTTACTTCCAGGGGTGTCAGGAGCCGCTGGTCATTCTCGATAGCGTGGACTGCATCACGGTGGAGCGTGTACTTTCCGTAGCTCGTGTGCCAGTTATACGCCCATTCGGGGAACAGACCGTTTACCTTGGCACACTGATCGACGGGCTTAGGCACCGTGATCTCGTCCATACGGAACGGAGACCACAGATCCATCTCAGGCAGAGCGAAGTAGTCGTCACCGTTTTCACGCTGAGTCCACATCAGGATGATCGCCTTCGCAACATAGATGGTCTCCTCGTTGGGCTTGGTCATCAGATCGTTCGCTCTGCTCAGGGCTGCGAACTCGGACTCCAGGTGGGGATAGTACACCATCATGGTCTCGTTCAGCATCTTCCAGAAGTCCTTTCGGGACAGCTTCCAGAGTTCTGCTGCGTACCGTCCGGTGGTGACCATGTCCCGCTTGCGGATAGCCTTACTCAGAGCCTTCATCAGGTCGATCTTGCTCAGGCCGCTGGGCTGATCGTAGTACATCAGGTTACAGACGAAGTAGTCTGCATCCCGGTTCTTCTTGGCTGCACACATCAGAGCCAGAGCTTTAGTCAGGCTTTCTTCAGTGCCGTATTCGCAAAGGGGCAGAATCTCCTTGGTGAGGATGCCGTAGCAATCCTCGGCAGAAATGACAAGGAGCCGCTTTCTCAAGTACGGTGTGTACTGAGGAAGCAGCTCCCACATTGCATATCCTGCCAGTTCATAGTCGCCTTTCCGAATGGCGTTCTGCATTGCAGACGTAACCTCCCAGAAAGACTTTCCAGTTCGTGTCAGCATTTGATAGGCCAAATTCATCATCCTTTCAAGTTCGTGTCAAATTCAGGATTATCCTGTATCTTAATCTTACAACACCAACCGCCTAAGTCAAGTGTTTTTACAGGTAAAGTCGGTGTTTTTCGAACTTTTCAAGGACATTCGCTCAAGGCTCCCACCCTCCCGGCTTCGCCGGTCGGGCGGTCACCTTTTCACATTGATATGGGGTACATTCGTCTTCATGTTATAGGAGAAGTATTTACCCCATTTGGACTTCATCAGGTTGATACTTGCCACCTGGTCTCCCCGCTTTTTCCCCGACGCTCCGCCCTCGTTGGTATCAGTCAGACCTTTGGAGCAGAAATACTTCGGCTTCAGGATCACACGGTTGGTGAGCAGTTCCTGCAGGACAAGGTCGATGTCGTAGTTATACTCCAGCTCCTTGACACACTTGGACTTGAATGTCCGCCTGTTCACCCAGCGAACCGCTCCCGCACATCCCTTGAAGGAGAACTCACAGTCGTAGTTCCAGGGACGGATGGTGGCGTCAGTCGCACCAAAGCCGATTCCGAGATCCCACATAAGCTGGCCCACTCTTTCGAGTTCGCCAGTAATCAGGTCAGGATCGGAGATCGACTCCGTTTCGTACATCCGGTAGTAGAAGTGGTGGATGTCATCATCCAGAATGGCGATCACATCCTCAGGGGCATTGTCGATCAGCCACTGGTTCACTTCAGTCAGTCCACAGATCTGGCTGTCCTCCACCGCCTGAACCTTGATGTGCGGATACTCCGCCAGAGCAGCGACATAGTCTTCATACTCCGATTCACGGACAATGTAGGTGCCGTACTCCAGGAACTTATGGGCGGTGCAGGTCTTGAACCGCTTGTAGCTGGGGATGTAGATGCCAAATGTCGGTTCACTCATACTCTCACCCCCCAAGGAAGATACAGGCTGTAATTCATCATGTAGTCGATGATGGACATATTCGGTACGAAGTCACTCCGGAGCTCCCCGCTCCCCCGCCTGCGGCGGGGTTTCTGCTGAGGATAGCGGAAGGGTTCGTAATCAGTATACACCAGCTTGATGCCAGCCGCTTCGTAGTCGGCTTCGATGTGGTAGTCTTTCGCACCGGAGCCACTGTAATAGGTGTCGCAGTTCAACTGCTGACACATCTCAATGATCCGTGCATCCCGGCGTTCCTTTAGCCCCATTTCGGAGGACAGTCGAAACTCCCGCTTATAGCCGATCTGGTTCAGATTCCAGATCTTGGTGATGCAGAAGATGTTGAACTCCGCCAGATTGTCACAGGCAGGTGCCATCTCCAGCAGCTTACTGATGAACGGCCATGCAGCTGTGAAGTTGTCGGCGTTGTGGTACTCCATGTGGAGTGTCTTCAGCATCGTTTCTATCCGGTGCTGATCCGCCGCAATCTGGATCTCATTCAGGTTGACCGTGTGCTGACTCACCGGAAGGGTGAACCGCATCGGGCCATTCCCGGTCAGGATCTCGTTGTAGTTGTGCCGCCCGGTTTTGGAGAACTGGACATTGTCAGAGAATACGAAGATATCGCTCTGCCAGATCTTGTAGAAATATCCGAGGTACGGGAAGAAGTCGGGCTGATGGGATGCAAGAACCATCTTACAGACTCTCCCTTCTGAATACACACTCAAAAGCCTCGGCATACTTGAATCCTGCCTGACCACCCCGAAGGATGGGTAAGCTAA
The DNA here is from genome assembly GCA_017516785.1 of Oscillospiraceae bacterium. The sequence continues at coordinate 87,288 of JAFXAV010000028.1, forward strand.
AAATTGCTTCCTGAGATCTAGGGTGTGGTCTGGGACGAATTACATTTTCGTAGGTATCCAGGGCAAGGAACTTGGCGGCAACCGCTTTCTCGGAAACCTCAACGAATGTATTCGGCTCAAACTTTTTAATGGAAGGGTTCAGTGCCCAGTCAGTGGAAGACTGGACCTCCATCAGATAGAGAGCATTGATAGGACTTATGTCCTCCCGGCCTCGCTGCCCTAGCCGGAACGCTTCCATAGCAGAAGCGGCTGTCCAGTAGTGGTCAGTGTTGATATCACCGGGGTGCTGAGTAAACATGATGTCGGGTTGAAAATCCCGGATCACGTTCTCAATCATCTTTACCATTTTGCGATGATCCGCATTGTGGAAGTTGCTGTCAAGGAAATCTCCAACCCAGGTGCGTTTCACTCCTACATAGGACTGGCTTTTCTTTAGATCATCGACGATTTTCGCTCTGTTCCCCTCATACCGAGTAGTATCGCAGGAGTTCAAAACCAGCACCCCGATTTCATCTCCCGCAACAGCTCGATCATAGATAAAGGCACCTGCGCCGAGTATCTCATCGTCAGGATGCGCCACAACAAAAAGAATCTTGTGCATTACCGAGCACCTCCTTCAAAGACACTGCGGATAAGGTTCAATACCTCTTCCTCGGCCATCCGGGGGGCCAGATCAGATTTATACTGAGCATTCAACCTGCCCACGCTATCTCGCTTCCGAGACACCACGATGTAGTCACCTTTGACTACAGCCATCTCCGCTTCCTCCTCGGTCAGAAGTGCTTCGTGCATTTTCTCTCCGGCACGGATACCGATGATCTCGGTGGGGTAATCCGCCGGAAGATCCAAGAACCGACAGACAGCTTTCGCTAGGTCTCCGGTAGTGCAGGCAGAGGATTTCTTGACCAACAGTTCTCCATTATCGCCCATTCTGAATGCCTTTGCTACCAAATCAACCGCTTCGTTCACGGTCATGAGGAACCGGGTCATGTCGGGATCGGTGATCGTGATGGGCATACCGTTCTGCACCTGCTCAATGAACAGAGGAACTGCGCTCCCCCGCGAAGCCACCAGATTGCCGAATCGGGTTACGCAGATCTTGGTGCGATCCTGCTCATAGGCTTTCTGGATTGCCAGCTTCTCCATGTACGCCTTGGTCATGCCCATGGCGGAGGTGGGATACACAGCTTTGTCGGTAGACAGGCACACGACCTTCTTCACCCGCTTGCCGATGGCAGAAGCAAGGAGGTTATCGCTACCCGTGATGTTCGTCTTCACAGCTTCGAGTGGGAATCTTTCACAGGAGGGAACCTGCTTCATTGCGGCTGCATGAAACACATAGTCGACGCCTCCCATGGCGGCATCAATGGTTCTCTTGTCCCGGATGTCACCGAGGAAGAACCGGACGTTGTGATTCCGATAGCGCTGAGCCATGTCGTACTGCTTCTTTTCATCCCGGCTGAAGATCCGTACCTCCTTGGCTCCGTCCTCGATGCACTTGTCGAGGAAAGCATTGCCGAAGGTGCCAGTGCCGCCGGTAATCAGGACGGTTGCACCCTGGATGGAATCACTCATACATCACTCGCCAGCCTTTCGATGGTTTCCACAATGTACTCCTGCTCTTCGGCAGTCAGACCCGTGTGGTACGGGATGGTCAGCAGGCTGCAGAACTGATTGTAAGCATTGGGATAGTCAGCAATATCAAAGCCTGCCTGCTTGTAAGCCGTCATCATGGGGAGCGGCTTGTAGTGGACATTACAGGGGATGCCTGCCTTCCGAAGCTGACGGTACATCATGTTCCGCCAGAACTCACGCCCCTTCTCCTGCTCCAGGAGGTATGCAGGAGGGTTCAGCTTGATCGGGTACAGGTGCATCGCACTGGTGTAGGAAGAACCGAAGTGCTGGATCATCGGCTCGGCACAGGACAGGCCGGAGAACAGCTTGTCATATCTCAGAGTCACTTCCACTCGCTTGTCGTAGATCTCCTCAAAGCGGTCGAGCTGAACCATGCCCATGGCGGCATCAATGTTCGTCATAATGTGGTTGTAACCGAACAGAGCGATGTCGTACTCCCACCCGGTCGACTTATCCCGTGAGGTCTGGCCGTGATCGCCCAAGAGCCGCAGAACGGTCTCCAGCTTATCGTTGTCGATGCCGGCGATGTCGTTCCAGACAACCGCACCGCCCTCGCCACCAGTAGTGATACATTTCAGGACATGGAAGCTGAAGCAGGTGAAGTCTGCGTAAACACCAGACGGGTAATCATTCCATTCAGCACCGAAGCTGTGTGCCGCATCAGCAACGATTGCAACACGGTTCATGGCGGTCTGGATCTCATTCGCAGGCTTGAACAGATCCGCTTTGCTCTCCACTTCATATCTGAGCGTGTAGTAGTCACAGATCTTGCCACCGATGTCGACCGGGATCACAGCCTTGGTCTTCTCGGTGATGGCCTTTCCGACCAGCTCGTAGTCCATCTCAAAAGAATTCGGAGCCAGATCTACAAAGACGATCTTGGCTCCGGTGTTTCTGATGACCTCCGCCGTTGCGGAGTAGGTATAGGGAGTGGTGATGACTTCATCGCCGGGGCCGATGCCCAGGGCACGGAGGGTCATCTCCATTGCTGCGGTACAGCTATCATAGGCAACCGCTCTAGAGCAGCCGCTCATGGAAGCAATCCGCTTCTCGAAGTCCCGGACGACCGGGCCATTGGTGAGCCAGCCGCTGTTCAGCACATTCTGGATTGCTTTCAGCTCCTTGCGGCTCAGGTCAGGAGAAGCAAATTTGATGGAGTTATTCTTCTTCATCTTCGTCCTCCCCTTCCCGACCAGCCTGCATAGCGGCAACATCCTCCGCACTCAGGATCTGGGACTTCATCTGATCGTACCAGATGGCTCTACCCTTGATCCGCCGGGTCTTAGCTACTTTAACGGTGCCGCCTTCGATGCCCAGCTTGCGGACGAGGTCGTTGTAGTCCAGCTCATTACGGCAGGCAATCAGCACATAGTCGTACTGCTCATAGTGGATCGGCTCCATTTCCTTAATGCTCCGCTCCTCCAGAGGTTTCATGGGCTTTTCCAGATCCAACTTGAAGCTGCCCATTAGGTCTGCGGTCCAGTCACCCAGCTCTTCGAGATCCCACTCACCTGCATGACTATTCAGCTTGATATTGACGTACTTTTGCTCGGCTACGGTGTAGCCAACCAGGCGCTTGCAGGTGACAATCATGTCAGGATCTCTTTTCTGGAAGATGGTGACTCGCTGATTGCCGCCGAGGACCTGATCCTTTTCATTGATGACGATGATGCCAAAGTCACCATGGTCCTCCAGGGACTGTTCCAGATCTTCCCTCTTTTGTTTTTTGATCTTGCGAGGGTTGCCGAAGTCCAGTTTCAGATCGCCTACCCTGCGTTCGACCACCTCAATGTGCTTTGCCATGGTGTGTACCTCCATTTCATGTGTGAAAAAAGCGCCGCTTCTCAGCGACGCCTTTGGATGTCCGTCCCCCAACGGTCATCCTAATTTCTGTTATACAAGATACTACACGAATATGGTGATTCTCAATGACATTTAGTGCGATTTGGTGTCATTTAGTGACAAGCAAAAGATTTATCGGGAATCCTTTCAAATGTATGTTCTGGCGAAGCTAATGGAGCAGATTGCCGAGTACCGAATGAGGTAAGTATTGCTGAGAGCCGTGGAAATCGCTGTATTCGGGTGTTTTCTGGGCAAAAAACAGCAGCTCCCCGTAGGAAGCCGCCGCTCTTCGTTTTACACCAAGGGTTCAAAGTATTCCTTCAGGTGTTCCTCCGTTATCTCCATCCACTTACCCTGCATCTTCTTACGGCCTTCAAGCCTTATGCTGTCGGGGCCACCGGCAAAGCGGTAGGGATCCTCGGATCTCTCCCAAAGGGTTCCTTCATCTACCTCCATGTATTCCTCGGTGAAGCCGCCGTCGTCGTCGACCAGATCGAGCATGAAGCCTTTCTTACAGATGTACAGTTTCATCAACTTCCTCCTTTTCAGGTAGCAATTCAAAATGCGATTCCACAGCTTCTCTGGATATATATAGCCACTCAAGATGTGTTTCCTCCCGTCTGACCAACACAAAAGTATCCCTGAAACCCTTGATGGCGAATGGACTATATGTTAGATCAAAGATGGAACCTTCATCTACCCTCTTGCCATACGGCTCAAAGAAGAACCCTTTTGTACAAATAACTCTCAGCGGTCGCTTCCCGATAATTAAGAGCTTTGGAAGTTTCACCATAAACCTCCCTGATGCCGAAAAGAAATATTGGCGGGTTCGTCCTTGCCGGCAACCCTGAACTTCATCCCATCGATCACACCCATCTCCGCAAGAGCGATGTCATCTCTGAGTTTCTGTGCCACCCGCTTGGGAGCAAACACCTTAATCTTCCCATGCTCCTCATATAGGTAGCAGTTCAAATCCACAGCCAGCTTCACACCATACCGCTTACGCCACTTCTTATTGATCCGCTTCTTCCTATGCTTCCTGACCTGTGCTTCGGTAATCCGTTCAGGAATCTCGATGATCTCAACGTTCATAGGTACTCGCATCATTCGGTGCAATCCTCCAGTTCCTTGAGCGCTGCCAGGGCTTCCTCCGGCGTATGGAAGACCGTATCGCCGAACTCCTCCTCGTCGAAGCAGTAGTGACCAACCTGTCCCTGGCAGTAATAAGTCCGGTTTCCCTCGTCGAAGATGTCGATGTGCGTGATCTGATAGGGGGTAACGGTCATGAAGTGCTCTACGACCCAAACAGTCTCACCGACCAGTGCTTCCACAGAGATGTGTTTGCCCTCACCGCAGGTCTCGACGAGATCCCGCAGCTTATCGAAGGATACACCCAGGCTGCGGAAGTGCCGCAGTTCCTGAAGGTAAGCCCTTACAGATTCATGTTCTGCATATCCGTCAATCCCGGAAGGGAGCCGTCTGAGCTGTCGGTTGCAGTGTTCGATCAATTCATCAATGCTGAGTTTCTTCATTTTGTACCTCCTGATTTTCACCGAAGATCTTGGACATTTCCTTGGCGAACAGGACGAGCCGCATGACCTGATCGGGGTCCAGTCCGCAGTTTTCATACTGTGCCAGCCGGGTGATGACCTCCCGGTTGTTTCTGACGGTGCCGAGCTGCTTTCCGTCTACCAGAGCGTAACCTCCGGGAGCCTTTCTGGTTAAACGATCCATTGCAACCTCCTAAATCAAAATCAGATATGTGACGACGATCTGAACCATGTGGATTGTCTGATCGACAATCAGGTTGATCTTCAGCAGGTTCGCCTTGGTGTGGTCTACGATCCCGTGTACCAGAACATTCACAGCGAACAGGATGTAGAACAGGGCGGGAGGATTCCAACCAAGGTAGCCTGCGACCGGGAGCATGACCATGAACGCCCAACTGAAGCTGTGCATGAACAGGACGACCATATAGTCATATCGGTACATCTTCTGGGGGGCCTCCTTCTCCCACCAGCTCCTCTGCTTCATCATCGCCAGGATGCCAACATTCTGGAGATAGTAGTCATCGACGATGTGGAGGAACACCATCAGAACGAGGACAAAGGTCTCCTGCTGGGGGTCGAGACTGAAATCGTAGAGATTCATTTTGCCATTTCCTCCAGCTTCTTCATTGCGTCTTTGTCGTTGTCGAAGGCATCACCAATGTCGACATCCGTCCACTGGTCTGCCCATTCTGCTCCATCGCCTGCGATGGCATCGGTTTCGATGACCCAATGCCGTTCCCTGACCTTGTGGAGCACCACCCCATGTGCGGGGTCAGCTTCGTACAGGAAATCCCCTACCGCCGGGGCTTCCATCAGCTTTCCCTGGATGCGGAGCGTCAACAGGGGCATAGCTTCTTTCTTCAGTTCAGAGAACGAGTCCATGATCCCACGGAGCTCTTCAGGGGTTCGTCCGAGATCCTCGTACTCAGCGAGCCGCTGAGCCAGCAGATCCACGATCTGCCAAGGGTGGTTCAGGTTCTCTTTCATCACAGCTTCAGAGAGGACAGCAAACTTGCCGTCCACCTCACTTCTTTTGGTCAGGCGATTCATTTCCGGTTCTCCCTTCTTTCCATTTTCTGATCTGTTCTTTCTTGGCGGCTTCGGCTTCCGCTCTGGTCATCCATGCGTTTTCGCCGATTCTCCACCAGTTTCCGTAGTCCGTAATCAGATAGGACTTGCCATGCTGGAACTTGAAACCAGTTACAACGGTTTCTTCAATGTATCCATGCTCAATGACATAGATGGTCGCTCCGACAGGAACCTCTCCCATGGAGGATAATTCCTGATAGAACTTCGCTGGTCTGCCCCGTTTTGCGGGGGTCTGAGCATCCTCCCGGATGTACTCGACCTCCTGCCGCATACCCTTGACGGTCTGGAAGAAATTCTTTCTGATGTCATCAATGGACATCGACATCCATTCCTTCCGCTGCTGGCAGTCCTCGATGGTGCCACATTCGGTGTACTTGCTGTACTCCCAGAGGAGCTGGTTGAGCAGATCAGCTTCGGGGCCAGCAGGCATATTCTGCTGATACTGGATCAGCTTACTCAGTTGCAATACATCGAGCATTTTTCTGGGCCTCCTTGATGGCATTCAGCGCTTCTTCCTCTGTCAGGAAGATAGTCCTTCCGATAAACTTCATGTCGGACTTCGTGCATCTCTTTGACTGAGTATAGCAGGTGTTCGGTGCCAGTTGTAGGCGGCGAGGATTTGTATGGATAGCAAAATCGTACCGTTTGTAGCTAAACTTACTTTTGGGGTAATTGGTTCTGATTTCCCAAACAATATCTCCTACCGCCACAGGCTGTTCAATCAACCTACCGGCTGCTTTCAGGCGAGCTATGGACGCAACCTCAGCCGGGGTCAGCCCGGAGTCTTCGTATTCGCTCAGCTTTTTGAGGACTTCGTCGACATATACGGCGATAGTCTTATAGCCGAGGAGCCGGAGATCTCCGACGAGATCGCAGCCCCGGTAGGTCACCGGAGCATCTACAAAATCAACCTTCGTCAGTCTTTCCATTAGCTTTCTCCTCCAGCTTCTTCTGGGCTTCCTCCCTGGTCAGGAACACGGTTTCTCCGATCCAGTCGAGCATCCGTAAGCTGAACCTGCACTCGTCGATTCCGCAGAACTTGATGCAGTCGGTCTTGAATACATGATCTCTCTGGGTGCTGTTGCACTGGTACGGGCACCGCTCGCCGTCTACCATTTCGTCGCACCAACTGATCTGGTAAACCTTGGTGCCGATGGCACAGGGCAGTTTCAGAAGCCGCCCTTCCTGTTCTGCGGTCAGGAACTCGTTCAGTTTCTCAGCCATCGTTCTATTGGCCTTAATCACAGCATCCAGAGACAGCTTCTGGGAGTTCAAGATCCGTGCTGCTTCCCGCATCACCATTCTGAACTGCTTGTTCTCCATGTGGTCAGCCGCAGTATTCAACCACGCTACCACCTTGTTCACATCCATTTTCTTTTCCTCCTTAGTCATATTCTTCAAAACGGATGCTTGCGGTAGTCTCCTCCCCATCCGCATACACCCGTGCGTAGATGCCATCAGCCGTGCTGTCGTACTCGACACAACACAGCAGATCGGAGCCCTCCGGTCCTGTCATGTCGATGTAGACACCAGGGTAGTCATCAGGGTGGTCAATGGGCATCTTCGCCCATACCTTCATTTCTCCTTTCGGAGTCCAGACTCGGAACTCCCGGCCACCTGTCATATACAGTTGCCGCAGAGCCTCCTCTTTGGAAATTCTGGGGTAGCCGTTCACCCATGCGTTCAACGAATTCATATCCACCCTACAATCAGGGGATTGCTGAGCCCACTGTGACATCTGTCGCAGGATAGCTTCCTTGCTTACATAGGCACCACAGATCACATCCTGAGCATACATACGCTCAATCTGATCGTTTTTCCTTTTCAGGATCTCCAGTTCATCAGCAGCTTCCAGAAGCAGGTTCTTCAAAGTGCCGACGAAAGGAACATCTCCGCAGATCTTCGCAGCAGATCTCATTCTGGATACCAGATACGAAAAATCCATTTCATTAACCATTTCTGCGTCTCCTTTCCAGTTTCATGCAGTCATCACAGATCAGCTCGCCGTACCTGTCAATATCGAACAGTTTCATACAGCACCTCCTCAGGGTTCAAAAGCGAAGATCCGCTTCTCTTCCTCGAACGCCTTCTCCAGTTTCTCCTTGATCGTGGGCCAGTCCTGGATGATTTCTTTCATCCGGGCATATCTGGTAGGTTCATAGCCCATCTTGTGATTGGGGTGGTAGTACCAATCAGCACCCTTTTCCCGGGATGACAGGAAGTGGTCACCATGTACGAAATACGGAACGCCGGCAGGTGTCACACCGAACTCCAGCCAGCTATACGGGTTGTGCTTCCATCTGACCTGAACATCCTGAATGGACATCCCGGTGTAGTGCTGCTTGCAATACGCCTGGATCTTCGCCCACGCTGAGTCCAGAGCTACCGTCAAATTATCCATTTGCATCTTCCTCCATTTCTTTCAGTACAGCCAAAGTCTGGCAGAACTTATCGATCCGGTCGGGCATCTTCATCAGAGCCACCTTGCACATCCGCTGCTTGGAGAAGTCCATGACCATCACGACGGTGTCGCCCTTGTGGATCATGGGCGTATTCGCCTGCTGGTACATCCCGATCACATCGCTGCGGCCGAAGTCAGCGGACAGGCAGGTCGCATCGTTACTGATGGCGAACTTGCCGTCGGAGTAGTACAGGTTTCCGGTGGAGTACATATCCTTGTACCGCTCGGTCTCGCTGTCCCAATGCACCCGGACCCGGCAGCCCTGGCAGTAGTCGGAACCCTCATACTTCTTGGCGTCCATGTCGATGTACAGGACGGGGTACTTGCCAAAGTTCATTGCCTTGGCGATCTCAGTTCTCTCGGTCAGATACTTCATAATCAGCTTCCTTTCTATTTCTTTACAGGTAAATCCAGTGGGTTACGGGGTACTTGCACTCCTGACTCAGCTTGTAGTCGAAGGTCCAGTACCACTTGCCATCCTCGCCGAGAGCGGCGGCTCCTCCACCTACGCTATCGGGGTTCTCGGCACAGTAGATACTGAGCTGAACATTCGGTTCGGGCATATCGCCTTCTGCTACCGAGTGCTTACCGTCGAAGGGCTTCCGTTTCAAAAGCGGCTGCTCGTCTTTCAGACGGTCAATATGTTTCCAGCACTCGTTGATAGCTCTGCTTATCGCCAGCTTTTCCTCTGTGGTGTATTCCAGGCAATGTGCATCATAGTCACATTCCAGATCCATCAGGATTCCTTCTGCCAGGAACGGGAGCTTTTTCCGGATGGCTGACACGACAGGCTCAAAACCTTTCGATTGCAGGACATTCAGTATACTCATTTCAATCACCTCCGGGCGTGGAGTGCGTAGATCACGCAACCAGACAGGCTTGCCACATCCTTCTGGAACTTCTCGTCGTCTATCGGGACCATGTAGAACTTGACTTCCTCCAGCTCGCCGTCCTCGTCATACAGCTTCATGCCGTAGACCACATGGTCGGCTCCGGTTTCCTTCAGAACCTTGGCTGCCTGCTTCTCGAACTCCTGAAGATTCTTCTCGACCTCCCGACCGGGCATCTGACCGATACCGATGCAGCCGCCCGACTCCCATTGCGTCCATTTAATCCACTTCATCCAGCATCTCTCCAATCTTGACCGGGAAGAAATCTGCCCAGTGCTTGTAGTTCTGGTTCACCGTAATCACTCCGGCGAAGTCCATACCCAACTTCTCGATCTGGGCTTTACAGGCGCTCAGGGTCTTCCAGTTGCCACCCCGGGGAACAAATTCGCCATCGTCGTAGATCGGGATGTACTGGCGGTTACCCTTCCGGGACAGGGTGTAGTCGATCACTTCCAGAATCTTTGCCTGTTCCCGGATGACGATGATCTCGCCGCCGGCGTCCATGACCATCGCTACCTGTGCCTGAGCTTTTTCGAAACCCAAGGCTTCTACGGTGTAGGTCTGGCGGCCAATCCGATAGGTAATGCTGAACTTCTTCATCTTTCTGGCTCCTTTCAAGCAATCTTTTCGTATTCAAAATCAGCGGCAGTAAAGATGTCGCTTACGAACTCGTTCATTCCATCTTTGACCTTTGCCATGATGCTCAAGTTCTTCCCGAACACTGTCACGTCCATGACCGTTGCGGTGGTGGGAGCCATCCGCATCCAGAGGTTGCTCCATCTGACAACCCGGATCACATCACCCTGTTTCAGGGTACTTGCTTTCACTTTTGCCATCTGACTTCCTCCTTAGATCACGCCGCCTTCGGCATCTACGATGACGATGCCGGTCTTGCCAACGATATACTCGTTGCCACCTTCGTCGGAGTAGTGGCGGCAACCACTGTGCTTCTTTTCTCCACCGAAGCTGTCCATCTTGTACTCCCACTCGGGGCGTCTGGTGAGTTTGCCAACTACCTGATGGCCTACCTGCTCTGCGTAATTGCGAATGTTTTTCATATCGGCTACTCCTTATCTGGATCCGCTCACCTTACGGTAACGGGTGTACCATTCGTACTGGATCTGGTCTGCTATTTTCCAGCCAAAGTAAATGATCGTGGACGCTGCCAAGCAAATGATACCGATGGTTGCTTCCAACATTTCGTTCACTCCATTTCCAAACTTTTCGAGTCATAAACCTCCGGGTTTTCCTCGATTTAGGTTGTTTTTTATAATCTTATCTTAACTTACCTACCACCTATGTCAATATGTTTTCCGGGATTTTTCAAAATATTTTTCTAAATCCTAAATATCGAAGACAAGCAAATAGCAGGTAAGGGAATTCCTTACCTGCTGCTTTAGAAATTGGCTTGTATAGCCTCTGGAAATTTGCCGAATGATGTAGGGTATTGCTTCAGGTCGTAGAAATCGCTGTATTCGGTTCGCCGGATTCTTTTATGTACTTGGCCATGTTAATTAAAGCAGTTCCATGTGACCTGTACATTCTTCTTCGGTAGGATTCAAATTTATCGTCGAAATCCGGCTTTAACCCAAACATGACCTCCAGAACATCATTCCAGTCAGTCCTATCCAGATACCTAAGTCTGATAACAGCCCTTTCTTCGGAGCTACTAAGGTGGCGAATGATCTTTTCGATCGACTTTCGCTCTTCCGCTTGTTTAGCAACAGATGCCTTAATCGACTCTTCAAGTTCCTCTTTCCTACCAAGCATATCAGCCATTCTATCGGTTGAGGCGCTGGTGGCTCTAGGCATCCCGGTCATGACCTGGGAGCTGATGCTGGTCATTTTGGAGGTCAGATACTCAAGTCGTTCGATCTCTCTGTCAATATCCTCTTCAGCTGCAACATATTCTTCGAGCCTAGCTTTTACTGCTTCGGTATCGTACTTCTTATCTTCTTCCATTACAGGTACCCTTCACCTCGCCTTGCATACACATAAAGAGACTTCTTACTCGAATAGCCAAGGGTAGCGATCCGGAAACTCCACCAGATCATCCCCCATAATTTTCTTCAGGGCCTGGTCCAGCTTTTCCTGGTAGTAGTCCCGTTCATCCCCAGCCTCCAGGGCTCCGTGGTACTTGTCCCACTTCTCTCCCCACGCCTGGATCACCCTCGCCAGCCGTTTCTTGCCGAATACATCCTTCTTCATGACATCGGAGTCATTCAGGGTGAGCATAAGCATATCGGTCATGAACTGTATCGTGGTGTCTTTCTCAGCTTCCCGGTAGGCGTTCACTCTGGCATCCCGCCGCTTTATGTACCCGTTGCTTCGCTTTGGGACTACGGGGCCGGTCTTCTTGGAACTGCCGGACTTTTTCTTCTTCGCCTTTGCCATCTTAGTCACCTCGATCGGATGCCTTGAAGTTGTACACGGGTCTGATAGTGTCGATAACCTTGCAGGTGGGCCTAATGCAGTCCCGGATCTCCTGCATATCCTTGTAGGCTCCGGGGCTCTCGTCCAGAGTATCAAAGCTAATGCAGGTGGAGTAGATGCCTTCCATGGACGTCTTGTACTCGCCGAGCGTGAACTGCTCCCGAGCTTTCCTCCTGGACATCAATCGCCCAGCTCCGTGGGGAGCCGAGCAGTTCCAGTCGGGGTTACCCTTGCCGATACACAGCAGGGATCCGTCCCTCATGTTCATGGGGATAATCAGCTTCTCCCCTTCCTTGGCGGATACGGCACCCTTGCGGAGGATCTTCGCATCCAGGTCAATGTAGTTGTGGATGGTCGTGAACCTCTCCGTAGCTACCAGACCCATCCCCTTCAGGATGATACCGGCGATGACCTGTCTGTTCTTGTCGGCGAACCGCTGGACAATGCCCATGTCGTTCAGGTAATCCTCCATGTGCTGTCCAGTCAGGTACGCCAGATCCTTGGGGCCGCAGTCCTTTCGTCTGGCTTTCAGGGCAGCCAGAGCATCTGCGATCTCCTTCTGCCGTCCCTCTGCCTTGTACTGGGCAATCAGAGCGGCGATCTCGTCGCTGCTGGGTTCGGACATATCCTTCCAAGCGAGATCCTGGTAGTAGTTGGCTACCTCCAGACCCAGGTGCCGGCTTCCGGTGTGGATCACCAGCCACAGCTCCCCGTTCTTCGCCCGGTCGACCTCGATGAAGTGATTTCCGCCGCCCAGAGTGCCCAGGCTTCTGATCGCCCGCACCTTGTCAGCCGTAGGGCATCTCAGGTCATCGAACGAAAAGAACGCCGCCGCAGTCTGGTGGATGTTGAACCCGGAAGGAACGCCCCACCGGATGACATTGTCCAGCTTGGCGAAGTCCATCTTCTTGACACCCAGGCGAACGGCAAGCATACCGCAGCCGATGTCAACACCTACGAGGTTCGGGCAGATCCGGTCTGTCACCGTCATCGTGGTTCCGATGGTGCATCCCGCTCCCGCATGGACATCAGGCATGATCCTGATTGTGCTCCCATCGCTGACAGGGTGTTTCGACAACCGCTCGATCTGATCGAGGGCTTCCTGTTCAACAGTCTTGGCAAAAATCTTCACATCTTCAGTCATAGAATACTCCTCTCAATTACTTTTCCCACGGCAGCTCCGTGAGGATCTCTTCGCCCCAAATGGGGATCATGCTGTCTTTCATGAACACGGGCTTTCCCCTGGCCTGGAACTCCCGGACGACATCCTCGATCCAGGACCGTTCGGGAACGACCTTGTCCTTCCGGTTTCCGGTTTCGGCACCGAGGATGATCCAGTCGATGTAGTCGGCGGTGATCTTGCCGTGTTCGTTGGGGTCTGCGCTTCCGATGGGCTCCAGGATCGGCTCCATGCTGATGAAGGTGTGGTACTCCTCAGCCCAGAAGGCTTCCATGTAGGGGTCAGTCATTGTGGAGCCGTACCAGTATTCATCCCCCTTGGGGAGCAGTCCCTTCTCTGCCAGTTCCATGTACCGATGCGGGTTCTTGGTCAGGAACAGGTAGCGGTGGCCGGGAGCAGCCTTGCAAGCGTCGAACACCTTGACGATCCATTCCTCAGGCACCCATTCGCCGAACAGGTCAGCCATCGAACAGACAAAGATGGTCTTGCCAAAGCCCTTGGTGGCAGGGTCATTCAGGCGATACTCATGCAGTGTCGGGGTAAAGCCGTATGGATAGGCTGCGTTGCGAGTCTTACCGTTGCTGTCGGTAACCTGGAGCCGTTCTTTCAGGGCAACGACCTTTTCCGGGGCTGTGCCGTCGGGAGAATCGTTGCACCCCTTGAAGCGGTTGGCTGTCCCCCTGGCGTAGCAGTAGGGACAGGTATGGTAACAACCGCTTACGGGGTTCCATGAAGAATCACACCATTCGATTTTCGTCTTCTCCATGGTTACCTCCTATCAGAACGGGAGCTGGGCGTCATCGTCGTCCAGTTCAGCGAAGTCACTGCCGGGTGCGGAGTAACCACCGTATTCGCCACCACCGTAGCTATTACTGCCGTAGTCACCGCCGCTGGAGCTGCTGTCGTTCTTCTTGCTGTCTCCGAAATAGCAGTTGTCTGCCACGACTTCAGCAGTGCGGCGCTTGTTACCTTCCTTGTCGGTCCAGCTTCTGATCTGAAGCCGACCGGAAACCACGATCATAGAGCCTTTGTGGAAATACTTGCTGACAAATTCACCGGTATTGCGCCAAGCTACGCAGTCAATGAAGTCGGTCTCCCGATCCTGTCCCTCGGCTTTGTAGTCCCGGTCGACTGCGACGGTGAAGCTGGCTACTGCGACACCGCTTCCGGTTCTCCGCAGTTCAGGATCACGGGTCAGACGACCCATGATGGTGATGTGGTTTAACATTCAATTTCCTCCTTATCGGATTTCAGTCCGTAGATCTTGCAAAGGAACTTGTCGAGGATGACACCCTTCGACAGATGGTACACGGCGTAGAACTCCCGGTCACCGATGTTGTGGAGTTCTGTATGGTGTCCACGACAGAGCGGGAGGACTTCCATTCCTTCGTGGATCATTTCCTCACGGTCGCCGCCCATGCCCACTCGGTCTACATGGTGCAGGTCGCAATGCTGACCGCAGATACAGCACTTCTTGTGGGTCAGGCAGGCGTAGATGTAGTCGTGGATGTCATCCACAAAGTCGATCAGAGAGAAGCTACACGGGATCTCCCAGTCGAGGATGAACCTGACAAGAAACCTTTGGTAGGCACATACCAGGGACATCGGGGCGTTGGAGAGGGAGAAGATCTTGTCAGCCGTTTCTTCCAGATCCTCGGCGAGGAACTTGATCTTCGTCCACTCCTTCGTCGGGTCGACACCCATGCCCGTGTGCTTTGCGATCTCCCGAATCAGCTTGTAGCAGGTACGCCGCTGCTTATCGGATAAGGGTCGGCCGTCGATCATCTGGATGTTGCACTCCTGATACTCCCGCCTGACCATGACCATCCAGTCCGGGTAGACTGCCTTGATGGTCACTTCCTGCGTTCTGGGATCGTAGTCGACGATCCGACCCTTAATAACATCAATGGGTGATTTCATGTTGCCCTCCCTCACCCGGGGAGGGGCTTACTCCTCCTCGGGATCTTCATAGTCCAGAATGTCGGCTTCGCTCTCCACCTCTTCGGCGTCAGGCTGAGCGGTGTCCTCCGCAGGTTCCTCGCCATCGGTTGCAGGAGCGTCGATTTCGAACAGAATTGCGTTGCAGTCCTCGCATTCGATAGAGACACTCACGATCTCGTCATCGCCATATCCAACGCACACGACATCATGACCGACGTGGGAAGCCAGCTTCTCAGCGGAGCAGTAGAAGGGATTCTCCTCACTGGTCGCAGAGGACAGGACCACACGGTTATCCTTGGTGCGGACGGTGTAGTTGCCCATAGCTTCGGTGACGAACATCACCTCTCCGATGAACTGGCTCAGCCAGCCGAAGGGAGTGCTGACATCCAGCTTCTCTCTTTCTTCCTCCTCGGTGGGAGCAGGCAGGGAGCGAGAATCGTCGGGCAGATCGGTGAAACGGCCCCAGGGCTCTTCCTCAACTGTTTCATAGTCATCGTCGAACATACTTGTCTGACCGCCGGTGAACTGACGCAGAACGAAGCGTTCCTCATCGGGGTCCCAGACCATGGCGTACTCACCGCCGAGCTGACCAGTTGCCTTATCCTTGATCTGCATAACGGAATTGACTTCATGCTTGAAGGTAGGACGGTTGAACTCCTGGATGCTGTCGCCCACAGTCATGGACCGCTTGTCCAGGCTGACAGTCAGCTTCAGGGTGATGGTTGCGTCGGTGGCACCCTTCATCTCCATGTTGCCGATGGTTCGGTTAAGGATGGAGTCAAAGTCCTTCTTCAGGTTGGAGAAGGTATCCTCGTTCAGACTGAGGATCAGGTCATTCTTGTTTGCCATTTGGATTTCCTTCCTTTCAAAATCATATTGTGTTTTCACGGATGTACTTATTTCTGCAGGACTCTCCGCAGAAATCGTGCCACCGATCATCTACTTTCGTAGTGATCCAACCACGCTTCTTACGGAGTGCCTGCCGATGCCCTTTGGCATTGTTGGCGCTTTCTTCGCTGTCAAAGCGAAACTTGACGGTCTTACCGCAGCAGTCGCAGGAGTATTCAGCGGCTCCCTCCCAGAAACCGTCAAAAACGAGTTCTCGGCTCATGCGGTCACCTCCTGGGCTTCCTGGATCGTGACCACCACTCTGGGCTGGTCACTGTAAAACTTCCTGACCTGAGCATCAACGACCTGCTTATCGTCGTGATAGGCAATGCCGTTGAGGGCATCACAGATGATCTTGCCGATGTTATCCCAGTCACATTTCACGATGGGTCTGACCTTGTGGGTTCTCATGGCTTCCTTCATCTTTTTGCTCTTGCTCTTGGGAATCGGGAAGTATGCGACGATGCGGACCTCCAACTGAGCGTCGTCATCGAACTTGAAGTTTCTGCAATGCTGGTAGTACATGACCTTCACCAGATTCTCATAGTTCGTGGTCTGCTCCGGGGTGTAGGTGTGGCCGCTCTCGGTGGTGCGATGCCGCCCTTTGCCCTTCGGATCTCCGGGAACGATGAACTTAACCTTCATCCGGTGTACCTCCCTTCGCTTCGTCGTCTACGGGCCTGCATCCGACGAAGTATTCATAGCTTTTGCCGTTCTTCTTCCGTCGGACAGGCTTGACCTCGTAACCGTTCTTGTACAGGATCGAAGCAACGGTCACCCGGTCGGCTTCGTTTCCGATCTTCAGAAGAATCATCTCTGTGTTACTCATTTCTCCTCCTATCAGTCCCCGAGCAGCGATGCCATATCGGTGAACCGCTTGTTCGCTTCCACCCGTCGCCAACTGGGGCCGGAGAACTGCATCGGGTAACAGGTTTCAAAGATGCGGTCGTAGATGCGGCAGTACCGGATGTCGACTTCATCTTTCATCTGATCCATCGTGAGGTTCGTGGTAACGATCATCGGGAGTTTCTTCCGGTATCGGCTGTCGATGATGCTGTACACCTTTTCCAGAGCGAAGTCGGAACTCCGTTCCGCTCCGAGGTCGTCGAAGATGACAAGCTGGGCACTGTTCACCAGGGAGATGATCTGATCCTGCGTCATCTTCTTCGACTCAATATCCTTGATGATCTCTACGAAGGAAACCATCACGACCGGAACGACCCGGCTCAGGAGGTAGTTGGCAATGGCAGCGGCGGCGTAACTCTTGCCAGTACCGACATTGCCCCACATCAGGAGCCCCTGATTTTTGTCCACCATCTCAGCGAACTTCTCAGCATACCGGATGCAGAGCCTGAGGTTCTTCTCGTTGAACTTGGTTCGCTCCAGGACTTCAAATCTGACATCCTTGAACTTAGCATCGATCAGGCTCACCGATCTGAGACGGATGATCTTATCCCGGTTATCGATCTCCTGCTTCCGGGCTGCCTTCTCCCTCTCCGCTCTGCGATCACACTCGCAGGAGGTGGTGGTCAGCAGCTTGCTCATACAGTCGGGGGTCGGGTTGGGAACCTCAATGTAGGTCTGCATCGGCTGATGGCATACACCGCAGACAAGCAATCCATCCTCGTTGATGTAGTCAACCGCTTTTCTGACCTGCTTCCGCAGACAGCTTTGGCAAATCGCCTTCATCTGGTCGTATGGGTTGAACATCATCTTCGGCAGATCTTCCATCAGGTTACCCCCTTTCCATATTCTGCGAACGGGTTGCTACCGTCGGGGACGGTGGCTTCCGGGGATGCGGTGGGCTTCTTGGGCAAGTAGTCCACAAACGGGGTGTTCTCGCTCAGGAAAGTCTTCGGGTGCTTGATATAGTTCTTATCAGTGTGCTGTCTGGCACACTGAAGAGCGTAGTTCTTTGCGGCGGTCATCAAATCCTCCGCTGACCAGCCATCATTGCGTCTGGCTTGATACTTCTTAAACGCCTCACCCTTGCCAATCTGCCTTGGGTACGCCTTCCAGAACTCTTCAAATTCAGGTCCGTAGTTCGTGACCTTTCTCTTCGGTTTCGCGGGCGTTTCAGGCGGAGGATCGGTGGGCGGGGCACTTTCTTCGTGTTCTTTCGTGACATTCTGTGGAATGTCCGCAGGACTGTCCGTTGGACTGTCCTCAGACGGGGCATCTTCGGGTTCAGGAGCGGGAGGAACTTTTCCTTTTTCACGACTTTTCCGTTTCCGGTTCATGTCGGCCTCCCTTCGTTCTTTGGCTTTGTACCACTGATCCTGCCAGACCTCCCAGTCGTGGATGTAAATACCATCTCCCGCTTCGTCGATCCACCCACTCTCAATGAGTGCATCGACAATTTCAGCGAGAGCTAATCGGCTCCGTTTGGAGGAGCCGGATAGTGCAATCTCAATGTCCGTTCTATCGGCATACGGGACAAGGCCGAACTTGTCTGCATTGTCAAGTCCCCAGAGCCACAGAGAGACGAGGATACCCTCGGCTTCCCACTGTGAGCATCCGAGCAGATTAGTGAACTGCCGCAGCTTTGGACCGACAATGCTCTGATGTACACTTATCCATGCCATTTCATCACCTGCCTATCTTCTGGCGGTTACCCGCCGTGTTTGGGGTTCCGCCTTATTCGGCAGGAGCTTCGCTTGCTGCTTCGGCTTCAGCAGCCCTGGTGTCCTCCGCAATCTCCATCAGGCGAGCAAGCACCTTGTTGTAGATGGACATGGACATTCCGGTGGTGGTCTCACGACCGAACTCAGCCAGAACAGCTTTCAGGACGCCATTGGCATTTTGACCGAAGTGCTGCTGAGCCATGGCAAACAGCGCCTGACGCTGCTCCTTGGATGCAGGGGGATCTTCCTGGGTAGGCATATCCACGATTTCGCCATCCACAACAGGGATGGCACCGGATGCCATCATCTCCTCTTCGGAGTAGATGCCCTCGTAGTCCTTGGGGAACGCTTCTCTGACACACTGGCTGGTGGCGACCTTGACGATCATGGTTGCCGGCTTGGTCTTCCAGTTGGCCTGTCCCTTGTCATACTCACTCAGGGCGACTTCCTTGTATGCAGTGCGTTCCTTGCCGTTCCGCATGAAGTACACACGACACCAGCCACCGATCAGGGTTTCGCCGGGGTAGATGCAACAGCCCTCTTTCTGAATGACCTCATTGCCCCGGACGACGGTGATGCCCTCCTCCTTGTACAGGTAGTCGGGATGCTCAAATGCACGACGGAGGTAAGCACCCTTGCCAACCACCATCTGTGCGGGTTCGTTGCCGAACTTGATGCAGTAGACCTCACCGGATGCCAGAGGGTTCAGCTTCTGCATCTTACAGGTGTTCATAAAGAACACGATCTCCTGATCGGAGATCTTTTCAGGGTTGCCCCGTACGAGGTATCTCTTTACGAACTGAAGATCCAGTTCAACCCGAGTACCGAGCACATCGTAGCTGACACACAGGGCGTTCTGTTCAGCCTTGCTCAATGCGGTAGATGCCATATCGTAACCTCCTATTAACTGCCGGGTTAAGCCCGGATGCTGACAGAGATGTCCTGTGCGAACTCAATGCCGGGGATCTTGATCTGACCCTTGGTGGCCTTAATCAGGTTCAGGACGACCTTTTCATCGACCGGGCGGATCACCATGCCGGCGATCTCGACAGGAACCTTACTGGGGTCGATGCTGGTAATCTTCCAGACTTTACTGGTGGAGACACCTTCGACCTTGGGAGCCTTGCTTGCCACGGTGATACCAACAGAGGCATCGTCGTAGACCTCGGCTTCAGCCATAGCCATCTCGGCACCCATTGCATCGCCCTGCTGTTCCAGAGCGGCGGCTTCTGCCAACTTGCGGTCGGTTTCGGCCTGAGCCGCCCGACGAGCTGCTTCCTCCCGCTCCCGGCGTTCCCGCTCCTGCCGGGCCATATAGGTTGCCATCTTGCCCTTCAGGATTTTCTCCGCCTGCTCCAGGGGATCGAGCATCTTCTTCTTTTTGCCCAGAACATCGTCGTAGGTCTTCTTGGCGGACACCCGGAGGGGCTCCCAGTAGTCCTTGACCTTCTTCTGCATCTGTTTCAGGCTCTTGGTGATCTGAGCAGCCTGCTCGTAGCTGGCATTGTCGTGGACAATCACGCTACTGGCGTTCTGTTCGACCAGACTGACCTCCCGCCCCAACGACCGCTCTGCGGTGTCAAGGACAAGGGCGTTGCTACCATTGGTAGCGGTTGCTTCGTTCATACTGACACTTCCTTTCGTTTATTTATCGTAAGACTTGATGTAGTCATACACACACTTCAAAGATCCGAACACTCTCCACCGCTGTCTGTCATTCGCCGGGTAGGAGATCGGCTTGAACTTTCCATCTCGCTTCAGATGGAGGATCATCTTCTGATCGACCTTGATACCGTGGCTTTCCAAAGCCTTGGCATAGGCTTCGAGCTGTACACCGCAGGACATATCGCTGACGGTGTAGGTGGTCTTGACATCGATCAGGGTCAACTTGCCGTCGATGTAGCAGAGCAAGTCAATCGTTCCGCCGTAGCGGAGCAGCTTGTGGTAGATGCGGATCTCAGAGCCAACCACGATGGGCTGGGTCTCGATCCACCATTGGAGGAACGCATCGAAGTACGCCCGGTGCTCCGGTTCGACATCTTCAATGCCAAACTTGACGAAGTTCTCGATGGAATCGTGGACGGAAGTTCCTTTGTCGGCGGCTCTCCTCAGGGTCTTCTCGCTGATACCTGCGTAATTTGCATCTTTCAGCGGCTCCATGACCTTTGACACACTCGGGATCTCGATGCCATCCAGACGGTAGATGTGTCGGTCATCGTCAAAGGTAAGCTCAGGGAGCGTTGGGAATTCCAGAACCTTACCAGTCAGATCCATCTTCATGGTCCTCTTCTCTGGCTGTGTTCCACTCGCCGCCCAAGAGCGGGATCAGAACACAGTACGGCATATCGTCGATACAGCTTTCGCAGTAACAGACTCCGTCGATCTTGGCATACTCGTCACCCGGAAAGATACCATCCCCACACCTGTAGCAAGTTTCCACCCGCTCGGGATCAGGTGCGTTAGGACACCGAGGATGACATGGGGATTGCAAGCATTCGCTGCACATGGTTCGCAACTCCTTTCAGATTGATATCAAGACGAGAGTAGTAGTCGGCCAGCTCGTTCCGGAACAACACCGGGAGGTACTCCACCGGCCTATGAATCTGGTCAAGTTTCCGATAGGAATCCTTGAGGACTTCCAGCCAGACACCTTCGGGAATACGGGTACCCAACTTCTTTTCTGCGTCTTCAACGGCATCGACGATTTTTCGTGTCATGTTCTCCCCTCCTCAAGATTCATAAGGTGTGCCGAGGCTCCAGTCGTAATACTGACCATCGTTCTTAAATTCAATTCTGAAATAGTTGTGCCGTCCATCTCCGTGAAAGTATAGATACTCCCCGGGGAGAACTCTGCCAACCTCAGTCTCGCCATACTGTTCTGCATTCCATCTTTCCAGAACATCGTAGGCAAGCCAGAGAAGATGTTCATCGACGGGGTTACTGGCTGAGTAGCCATCAAAGGCACCGCTCTGCTTGACGATGGCTTCGATAGACTTGCAGTTACGGTAGTAGGGATCTCCGCAGTCGTATCGGTTCAGGGCACACCACATTGTTGCGGCGATCTCCGTATCAGACTGGGTTACGAGGGCTTCGCCCCATCCCATCTGAGCAAGGGCGATTGCATCCGGTTCTGTGTACAGCGGCATATACTCGACCTTTTTGGGCTCCGCTTCATCCTGGGGTTCGGTGGGCTGTTCCTTCTCAGGCTGATATGTAGTCGTGTGAAGCAGGGGTACCAGACCAATAGATCCGGGATCAGGTTCGGTGCTTTCAGCCAGCGTGGGAGCAACGGTCTCGACGATGTTCAGCTCACCCTTGGCTTCCGATCCCACCGGCAAGGGCAGGGATGCAAACATCACGGCGATCAGCAGGACTATGGAGAACCATCTCAGAACTCCGTAAAATTTTCTCCGGCAGGCAACTCTTCTCCATCTCATTTCTTTTTCTCCTTGTCTTCTTTATTTCAGTGCAGAACAGAGAGATGTCGACCGAGCCCAGCCGCTCAATGGCTTTCTCAAGTTCAGCCACAGAGCCGATTCCGTATTCGCTTTTCAGAATCTCTGCGAGTTCGGATCGTTTACTCATATCCTATCTCCCTTTCAGCACTCGTTGACTGATCGTTTGCATCTCCGTCAGCACCTTGGCAAGCTGATCCAGGTACTCCATGACCTCTTTCAGTTCAGGCTTTTCATCGTCGGTGATGACGCCATCTTCTGCGATGTCGAGGAGTGTGTCCTTGATCTCTTCCAGTTGGCTGACTCGGAGGCTTTTCAGAAGCCTGACTGTCACCCGGTCGATGTCCAGATCCTCGTCGGAAATGGGCTTTCGACAACCGATGGGGCACTCATTCATGCAGTAGTGGTTCAGCAGATGCGGTGCATTGTAGCAATCTGCCATCAGGACGGCCTTGTCCACCGGCATGAACTTGGTCAACCCGAGTTCAGCGTCTGCAACGGAGGACGGGGACATCCCCAGGCACTCAGCCGCACCCTCTCTGCTATATAGCTTGCTGTTGTATTTTGCGGCTTTCATTCTGGCTTCGTACCATACATTACCTGCCGCTTTCGTAGCATCTCGTCCCATTTTCATTCCTCCAGTTTTCGATTACAATTACCACAGACGATACGGAACGGAACCGATTGGTAATCGCAAAGTAAAACAAGCAAAATTACCACGAAACATGACCGTTGTTACCGATTGGTAATTTACCGTCAAAAAGATAATCGTTCATCTGCACAGGGGTCAATTCCAGCATACGAGCGACCCGGATTTTTTCGTCATCGGTGAACCGAACTTCGCCACTCTCTTTCTTCCGGTAGGAGTGGTAATTCATCTCAAGCTGGTCCGCCATAAACTGCTGCGTATATCCAAGCCTTGCTCGGGCTCCTTTGATTTCGCGTGGTTTCATTGAGTTCACCTCCTCGATCTTGGGTAGTTTATTACCGTCGTATATATCTTATATTACCGATTGGTAATTGTCAAGATAAAAATGGTCGGTATCGGTAATTTTTTTCACTTTGTCGGTAATTTCAGTTGCGAAATCGACCGGAAAGTTATACAATGGTATCGCCAAATAAACATCACGGTAAAGGAGCAAACTCATGGACTATTCTATCTTTCAATCTCGGCTGAAACAGTTGATGGAAAGCCGTGGCCTGAACAACAAGGCTCTGGCTGACGCTGTCAACATCACGACTGCTACCCTGTCCCGCTATCTGAGCGGCAACCGGACTCCTGATCTCCCCTATGTGGTCAAGCTGTCCGAATTCTTCGGCGTGTCTATCGACTGGATGCTCGGCATCAACGGTGACCGCTACGAAGTTCTCCCCCAGGAAATTCAGGATGTAGCCTACCTCTACTCTCTTGCAGATCCCGACGACCGCAGAGTGGTGCAGGCAGTCCTGAACAAATACAAAAAAGTCAAGGAGTGACCTACTATGTTGTACGAGGGCAACAAAGCCTACTATCCCCTTATCATGATCGGTCAGAACATCAAGATCGGTCCCAATGAAACAGACACCATCGGATGCCTGTGCGTATCACCATCCGGGCGAATTGCCATCGTAGAACGAGATCCTCAGCCCACCGAGTCCGATCACGACTTTCTGGATCGCATGACCACCTATTCCGACTTGCTCCGCTCCTGGGACTGGTCGTATCTCAACGAGATCGCCGCAGACCACTACTACCGTACTGAGGGTCAGGCGTTCAGAGTCATAGATCTCATGGCTCGCGCTGGCTACCTCACCTTTGCCGACGAGGGTCTGCTGTCCATCAAGCTGGACAGAGGACTGAAGACAGAGAAACACCTCGTCATCGTTTCCACTTCCGATACTCAGTCCCGGAAGGCTGCTTTCACCTGTGGAGAATATGCAGACTCCCGCCTGTACTTCGCCTGCGTGGACGACCGGAACGGACTTCCCTTCCTGGCCTAAAACAAACAGGGGGTGTCGCATCAGCGATACCCCCATAAATTATACGGTTTGATATGGTAACGGTAACGGTTACGGTGACGGTTACGGTTATAGCAGGATTTTCCCTGGAACTTCCTCTGGAATGTCCACGGACTTTCCTGATCTTTGCAAGGAGGCAATTCATTTGAGCGTACTTGACAAACTTCGGGCACTCAAAGTCGCCATATACATTCGAGTATCTACCCACTGGCAGGTCGACAAGGACTCCCTTCAGGTTCAACGACGTGAATTGATCGCCTATGCCCAGATGCTCCTCGGTATCCAGGATTTCGAGGTGTTCGAGGATGCCGGCTATTCGGCGAAGAACACCGACCGCCCCAAATACCAGGAGATGATGGGCAGGCTCCGTACCGGAGAGTTCTCCCACCTGCTGGTCTGGAAGATCGACCGCATCAGCAGAAACCTGCTCGACTTCGCCAATATGTATGCTGAGCTGAAGCGGCTGGGCGTAGACTTCGTTTCCAAGAACGAGAAGTTCGACACCTCCAGTGCTATCGGTGAAGCCATGCTGAAGATCATCCTGGTCTTTGCGGAGCTGGAGCGTAACATCACATCCGAGCGTGTCACCTCTGTCATGCTGTCCAGAGCCACCAACGGTCAATGGAACGGCGGACGCATCCCTTTCGGCTACAAGTATGACAAGCAGACCAAAGAGTTCGAGCCTGATCCTCAGGAGTCCAAGGTGGTCAGACGGATCTACGAACTGTACGAGCGGGAGCAATCCCTGATCTATGTCTGCCGCTATCTGAACGAGCACGGCATCCTCAACCGCTCCGGTAATGAATGGACGCCGACCACCATCAGCAAGATCCTGAAGAACCCGTTCTACATCGGTCAGTACAGATACAATGTCACCAAGCAAGGCGGCGATGGCTACGAACCCCGGGACGAGTCCGAGTGGGTCATCTTCGAGGAGCACCATCCTCCCATCGTCGACGAGATCCTGTTCAACCGTATCGACTTCCTCCTGAAGCGGAACCGCCGGGGCGGAGTCGCCGAGGGTACAAGCTATGTCAAGAAGAACATCCATATCTTCGCTGGCCTTGTCCGCTGCGGAAGCTGCGGCTCCAACATGAGTGCTACCCTCGACCGGGTCAGAGCCGATGGCTGGAGACCCTCTATCTACGGCTGTAACAAGCGGCGGCACAACAATGCGGAGTGTCAGAACAAGTACATCTCCGACATCGTCCTGGGTCCTTTCGTTTTCAACTATGTCGCCAACATCATCCGGGCCAAAGGTCGCTTCACCAAGCGAACCACTCATGACAGCTTGCAGAGGATGCTCCTCCGGGGAGATCCCTTCGCCCAGGTTGAGTCCATCGACGATGAAGGGCTGAAGCAGATCTACGACCTTCTGGCAACTGGCGTGTCCGGTCTGGAGTATCGCCCCGCCGGGGTCTTCAGTAAGACAGCCGAGTCGGTCAACGAGCGGGACGCCCTCCTCTCCCAGAAGGGCAAGCACGAAACGGCGATGAACCGCCTGAAGTCGCTCTACCTCTACGGTGACGGAGATCTGACCGAGAAGGACTACCTTGTCGAGCGGCAGCGTATCCTCACCGCCCTTGCAGAGGTCGATCAGAAGCTGAACGATCTCAAGGACAGCGAGGACGATGCAGGCCCCCTGGCTGATGACGAGTTCATCGAAAAGGCAAGCTACTTCATCATGGTGCAGAAGCTACTGGACGAACGGTATGTGGACTACGAGAAGTACATCCGCCAGATAGATCCAAGCATCCCCCGGTCGTTCATCAAGAGCGTCATCGACGAGATCCATGTGTCGGATGGCAAGGTCACCGCCATCGTCTTCAAGAACGGCATGGCACACAGATTCTTCTACAAAGCATAAACAAAGCCCAGGGCCAAACGGCTCTGGGCTTTTATGCGGCGATATGCACTTGAACCTGCATACAAATTTTGTGCGTTTTTATACACTACGGGTAATGAGTGTGTTACAGATTCCCCAAAACTGACACTCTGCGGTATCGGCTCCAAAGGGGTGGAGGGGCAAAAACCCTTGATTTGCAAGGCTTTTTTCGCCTTTTGCCCCGATTTTGGCATCCTTTAACCTATGAACATCGCATCGCCGAAGCTGAAGAATCGATAGCGCTCCCGGACAGCTTCTTCGTAAGCAGCCAGTACATGGTCACGGCCCGCAAAGGCGGAAACCAACATCACCAGAGTGCTTTCGGGCAGATGGAAATTGGTGATCAGACCGTCCATAGCCTTGAAGCTATAGCCGGGATAAATGAATATCTCAGTCCACTTGGACTTAGCTTCGAAGGTGCCGTCTTCGTTAACGAGGGATTCCAGAGTTCGGCAGGAAGTGGTGCCAACACAGATGACGCGGCCGCCATTGCCCTTGGTCTCATTTAGAATATCGGCAGTTTCCTGAGTGAGCATGCATAGTTCTGCGTGCATATGATGGTCTGTGATCTCCTCTGCCTTGACAGGGCGGAAGGTGCCAAGTCCTACATGCAGCGTGACAAAAGCGGTCTTGACGCCCTTGGTACGGGCCTTATCCAGCAGTTCATTGGTCCAGTGCAGACCTGCAGTGGGAGCAGCCGCGGAGCCCACTTCTCTGGAATAAACCGTCTGATAGCGCTCCTGATTGTGAAGCTCTTCCTTGATGTAAGGAGGCAGAGGCATCTTGCCCAGCCGCTCCAGAACCTCCAGGAAAATACCCTCATAGTGGAACTCCACCACACGGTTACCGGTTTCCTGCACCTCCACCACAGTGGCAGTCAGCTCGCCGTCGCCGAAGATCACTTCGTTGCCTACCTGCATCTTCCGTCCGGGCTTGCAGAGACATTCCCATTTCTTGTCACCTAGGTCCCGGAGAAGCAGCACTTCCACGGCGCCTCCGGTGGGACGGTGACCCAGAAGACGGGCAGGCAGAACGCGGGAGTCATTCATCACCAGGCAGTCGCCGGGGTTCAGATAGTCGATGATATCGTAAAAATGTTTATGTTCAATCTCACCGGACACCCTGTCCAGATGCAGCAGTCGGGAGGCATCCCGCTGCTCCAGAGGAGTCTGAGCGATGAGTTCTTCCGGAAGATCATACCAAAAATCATGAGTTTTCATGACATATTCCTCCATTTTATTTAATTTATCTAGTATAGACCATTTTGCTGAAATTTGCAACAGACAAAATGATTCTTTCCTGCATAGATTGGGTCGGAGGTATCAGCTTATGAAAAATGTTTTGTTTACAGGCGCATGTACTGCCCTTGTGACTCCCTTTCTCGATGGGCAGGTCAATTACCCCATGCTGGAGCAGCTTCTGCAGCGGCAGCTGGATGCGGGAATCGAAGCCGTGGTCATCTGCGGCACCACTGGCGAGTCCCCTACCCTGACAGACAGCGAAAAATTGGAACTGTTCCGAAGAGCAAAAGCATATACAGGCGACCGCTGCAAAATCATTGCAGGTACCGGTTCTAACTGTACACGACACGCGGTGGAACTGAGCATGGCAACGGAAGCAGTGGGTGTGGATGCCATTCTGGTGGTAAGTCCATATTACAACAAGGCAAACCCCGACGGTCTATTTGCCCATTACTTAGCCGTTGCACAGTCTGTCACATTGCCTGTCATCATCTACAATGTCCCCTCCCGTACCGGAGTGGATATTCCGGTATCCGTTTACAAACGGCTCAGCAGGATCCCAAATATCGCAGGAGTCAAGGAAGCATCCTCCGATATCACCAAAATTACAAAAATCATCATGGAATGTGGAAATGATCTGCCGGTCTGGTCCGGAAATGACGACGAAATTTGCCCTGTTATGTCCTTGGGCGGGAAAGGTGTCATCTCTGTTCTTTCCAATGTGCTGCCGGTTCAGACTCAGGCGCTTGCAAAAGCCGCCCTCGACGGGGATTTTGACACCGCTGCTGCCCTGCAAATTGAATTGCAGCCGCTGGTGGAGATGCTTTTCTGCGAGGTCAATCCCATTCCGGTGAAAGCCGCCATGCAGCTCATTGGCTATGACTGCGGCGACTGCCGTCTTCCTCTGACATCCCTGACAAGAGAAAATCACAGTAAGCTGGAACGAATCCTGCATGCTTACTTTCGCAGTTGATGATTGCTTGATTCTGTGATACACTGAAAAGAAAACGGAGGGGATCCCAATGAAATACATCCTCATCGGCGCAGGCAACCGGGGCATGACCTACGGTCAGTGGGCAGTCAATCACGGCATTGAAATTGCCGCTGTGGCAGAACTGCGCCCTGACCGGCTGAAAGATGCGGGCGATAAGCTGCATGTGCCGGAAGATATGCGCTTTTCTGACGGCAAGGACCTGCTGGCACTGGGCAAGATCGCCGATGCTGCCATCATCGCTACCATGGACCGGGATCATTATGGCCATGTGATGGCGGCGCTGGACTGCGGCTATGATATTCTGCTGGAAAAACCTATCTCCCCCAGTGCAAGGGAATGTCTGAAAATCGAGGAGAAAGCCAACGCGTTGGGACGGAAAATCACCGTTTGCCATGTGCTTCGGTATACCAATTTCTTCGGTACCCTGAAGGATATCATCGATTCCGGTGAACTGGGCAAAGTGGTTGCCATCAAACATTCGGAAAACATCGGCAATTTTCATATGGCCCATTCCTTTGTCCGGGGCAACTGGCGCAATGACACCCTTTCGAGTCCTATCATCATGCAGAAAAGCTGCCATGATCTGGATATTCTTCTGTGGCTCACAGGAAAGCGATGCCGGAAAGTTGCAGCTTTTGGAAGCCTTTCCTATTTCAAGGAATCCAATGCGCCGGAATGTTCTGCTGACCGTTGCTCGAACTGCCCTGTGGCCGAAACCTGCCGTTTCAACGCATGGAAATGCTATCAGCCTACTCTCGGCAGCTGGCCCACGGAGGTTGTTTGCCTGGAGCAGACCGAGGAAGCGCTGATGGAAGCCATCAAAACCGGACCCTACGGCCGCTGCGTCTACCGCTGCGACAACAATGTCTGCGATCACATGAGTATCATCATGGAATTTGAAGATGGCATCACAGCTACCTTCTCCCTCACCGCTCAGACAAGCGCCTGCCACCGGAATATTCACATCATGTGCGAGGACGGCGAGATCATCGCCGATGACGGCCAGCGACAGATCATTGTGAAGCGCCATGTATCCAGCCAAGCGGAGACTTTCTTTGACCGCATCATCAATATCCGTACCAATGCCAGCGGTCATGGAGGCGGCGATGCGGGCATCATGAAGGATTTTGCCACATCCATCAGTGAAACCGCAGCGGAAACCCGCAGTTCCATTTCCCGCTCCGTCGAAAGCCATTTGATGGCCTGCGCTATCGAACAATCACGATTGACAGGTCAGGTGGTGGATATGGAGGAGTTCAGAAAATCCCTGAAATAAAGAAAAGCGACCCCAGACGGGGTCGCTTTTTTCTTTTTGATTAAGCCAGAATGGCCTTGTGGAAGACCTTTTTACCCTTGCGGATCTTCACACCTTCACGAAGCATTTCTTCGGTGACTGCGAAGGTTGCATCGGTCATCTTCTCGTCGTTGACCAGGATACCGCCCTGCTGTACCAGCTGACGGGCCTGCTTGTTGGAGGGAGCCAGACCACAGGCGACCATCAGGTTCAGGAAGCCGATCTTGCCGTCCAACAGCTTGTCTGCGGAAACTTCAGTGGTGGGCATGTTGGCATCGTCGCCGCAGCCAACGAACAGAGCCTTGGCTGCAGCCTGAGCCTTGTCAGCCTCTTCCTCGCCGTGAACCAGCTTGGTCAGCTCGTAGGCAAGGATTTCCTTGGCCTCGTTGATCTTGGCATCCTTCCAGGTGTCCATCTCGTTGATCTGCTCCAGAGGCAGGAAGGTCAGCATGCGGATGCACTTCATGACATCGGCATCCTCGACATTGCGCCAGTACTGGTAGAAATCGTAGGGAGAGGTCTTGTTGGGATCCAGCCAGACAGCGCCCTTGGCGGTCTTGCCCATCTTCTTGCCCTCGGAGTTCAGCAGCAGCGTGATGGTCATGGCATGGGCATCCTTGCCCAGCTTGCGGCGAATCAGCTCAGTGCCGCCCAACATGTTGGACCACTGGTCGTTGCCGCCGAACTGCATGTTGCAGCCGTAGTGCTGGAACAGGTAGTAGAAGTCGTAGGACTGCATGGGCATGTAGTTGAACTCCAGGAAGCTCAGGCCCTTCTCCATGCGCTGCTTAAAGCACTCGGCACGGAGCATATTGTTGACGGAGAAGCAGCCGCCGATTTCACGGATGAAATCAACGTAGTTCAGCTTCAGCAGCCACTCGGCGTTGTTGACCATCTGAGCCTTGCCTTCACCAAACTCGATGAAGCGCTCCATCTGCTTCTTGAAGCAATCGCAGTTGTGCTGGATGGTCTCCTGGGTCATCATGGAACGCATGTCGGTACGGCCGGAGGGGTCGCCGATCATGGCAGTGCCGCCGCCGATCAGGGCGATAGGCTTGTTGCCTGCCATCTGCAGGCGCTTCATCAGGCACAGGGCCATGAAATGGCCGACATGCAGAGAGTCGGCAGTGGGGTCAAAGCCAATGTAGAAGGTGGCCTTGCCGTTGTCGATCATCTCGCGGATTTCTTCTTCATTGGTAACCTGGGCGATGAGGCCGCGGGCTACCAGCTCGTCATAAACTTTCATGTGTCTTATCCTTTCTTATTCGGCTGCGTCTGCCACCAGTCTGATCAGGCAGTTACGCAGAATACTTACATTTTCTTCGTCCAGAATGGTATCCCGCTTGGTATGAATTCTTCCGAGATACAGTCCGAACATACTTTTCTTCAGAGCGCAGATTCCAACACCACAGGGAAATTGGGCCTGGTCCGAGGGATAATAGGCAAATCCCCTGGTCCGGACGGATACATTCCTCTGATCCGCAGGACCACAGATGCGGGAAAGTCTACCCATTTTTTCCTTGTCTTTTTTCATTCCCCTGGTTGGGAACAGCAGGATTTCACTGCCCTCACCCACGCAGTCCAGATTCAGAATCACCTGACGGTCCGACTGCTTTTTATGCTTTTTCCGATAGGAGGAAGATCCAATCAGTCCGGCTTCTTCCAGGTCGAACAGCACAAAACATACCTTGCCGCGGTATTCCTCCGGCATGGATGCAGCTGTTTCCAGAACAGTCACAACACCGGAAGTATTGTCATTGGCGTTGTTTTTATTGGCCGGACCTACCATCATCATGGCCAGTACAAACCAGATGGAGGCATAAGCAATCAGGAAAATCACTGCTTCGTTATTACTCAGCAAAAATGCGGCAGAAAAACCGATGACAAATACAAAGATAAAAATCATCGCCGTCACAAACAGCTGATATCCAAGGAAGGGAACAAAATTGCAGGGGGTAATGAGATTCGGAAACGGAAGTCCGGCAGGTGTATCATAGTGAGCGGTAATCAGATACTCTGCGGAATCCGGATTGCCGATGATGATGTTTTTGCTGCCAAAACTTCCCTTTTCGATGGTTGTTTCATAGCCGAGGGATGCGGCATAGGACTGAATCTCATCCCGGAAGGCCTGTTTCTGCTTTCCGGATTTGCGCACCGGGAAAAATGTAAGCACATCCATGGGTTTTTCGATCATATTATCACTTCCAATCAACGAAAAAACGCCCTCTGTCCTGTTACGGACAGAGGGCGTGAAAATTACGCGGTACCACCTCTGGTTCATCTTTACCTCTCGGCAAAGACCTCACGGTGTCAGACAACACCTCTCGCTGTTTCGGGCGACCCCGTCTTTTCCTACTGCGATGTTCAGAAAAGCCACTCCGGGAGGTATTTCAGCGCGTTTTTCCCACTGCCTTGCACCAACCGGCAGCTCTCTGGCGGAAAAGATCGCACTTACTTCTTCCCATCACGGTGTTTACTGGGTTATCCTAACAAAAAAGCGGAGTTTTGTCAAGGATTTTATCGAAGGGTATATTTTTTCAGTATTCGGTGGTATTTGGCAATCAGCCAGCCGCTGCCGACTGTGCAGCCTACAACCAACAGCGCAATGCTCACCGTGGAGAACCGTCTATCCCAGAAAGTCAGGATGGAACACAAAGCGCAAAGCCAGAAAGGAACGGAAAAAGCTTTCCACATCCGTGCGTTTTCCCGGTTGTAGGCAGGAATATCGGATATGATTTTGGGGTCTACTGCTACGCCTGAGTAGAAATGCATGGGATCTTTCCGCTTCCGTGCCCAGACTCCGATACCATAAAAAATAATGGCGCACAGAAGACTGCAGAAAGTCATGATAATCATCCCGAATATTGTATCACCGTTCATGAAAATCCCCCTTTCGGTACTTTCATTATACCAGAAAGGGGGTAATATGTCAATTTACAGACAGAGCATTTCTTCTGCGCTCTTCAGAGTAGTTGCGGTGATGTTGGCACCGCCGATGATTCTCGCCAGCTCTCGTTTTCTTCCCTCAATGTCCAAGGGCGTCACAGTGGTGAAGGTTCGTCCATCACGTTCTCCCTTGGCAATCAGCAGATGGGTATCGCCCATGGCTGCAATCTGAGGAAGATGGGTAACGCAGAGAACCTGCTTGTTTCGGGCAACACTCTTAAGCTTTTCAGCCACCTTCTGGGCAGCACGGCCGGAAACGCCGGTGTCAACCTCGTCAAAGATCAGTGTGTTGACCTCGTCCTGCTCGGCGATGACATTCTTCATGGCCAGCATGATTCTTGCCAGCTCACCGCCTGAGGCAACCTTGCTCATAGGCTTCAGGGATTCGCCCACGTTGGCAGACATATAGAAAGCCACTGCATCAGCGCCATTATTGGTCAGTTCCAGTTCGGTAAACTGGCATGCAAACTGCACCTTGGGCATATCCAGCTGGGCGAGTTCCGTCAGGATTCTGGCAGAGAGCTTTTCCGCGGTTTCCTTACGGTTTTCCCGAAGCTTTTCCGCTTTGTCCCAGGCGGCTTTTTCAGCCTTTTTCAGCTTCTTCTTCAGCCGCTCGATATGATCGTCCGCAAACTCGATCTCATCCAATTCCTGTTTAGCCTTCTGCAGGTATTCCAGAATGTCTGCGCAGGAGACACCGTACTTGCGGCGCAGCTTATGAATCACATCCAGCCGAGACTCAATCCGGTCCAGTTCGTCAGCGGAATAGGAAAGGTCATACTGAACATCTCTTGCAAGCTCCGCGGCATCCTGAACCTGATACATGAGGTCCGCTACCTTTTCGTGAAGCTCGGAAATCTGATCGCTGAACTTGGAAATGCGCGCAAGCGCATGTTCTGCCATGGCAAGCATGGATGCTGCGCCATCGGTGTCATCGCCGCCGTAGAGGTTTTCCACGGCTTCATTGATGCCGTTGGCGATTTTTTCCGAGTTCTGCAGCAACTTCCGGCGGGATTCCAGCTCCTCGTCCTCCCCTGCTGTCAACTCTGCCTTTTCAATCTCTTCGATCTGGTATTTCAGAGTCTCCATCCGGCGGAGCTTCTCGCCCTCGTCCATGCTCATCCGGTCAATTTCCCAGCGGAGCTTGGCAACGGCTTCGTATTTTTCGGAATACTCAGCGCGAATATCTTCATTTCCTGCGAAATCATCCAGGAATCGCAGATGATTGGCTTCATCAAAAAGGGATGCCGAATCATGCTGACCGTGAATGTTGATCAGCTGGATGCCCAGCTTGTTCAGAATGGAAACCGTCACAAGAGAACCGTTGACCCGGCAGACATTCTTGCCGTCCAGATGAACTTCTCTCTGAATGATGGTTTCAGGGTCGTATTCAACGCCGTTTTCTTCAAACCAGGCAAGTTTCGGCACATCCGTGAATACTGCCCGTACAGAAGCCTTGGTGGTTCCTGTTCGGATCATGTCCCGGTAGGCCCGCTGGCCCAGAATTGCGGAAATGGCATCAATGACAATGGATTTACCGGCACCGGTTTCACCGGTCAGCACGTTGAATCCCCGGTCAAAGGAAATGTCCGCGCATTCGATGACCGCAATATTCTCAATATGCAGAAGACTCAGCACGGCTCAATCCTCCTAAACTTAATTGGTCAGATGACTGATTTCGCCGCAGAACTGAGCAGCGGCATTGTTGTCCCGCATGACAACCATAACGGTATCGTCGCCTGCCAGAGTGCCAACCACAACGCTCATGTTCATGGCGTCAATGGCGGAAGCAGCGGCATTGGCAAGACCCGGCAGAGTGTGAATCACCACGATATTCTGGGCGTAGTCATACTTGGTGACGCACTCCCGGAAGATGGTGTTCAGACGGGTGGAGAAAGTGGACGGCAGTTCCTTTGCGGAGGTGGTATAGCGGTAGGTGCCCAGAGTGGTCAGTTCCTTGACAATCCGAAGCTCCTTGATATCTCTGGAAATGGTAGCCTGGGTGCTGCGGAAGCCTGCTTCCTCCAGCTCCTGAAGCAGCTGCTCCTGGGTTTCAACATTGGTGGTGGAGATGATCTCCATGATTTTAGCCTGTCTCTTGGATTTCAATGCCGTTCACCTCTTATACTTCCTTGAATTTCATATTGACCACATCATAGAAGCTGCGGTTCTTCAGTCGAATCAGCTTGGCTTCCAGATTGGATTTCTTAACAGTCACCACATCGCCCATGTTCAGTCGCAGAGCCTTGCCGCCATCAACGGACAGATAAGCATTGCGCCGGGCATTGCGAACCTGCTCCACGGTAACCACACGGCTGCCGGAAGCCACCACGCAGCGGCTGGATACACTGTGAGCGCAGATGGGAGTGATCAGAATGTTGCATGCATCAGGCTCCACGATGGGACCTCCGGCAGAAAGACTGTAGGCAGTGGAGCCGGTGGGGGTTGCGATGATGATGCCGTCGCCGTCGCAGGTCATGGCGTGAACGCCGTCACATTTGACGGACAGATGGGCAGTCCGGGCGATGGAACCCTTAGTGATGACGCAGTCATTGAGTCCGATATCGTGGAATATGATATCCCGGTCCCGCTGAACGGTCACATCCAGCATCATGCGGTGATCCAGAGTGAATTTGTCATCTTTCAGCAGCTTCAGCATTTCAAGTTCACTGCTTTCAAGCTCTGCCATGAAGCCCATGGTGCCGATGTTGACACCCAGAACAGGCACACTCTTTTTGGTAGCAGCCTTGGCCATATGCAGAATGGTGCCGTCACCGCCGAAGCAAACTACAACGTCCGCATGGGGCAGTTCCCGGTCCAGACGGGTAAATCGGATATCTTTGGGCAGCTCATAGCTTCTGTCCACATCAAAAGGCAGACAGACTTTCACATCCATGCCGGCATCTTTTACGATCTGCATGGCAGTGCGGACGGTTTGGAATCCCTTATCACGATAGGGATTCGGTGTCAGAATCACATTTTTCATGTGGTTGCACCTCAATCAAGGGTTTTATGGGCCTGGGCGACCACATCGGCGGTATCAGGTTCGATACCGGGCAGGTTAGCCAAAGTCAAATGACCCAGGAATTCAATATTGCCAGCCGGTCCCTTCACAGGAGAGAAGGTAAGTCCCAGGATGGTAAAGCCGAGACTCTTGACCAAAGCAACGAACTTATCCAGTACCATCTGGTGAATCTTGGGATCACGGACAACGCCGTTTTTGCCGATATTCTCCCTGCCGGCTTCAAACTGTGGCTTGATCAGGCACAGCACCTGACCCTGGCCGGGTTTCAGCAGATTTTTGATGGTGGGAAGCACCAGCTCCAGACCAATGAAGCTGACATCAATAACGCTGAGATCAAGAGGTTCACCCAGATCTTCCGGGGTCACGTAGCGGATATTGGTCCGCTCCATAACAACCACCCGGGGGTCGTTGCGGATTTTCCAGTTCAGTTCACCGTAACCGACGTCAATAGCGAAAACTTTGCTGGCACCCTGCTGCAGCAGGCAGTCGGTAAAGCCGCCGGTGGAAGCGCCGGAGTCACTGCAGACAAAGCCTTCCGGCTTCACGCCGAAGTCCCGGAGGGCCTTCTCAAGCTTCAGTCCGCCCCGGCTGACGTAGGGACAGACCGCACCGCGGACTTCAATTTCCACGGTTTCTTCAAAGGACGTGCCGGGCTTGTCCGCCTTCTGGCCGTTCACATACACGTTGCCGCTCATGATGATGGCCTGGGCCTTGGAGCGGGTTTCTGCATAGAGCCGTTCTACCAGCAATACATCCAGTCTTTTCTTGATTTTCAAGCCTGAAGCACCTCCTTCGTAAACTTCGCAATGGACTGGCCGTCCAGTCCGTAATATTGATAAAGCATTTTGACATCACCCTGGGTCACAAAACGGCTTCCCAGATCAATGCCGTCCACCTTGCAGCCGGGCAGTTCATGAATCAACTGCCATGCCAGCTCCTGACGGATGCCGGAGCCGCTGCAGGCTTCTTCCACGATGACTGCGTGACGGTTAGCGGACATGAGTTTGACAATGTCTGCAACAGGCAGGGGCGCCACAGTCTGCAGCCGCAGAACTGTTGCCTGAATATCCTGCTGAGCAAGCATTTCGGCAGCTTCCATGACATTATCCAGCATTGTACCGTAGGTAATGAGCGTTACATCATCACCGGCCCGGTGGCATTTGACAGCGCCTTCCCGATCAGCCAGGCATCCGGGAATCCAGTCAGATTCTGTATAGCTTCCGTTGCCGCCTCGGGGGTAACGGACAGCAACAGGGCCTTCGCAATCGGATACGGCCCAGCGAAGCATGTCCTTCTGCTCCGCAAGGCTTACAGGACACAGAACGGTCACGCCGGGGCACTGGCGCAGGAACCCGATATCGTAGACACCGTGATGGGTCTCGCCGTCCTCTCCAACAAGACCTGCACGGTCTATTGCCATAACCACATGGAGCTTCAGCATGGATACATCCTGCATGATCTGGTCGAAGGAGCGCTGCAGGAAGGTGGAATAGAGCGCCACAACAGGCACTATTCCCTGCTTTGCAAGACCGCCTGCCATGGAAACCGCATGTTCCTCCGCAATGCCCACATCAAAAATCCGGTTGGGAAATTCCTTCATGAAGGGAAGCAAACCGGTGCCGGTGGGCATGGCTGCGGTGATAGCACAGACACGGCTGTCTTTCTTGGCAAGCTCAATCATGGTCTCACCGAAGGAATCGGAGAAACTGGGTTTCTTGGGGCTGAGGGTATCACCGGTGTTGGGATCGAATTTGCCAATGCCATGGAACTTGGCAGGATTCTGCTCCGCAGGTTCATATCCGTGACCCTTGTGAGTGATGACATGGACCACCACGGGATAATTGAGGTTCTTCGCTTCCTTCAGCAGACGGATCAGTTCCGGAAGGTCATGACCGTCCACTGGGCCGAAGTAATGAAGACCCATGTTTTCAAAGATGGTCCAGGGCAGCAGCGCCCGCTTGATGCGGTTTTTGAGGTCGCTGCTGAAATTATAGACTGCCGTTCCGCCCGGGATTTTTTTCAT
Source organism: Oscillospiraceae bacterium (assembly GCA_017516785.1). The sequence continues at coordinate 124,682 of JAFXAV010000028.1, forward strand.
GGCGGTGCGGTATTTCTTCTTCATTGCCAGATACCTGGCAGAGGAACGGGTCTTGGACAGATGCTTTGCCATGCCGCCCACGTTCCGCTCAATGGACATTTCATTGTCATTGAGGATGATCACCATAGGTTCTCTGCTGGTGGAAGCATCATTGAGGCCTTCATAGGCCATGCCGCCGGTGGCAGCGCCGTCGCCGATGAGGGCAACCACATGGTAATCCTTTTTCTGCATGGTTCTGGCTCTTGCCATGCCCAGGGCGATGGACACAGAGCTGGAGGCATGACCGGCAACGAAAGCATCGGATTCACTTTCGTAGGGCTTCGGGAAGCCGGACATGCCGCCGAACTGGCGCAGATATTCAAAATCCGCCTGGCGACCGGTCAGCAGCTTATGGACGTAAGACTGATGACCGACATCAAAAACCAGGCGGTCTTCCATTGTATTGAAAACGGTCTCGATGGCAACAGAAAGCTCCACCGTACCCAGATTGGAGGCCAGATGGCCGCCGGTCTTGGATACGCTGGTCACCAGGAAATCTCGGATTTCTCGGCACAGCTGTTCTCTTTGTTCATCATCTAAGCGAATCAGATCATCGTGACCGCTGATATTTTCTAAAATACGCACGAATACACACGACCTATCGTTTATTTTTCTTTTTCCGGAACAGGTCCGGGATATGGTGCATGGTGTAGATCAGCTTACCCACGCTGTGGACGATGGAGGTGGCCTGATTCACGGCAAAAGTTTTACCGATAGCTTTGCCACCGACAGTCAGACCCGCACAGAATGCGGACATGGCAAGAGAGATTACTCTGGGCCAGCCAATGCTGACATTGGCCAGAATCAGCGCTGCGATGGTAGCGGAAGCGGAACCGGACACAACACCGCAGATATCGCCGACCACGTCATTGCAGATGGAGCTTACCCGCTCTGCATTGCGAAGCAGCTTGATGGAATCGGAAGCGCCGGGGACTTTCCGGGCTGCCATAGAATGAAAAGGCTTCTCGTCGGCGGTGGCAACAGCCATGCCGATAATGTCAAAGATAATACCAACCAGAATAATGACGAGCAGAATTAAAAAGGCAGAAAAAATACCGCTTTCGCTCATCAGTGCGTCAGAAACCAGCGAAATAACACCGGAAATGACAATGGTGACTAAAAAAATTGCGACGACCCAGCGGACCGTCTTGTTCCGCTCCTTTTTTGCTGGAGCGGGATCAGATTTTGACACGAGAATGAACTCCTTTGCTTATTTTTAAGAGACGGCAGCAGACAGGATAAATCTTACGGCTTAGGTCGGGTTGTTTTTCACCGGACAGAACCTGCCGTTGCCGCACAGGCCGTTTCCATTTAATCCATCCGCCCAAGTGTTGCCATGAAAATGGGTACCCGATTGCCACTTAGTCCGTACTGTAATCCCCTGTCTGCCCAGTTACGACAGCCTAGGTGTTTTCCACTGCGAAATGCTCCATAGTCTTAGCCTCTTTTGCAAGGATGGTTTCCAACGGCGATATCGGCATTCGTTAGGGCCATAACGAACGGCCGCATGAACCTCTTTCCCAACATCCTCACTCAAGGCAGGCTACACTGCACCCAGCACACGATTCTGTGCACCGAGAAGC
>JAFXAV010000029.1 GCA_017516785.1 Oscillospiraceae bacterium
CGGCTGGTGGGGCGAAGAGGAAGAGAAGTGCGAGCACTCCTACACCTCCGTTGTCACCGATCCTACCTGCACTGAGAAGGGTTACACCACCCACACCTGCGACAAGTGCGGAGACTCCTACAAGGATTCCTACACCGATGCCCTGGGCCATGAGTACGTTGACGGTACTTGTGAGAACTGCGGCAAGCAGGAGAACACCAAACCCGGCTGGGGCTCCATCTGGGACTGGTTCTGGAAGCTTTGGTAAAGTCCATTCCATAAGAAAAGGCGGGTCACCCTTTCGGGTGACCCGCCTGTATTTTGTTTTGAAATCAGACACCGCAGATTCCGGCGATCAGATTGTTGTAATTGACATCCTGAGCGGCTGCTGCCTGAATCAGGAAGATCACATCATCGATTTCATACTGGTCTACAAACCGCTGCAGTGTCATTCTGCCGTATTCCCGGAAGTCCAGAACATAGACCTTGTGGTAATTCTGGGAGAAGAAGGGGGCGACACAGTTACCATAGGAGTCCTTGATGAGAACGCAGGCTTTTCCTTCGGGCAGATCATTGTTGGTAATCTCACAGAGGGCATGGTCGCCTGCCAGGAAGGTCATGTACTTGGACTGAAGGGAAGAGCGGCTCATGTCCGTGATGATCTCCCAGGGGAAGGTGCCCTTGGCATTGGTGATCATCATGGTCACATCGCCGGGGGGATTATAGGCATAGACATTGTCTAACAGTAAATTGGAAGACTTTTTGCACTTGGAGTAGTTGCTGCCCTGGAATTCGCCCATATCCAGCTCTTCAAAATTTTCCAGAGGGGCAGGCTCCATGCCCAGCGCCAGGCACACATCCTGATAGCAGTAGTAGCCGCCGAGGGCAGTCCAGTGGTGGTCGGTGCGGAAATAGAGATACTCGTCGTTGTGATCAACCAGAGTGTCGAAAATGTCCACTTTCACAATATCATCGGGCATGCCGGAGAACAGGTAGTCAATGACCTCGCCCTGGTCCACGCAGCCGATTTTTTCCTGATATTCCGGCTCCACCAGAACACCAACGGAGGTAGGAATCAGTGCAGCAACGATGTTCACATCCTCTTTTTCCGCCATGGCTTCGCTGAAGCGGGTCATGGTGCGGATGAACCGATCGCTGAGCTTCTGGGAGAAGCCGAAGTAGTTGAAGGCAGTGTCACCGATCTGGATGACGTTGCCGAGATAAATCTCGGCATCCTCACCGGCATTGACGCCGCCCCATTCTTCCACCGGAGCTTCAGGGGGCGTGGTGACAGGAGGTTCCGTTTCGGGGATGAGAGGTTCTGTTTCAGTGGGAGCTTCGGTGACTTCTTCAGGTTCCGTTTCGGCTTCCACATATTCCTGGGGAACGTCCGTGTCAGCATTCAGTCCGTCGCCGTAGAGGATAATATCCTGGATGCCGTGGCTGTTTTCCATGGTGCCGGCCAGAGAAATCCAGCTGTCCCGGAAGGGGAAGGTATCGGAAAACCAGAGGGTGATGTCATCGAAATAACTGCCGGAAGCCAGTGCTTCCAGTGAAAATTCAGGAAACTCCGCCAGATTCCGCTTTTCATTCATGGACCGGGTGGGGCGCAGAGGGATGATAAAAGATACGACAGTTAGAATTGCCAGCACCACGAAAAAGGGAATGGAGTAAAGCCAGCTGGGGCGATTATGCTTATCTTGTTTCATAATAACCGCCTCCTCAGAACTGGAAATAAATGAAGGGATTGTAGCTGTCGCCCACCAGGGAAGCGGTGGACAGCAGAAGCAGAATCACAGGAATGATGGAGTAGAATACCACATTCCAGACTGCAGTGATGGATGCGTTTTCGTAGTACAGATTTTCGATTTTCTCTTTCAGCATCTTCGGCAGGGGCGTGGATGCCGCGAAGCAGACCAGAAGCAGGAAGATGTTGTTTTTCAGCAGGGTTTCGGAAGCAAAGCTGGTCAGGGCGTTGCCGTTCAGACCGAAAAGACTCTTTGCGACCGCCAGACCCAGCCGGGTATCCGTAAACCGGAATATGACCCATCCCAGCATAACGATGAAGAGAAGATAAATGTTGGAAAGAACAGGAGTCCGTTCCAGGAACTTTTTCAGTAAGAACCGCTCCAGAATTAGGAACACGAAGAACCACAGGCCCCACAGCACGAAGTTCCAACTGGCGCCGTGCCAAAGACCCGTCAGGGCCCAGACCACGAAGGTATTCAGCACGATGCGGGGCAGGCTGCAGCGGCTGCCGCCCAGGGGGATGTAAACGTAATCACGGAAGAAGGTGCCAAGACTCATGTGCCAGCGGCGCCAGAATTCGGTGACAGTCCGGGAAATGTAGGGATAGTTAAAGTTTTCAAGATAGTGAAGACCGATCATTTTTCCCATACCGATGGCCATGTCGGAGTAGGCGGAGAAGTCCAGATAAATGTGCAATGCGTATGCAATGAGTCCAACCCAGCTGCCCAACACGCTCAGATTGGAGAGGGTTTCGAAGTTTGCGGCAAACTGGGAGGGGTCTGCAAGGACGGAATCAGCCAGAATCAGAGAATCTGCAAGTTCGCCGCAGGGGTTGGCAAGCAGCGCCTTCTTGGCAAGACCGGCGCAGAAGCGACTGACACCCCGGGCAAGTTCCGGCTGTCGTTTCTCCGCACCAAACAGCTCGTCGGCGACAGTTTTGTAGCGTACGATGGGGCCTGCGATGCACTGGTGGAACAATGCAGCATAGAGCAGCACGTTCCAGTAGCTTTTCTGGACGGGCGCTTCTTTGCGGTAGATGTCCACCACATAGGTCAGAAGCTGGAAGGTATAGAAGCTGATGCCGATGGGCAGGGCGATTTTCTGAACGAATTCCGGCACCGGGCCAAAGATGGAGCAGACAAGGCCTGCATACTTGAAAAAGCCGATGAGGGCAATGTCCACAACGGCAGCTGCAAGAACCCAGAGCTTCCGGATGCTGTTCTTTTCGCTTTGGTCAACGCCCAGGGCGCATGCCCAGGATACAAAAGCCATGAACATCAGAAGCAGCACGTATTTCGGTTCTCCCCAGGTGTAAAATATCAGGGAAAATATCAGCAGAGATATGTTCTTTGATTTCTGAGTTGGACACAGAATATACGCCAACAGCGACAATGAAAAGATGGCATACAGGAAGATTAAGCTGGAAAATACCATAGGCAGTACCTGTCTTTCGGCAGTTTTTATACATTATATAACAAAATGCGGCAAACGGCAAGTGCGCGGATTGCACCCTTGCCAGAATTTAGCAGCATGTGTATAATGATCCATGAGGTGATCAATATGTTATTTCTGGAATATCCCCCCTGCAGTACCTGCAAAAAGGCAAAAAAATGGCTCGATGACCGTGGCATCAGTTATGAAGACCGTCATATCAAGGAAGCCAACCCAAGCTACGAAGAGTTAAAGTCATGGTATGCCCTCAGCGGTCTGCCCCTGAAGAAATTCTTCAATACCAGCGGACTGCTGTACAAATCTCTGAACCTGAAGGAAAAGCTTCCCACTATGACCGAAGAAGAGCAGCTGCAGCTGCTGGCAACCGACGGTATGCTGGTCAAGCGCCCTCTGGTTGTGCATGGCGGTGTGGTTTTGACAGGTTTTAAGGAAGTAGAGTGGACTGCAAAACTTCTGGGAGAAAAAGAATGACGGATATTGTTCGAACTGCACTCATCGGTTTCGGCGGCATGGGTAAAATCTATGCCCAAATGATTTACGCCGGAATGGTTCCCGGTATGCGCCTCACGGGTGTCTGCTGCCGAAATGCGGCGGGGCAGAAACTCCTTGCAGAGAAGTTTTCCAGCGTGGTAGTTTATCGGGATGCTGATGACATGGCTGCCCATGCCGATGATTTTGATGCGGTAATCATCGTTACACCCCATACCAGCCACATTTCCATTGGATTGCAAATGGCTAAGTTAGGCAAACACATCCTGATGGACAAGCCTGCGGGCATCAGCGCCGGAGAAGTCCGGGAATTGACAGAATACTGCGATGCCCGGAATCTGGCCTTCGGTATGATTTTCAACAACCGGCAGATGACTGTTTACCGGGCGGCGAAGGCATTCCTTGAAAGCGGTGCTCTGGGTACACTGCACCGTGCGGTGTGGGTCTGCAACAACTGGTACCGCTCTCCTGCCTACCACGCCTCCGCCGGATGGCGAAGCAGCTGGAACGGGGAGTGCGGCGGTATGCTGATCAATCAGACGCCCCACAATTTGGACCTCTGGAACTGGCTTTTCGGTCAGCCGGACAGAGTCTTCGCGGATGTGGAATTCGGACGCTACAATGATTTTCAGGTTGAAGATGCGGCAGATATTCAGCTGTCCTGGAATAACGGTTTCCACGGCACCTTCATCTGCGCCACCGGAGAAGCCCCCGGTGTCAGCCGGCTGGAAATCTGGGGCAGCAAGGGCCGTCTGACGGTTGAAAACGACAGCCTTGCCTTCGATGAAAATGAACTGTCCACCGAGGAATTCGGCACAGTTAACAAGGAAAAGTTTGCACAGCCCGCCCACAGTCTGCATCAGATTCCTCTGGAAGAAGCCAATAACCCCTATCTGGAGGTCTTCGGCAATTTTGCCCGGCACCTGCTTCACGGCGAACCCCTCCATGCCGATGGCTGGGATGGCCTTCGGGAAGTGGAGCTTGCCAACGCCATTTATGTCTCCGGCTGGGAGGAGAAAAAAGTGACCCTTCCCGTGGCGGAGGAACGCTATTTTTCAGGTCTTCAGCAGCGCCAGGCAGAAGAAAAAAGATAAAGAAAAATCCGACTGCTCAGGCAGTCGGATTTTTGTTATACAAGGTGCGCGCTCTGTTCCCGGTCGGAGAGAATTTTCCGGAGGTTCCGGTTGTCCACCACGATGGAGACCGCGGGGCCCAGAATGTCGGAAATGGGTTCTGCAAAGAACACCGCTGAAGCACCGAAGACAGCAGGAAGAATGAAGATGGCTGCAAAATACACGCCCTTGCGCCAGAAGGAGAGGGGCAGGGAAAGCTGCACCTGTCCCATGCCGGTGAGGCCATCGATGATGGCATACTGAACGCCCAGAGGGATGATGGCCAGGGTACAGATTTTGATGGCCCGGAGAGCCTGGGCGGCAAGTTCAGTGTCCTCTGTAAACAGCAGAATGAACAAATCGCCGCAGGTGTGGGCGAGAACGAACATGATGCCGGTGTAAGCGGCGCAGATCAGCATGATGAACCGGTGAGCCTTCACCACTCGCTCGGAATTGCAGGCACCGAAATTGTAACTGAGGATACACTGAGTACCGCCGCTGATGCCGCCGAGAGGCATGGTCACCACCAGCATAAAGCTCTGGACTATCGTGTTGCAGGTGATCAGCACGTCGCCCTGGGCACCGCCGTAGCTCTGCAGCAATGCGTTCATGGCGATGATCATCACATTATCCACGGCGATGATGGCAAAGGGCGTAAAGCCCAGCTTCAGCACCCGGAGCATGATTTTGAGATCATAGTTACCGAAGGTAATTTTTACGCCTGTCCATTTGCTGAAGAGGAAAATGAGGATGAAAGCGGTGCTTGCCGCCTGGCTGATGACTGTTGCCAGAGCCGCACCGCCAACGCCCATATTGAAGGTGAAGATAAAGATGGGGTCGAGAATGATATTCAGCACTGTGCCGATCATGACGGAGATCATGCCGGTCTTGGCAAAACCCTGGCAGATGATGAACTGGTTCATGCCCGTGGACAGCAGAGCGAAGATGGTGCCGCAGATGTAGATGCTGAAATACTGGTTTGCGTACTCATAAGTGATGTCGCTGGCACCGAAAAGCCGCAGCATAGGTTCCTTCAGCAGGAACACCACGCCGGTGAGAATCACTGCCAGCACGCAGAGCATCATAAAGCAGTTTCCGAGAATATGCTGAGCTTTTGCTTTATTTCGTTCACCCAGGCTGATGCCCATCAAAGGCGTTCCGCCAATGCCGATGAGGAAGGCGAAGGAACCGACCATGGTTACAACAGGACCGCAGACGCCGAGACCTGCCAGGGCAAGGTCGCCCACTTCCGGAATGGAACTGACGAAAATCCGGTCTACGATGCTGTAAAACACGCTGACGAACTGGGCCAGCATACTGGGAATGGCAATCCGGAATACCAGCTTCGGGATGCTGCCACGGCCTAAATCATTGACATTTGCCATGGCTCAGCCCTCAATCCGGTCGTAGGCGATGCGGGGTGTGCCGTCGCCTACATAGATGATGCCCCGGCGGGAGAAACCGTACTTCTCTACCAAATGCTGCATGGGTTTGTTGTCTTCGTGGGTGTCCACCCGCAGGTGGGAGATGTGATTCTTTGCAAATGCAATGGCCGCAGGAAGGATGCCGCCGCTGCCGTCGGAGGCGATGCGGTGGATGGTGCCATAGGGAGCGGTGCTGCGCCAGGAACCGTTTTCGATCACTGCATAAGTGGGATCATCACCCAGAATAAAGGCAAACACACCATGGATGGCATCATCTTCAGTCACCACAAACAGGTGCCCGGCTTCAATGTCCTCTTCCAGCATATCGGGATAAGGATAGCCGCCCTGCCACTGGGTGGGATTGCCGTTTGCCCGCATGAACTTCTTTGCGATTTCATAAATTTCAAGAATTCGGCTCAGATTTTCTTTATTAGCGGGCCGGATGGTATAGTTTTTCATAGGCATTCTCTGCTTTCTGTTGGTTTTCTACATTATAGCCCTTTTTGCGATAGGAAGTCAATACAGAAACCGCACTGTCCAGGATGCCATCAGAAAGCCGCAAAAATCTGCGATCAGGGCAGCGGGGACGGCATAGCGGGTTTTCCGGATACCAGCGGCACCGAAATAGACGCTGATGGTATAAAAGGTTGTCTCCGTGGAACCCAGCATGACAGCAGCGGTACGTCCGACAGGGGAATCCGGGCCGAATTCTGCCATCAGGTCTGCCCCTACCGCAAGTGCGGCGTTGCCGCTGATGGGGCGGATCAGAACCAGTATGGCGGTTTCCGGTGGGATGCCGCAGAACCTGAAAACAGGGGAGAGCAGACTGCTCAGCAGTTCCACTGCTCCGGAGGCTTTCAGCATATGCACCGCTGTCAGCAGTACCACCAGGGCGGGCAGAATGTGGACAAGAATTTTCAGTCCCTCAGCGCCGCCCTGCAGCAGGAGATCATATGTGTTTTCCTTTTTGTGAAGTGTCAGCAATGCGGCCATAAGTAAAATAAGCGGAACAATATAGTCAGTCACGGGGCCACACTTTCCCCAGAAGGATTGCGGCAGCCACCCCAAGTCCTGCCGAGCAAAGACTGGAAATCCACACCGCCGGAAGGATATCAAAAGGCGTGCCGCAGCCAAGAGCGGATCGCACCGCTGCCACATTGGCGGGAATCAGCTGGATGGATGCTGTGTTCAGCACAATCAGACGGCACATTTCATCGGTGGCGCAGGCTTGTCCTTCAGCCATTCGCCGGACAGCCTGAATGCCCATAGGCGTGGCAGCGTTGCCCAGACCCAGAAAATTGGCGCAGAAATTTCCGGATAGGTTTCCTGCCAGAATTGAGTCGTGTTTTGTGCTGGGGAAGAGCCTGTGAAGCAGGGGAGCGAGCAGTTTTGAAAGCATTCCGGTAACGCCGGAGTGTTCCAGCAGCTTTCCAACCCCTGTCCACAGACAAAGAGACCCTGCCAGGGAAATCCCAAGAGTGATTCCAGCCTGAGCACCCTCCGGAATGGATGCAGCCAGTGCGCTGCCGGAATCTGTCAGAACAGCGCAGATTACAGATATTGCCAGTAAAAAGAAAAAGACCCAGCTCATGACCATTACAATTCCCCCTTCTGATGTACAATATGCAAAATGGGGCGGAAGATGATTCGGAAACTATGACAAAATCAGGCGATTTATTAAAAAATATTTGACACTTTTGGGGTTATTCTGTATAATAATCTTACTATAAGCCGGAATATACTGCGCATTGGCTTATGAATCGGAAAAATGAGGGGAGATACCCGCTATGAAGTCTACAGGTATCATTCGCAAGGTGGATGAACTCGGCAGAATTGTGCTGCCCATTGAACTGCGGCGCACACTGGATATTGCCGAACGGGATGAGCTGGAAATTTTCATGGAAAATGACCGCATCATTTTACAGAAGTTTGAACCGGCCTGCCTCTTCTGCGGTTCTTCCCGCGGTCTGGTAACCTACCGCGGCAAGAATGTCTGTCAGGATTGCATCAATAAAATGGCAGAATACTGATTTGAGAATATAATTATCCCCCGGAAGGCATTCTTCCGGGGGATTTTTATGGTTTTATTCATCCAGCGCCAGAGCGGCATCGTAGACCACATTCTTGGGAAGATCCAGTTCCTTGGCGGTCTGCTTGATGGCGTCCTTGCGGCTGAGGCCTTCCGCCATCAGCTGAGCGACTCTTGCGCCTGCGTCATCGGCGGAGGCAACTTCCTTTTCTTCAACGGGAGCGCCAGCTACCACCAGAACGAATTCGCCCTTGGGTGCGTTTTCTTCGTACTTTTCAATGGCACCGCCCAGAGTGGTGCGTACCACCTCTTCGTGGAGCTTGGTCAGCTCCCGGCAGAGGCTGATGGGACGGTCTTCACCGAAGTATTCAGAAAGATCCTGCAGGGTGTTCAGAAGCTTATGGGGGGCTTCGTAGAAAATCATGGTGCGCTGTTCCTTTTTCAGGGATTCCAGATGTTCCTTCCGGCTCTTTTTGGAGGTGGACAGGAAACCCTCAAAGCAGAAGCGGCCGGTGGCTTGACCGGAGATGCTCAGGGCGGTGATGACGGCGCAGGGACCGGGGATGGCGCAGACCACAATGCCTGCCTCGTGGCAGAGCTTTACCAGATCCTCGCCGGGGTCGGAGATGGCGGGACTGCCGGCATCGGAAACCAGCGCGCAGGTCTCGCCTGCCAGAATCCGCTCCACAATTTTTTCGCCCTTGAAGGCCTTGTTATGCTCGTAGTAGCTGACAAGGCTTTTTTTGATGCCCAAGTGATTCAGAAGCTTCAGGGATACGCGGGTATCCTCTGCGGCGATGAAGTCGGCATTTTCCAGTGTCTCCCGGCAGCGCTGGGAGATATCACCCAGATTACCGATGGGGGTGGGGACCAGGTATAACATTCCGGCCATGGTTGGACCTCCTAAATATGGTAAATTTCCCGATGGGCAGATGTGGGATTGCCCAGGGAATCGAATAAGCAAAGTTCGTCGATGATCAGTCCCGGCTTGGCACCCTTGCGGAAGTGGAGCAGGACTGTGGTGATGGTGCCGCCCTCTTTGTGGCGGACCAGGCGAAGCCATTTGGCTTCCAGAGAAGAAGCTGCGCCGCAGCTGATCAGCTGGGCCAGTTTTTCCGGCTTGTGAACGATATAGAAGTCGCCGCCGAATTTCAGGGCATAAGTTGCTGAGCGGAATAGATCTTCGGGAGCGCAGCAGTCATCTCTTCGTGCAAGAGGAGTGGCAAGGCTGGCGGGTCCTCCGGTGAAATAGGGGGGATTGGATACGCAGGTGGTAAAGCTGCCGGGGGCGATGCTTTCGGGCAAAGCGCGAAGATCTGCGCATATACTTTCAAGACGCCCTTCCAGTCCGTTGCGGCTGATATTCTCCAAAGCTGCCTTATGGGCGGCTTCGTCAAGCTCCAGTCCCGTGACGGCACAGCGGGCATCTTTTGCGCAGAGCAGCAGCCCCAGGGTGCCGCAACCGGAGCCCAGATCCAGTACCTTGGCGTTTTTCGGCAGTTTTACAAAGTGGGAAAGCACCATGGAGTCGGTGCTGAGGGGAAAGGTGCCCTCCGGCAGCTCCAGGGTGAAGTTGTTGGATAAATGTTCCATCGCTTACTCCGTAACGAAAAAATTGGCCTGCGCGGTGGGCGCAGGCCAATCGTGATTCATAAGAATCAGCCTTCCTCGATAGCCTCAACGGGGCACTGCTCGGCGCAAGCACCGCAGCTGACACAAACGTCGGCGTCGATGACGTACTTGCCGTCACCCTCGGAAATAGCTTCAACGGGGCACTGATCGGCGCAGGAACCGCAAGCAACGCAAGCATCGGTGATATTGTAAGCCATGATTTTACCTCCATATGTTGTATGTGTTTTGGTTCGGCGTCCTGTGGGGTCATTCTGCTGAACCGTACCTTTATTCTAGCATGTATTTTTTAAAATGCAATTCCTTTTTTATCTTTATCTCGTTTATTTTTTTGGTATCATGGCGAAAATTTCCCTCAGGTCAAAAGGAGGGATGATCGTTGCGGTATGACACAGGCAGCCTGGATTTGATCCGATGCGCAGGAAAAAAGGCCCGGGAAATGGGGCACAGCTATGTGGGAAGCGCCCATTTGCTGTTGGCTTTGGCGGAAGAAGGGGGCAGTTCCGGCAGAATTCTTCGGCTTTTCGGCCTGAGATCGGATACAACCGCTGATATGGCTGCGATTCTGTATGGCAGGGGGACACCCCGGATGCCCCTTCCCCAGGGGTTGTCTATGGGGGCAAAGCGGATTCTGAGGGGGGCGGCAAGAGAGGCAAAATGGCTCAGCAGCCGTAAAATCACGCCGGTGCATATGCTGCTGTCGCTGCTGCGCCGCCACAAAACAGCTGCCGGAGAACTGCTCAGCTACAGCGGAATCAATGCCGATGAACTGTTTACACAGGTGCTTGACAACTACAGATGGGAGCGGAAAGCTTCCACGGAAGTAAAAAAGGAGGGAAAAACCACGAGATTATTGGATCAGTTCAGTGAGGATCTGGTGATGAAGGCGGTGAATCTGGACCCGGTGATCGGCCGGGAACGGGAAATTGACATGGTCATCGGGATTCTCTGCCGGAAGAATAAGAATAACCCTGCTCTGGTGGGGGAACCAGGGGTGGGTAAGACCGCCATTGCTGAGGGCCTTGCCCAGCGGATGGCGGCGGGAAATGTGCCGCCCCAGCTGAAAGACAAAAGGCTGGTAAGCCTGAATATGGCCAATCTGGTGGCGGGGACGAAATATAGGGGCGAATTTGAGGAGCGGCTCAGGGATGTGCTGGCGGAAATTCGCCGCAGCGGGGATGTGATTCTCTTTGTGGACGAGATGCATACCATCGTGGGCGCAGGTGCTGCGGAAGGAGCCATCGATGCGGCTAACATTTTCAAGCCTGCCCTGGGTCGGGGAGAGCTTCAAATGCTTGGCGCCACCACCCTGGATGAATACAGAAGGTATATCGAAAAGGATCCTGCTCTGGAGCGGCGGTTCCGCCCGGTGACGGTGGAGGAGCCGGATGCCGATGCGGTAATGGCGATCCTGAGGGCCCTGAAACCTGGCCTGGAACGGCACCATCACCTGAAAATCACGGAAGAGGCGCTGAAAGAAGCAGTACGCCTTTCCGTGCGGTATCTGCCGGATCTATTCCTGCCTGACAAAGCCATTGATCTGGTGGATGAGGCGTCCGCCCGGGTACGGCTGGAGGAGATGGGAAATTCCCGAACCGGTGCTGCCCGGAAGGATCTGGAACAGGAACTTCACGAGGCTGTGAAGGAGAGCCGCTTTGAAAAGGCGGCAGAGCTGCGGGACAAAATGCAGCGGATGGTTGTACCCACCGGAGAAAACCGCCGGGCAAGATCTGTTACCGGAGCGGACATCGCCTGGGCAGTTTCTGCCCGGACGGGGATTCCGGTGGGGCGGCTGACGGCAAGCGAAAAGCAGAGACTTCTCAATCTGGAACAGCAGCTTTCCAAACAGGTGGTGGGTCAGCAGCAGGCAGTGGAGGCTGTGGCGGAAGCTATGCGCAGGGGATGCTCCGGAATCCGGGACGAAAACCGGCCCATATCCTGCATGATGTTCACTGGTCCCACCGGCGTAGGCAAAACGGAGCTGTGCCGGGTGCTGGCAGAGGAGGTTTTCGGCAGCCGGGAGGCCATGATCCGGCTGGATATGACGGAATTTATGGAAAAGCATTCCGTCTCCCGGCTGGTGGGCGCTCCTCCTGGCTATATCGGCTATGAAGAGGGCGGTAAGCTGACGGAAGCAGTGCGAAGAAGGCCCTACTGCCTGGTGCTGCTGGATGAGCTGGAAAAGGCCCATCCGGATGTGTCGGGACTTTTGCTGCAGATCATGGAGGAAGGCTGTCTGACGGATTCCCGCGGACGGCGGGTCAGTTTCAAGAATGCCATCGTGGTCATGACCTCTAACGTGGGCAGTGAGGTTCGAAGCGACGGCCTGGGTTTCCGTCCGGCAGGCAGAACCGGGGAGATGGAGGGCGCTCTGCGGCAGGCTTTCACTCCGGAATTTCTGGGCAGACTCGATCGGGTGGTACACTTTGAAAATCTGGGAGACGGCGCCATGGAGGCCATTGCCCTGAAGTATCTGACACAGCTGCAGAAGCGGACGGCGGTGATGGGCATTCAGCTGCAGCTGCCCCAGGAACTGGCTGGGATGCTTGGGAAAACCTGCCGTGGAAAGGGCGGCGCAAGAGCGCTGCGGCGGATGGTGCAGGAGCAGGTGGAGGGACCTCTTGCCATGTATCTGCTGCAATGCTCCCGGCGTCCGGCGAAGGTGAAGGCAAGTCTTACGGAGGAACAGGTCTGCTTTCAGAGCTAAATTAATAGAACGACTGTTCGAAAATAAGTGTAAAAATTGAGAATTTCACGGCTTTTCCGAAAAAAACCTTAAGAACTGATTGATTTTTTCAACGTGATGGGCTATAATGGGGCAAAAGTGTAGTAAAGTGGAGTAAAAGGGAGGAGGTGAGCGCTGTGATCGGCAAATATCCCGCAAAACTCGACGACAAGAACCGTCTGTTCGTTCCCGCAAAGCTGCGCGGGGAGCTGGGTGACGATTTTTACGTGACTCTGGGCGTCAACTGCGGTCACCGGTGTCTCACCGTCTACACCGCTGCCGAATGGCAGACCCTCAGCGATAATTTCAATGCCCTCAGTCTGGCTCAGCGCTCCGGTGCCACCAGCCTGATCTTTATGAACGCCGCTCAGTGCAATCCCGACAAGCAGTTCCGCTTTGGCCTGACCCAGTTCCTCATCGACTATGCCGGCATTGGCAAGGAAGTCATGATCGTGGGCCGCGCCGGTCAGGCGGAAATCTGGGATGCAGCGGAATTCGCCGCATTCGAAGCTGAGAACCTTACCCCCGAAAAACTGCTGGCATCTCTGGAGGCAATCGGACTATGACAGAATTTCATCATGTTTCGGTGCTTCTGGACGAATGCATCGAAGGCCTGAACATCAAACCGGACGGCATCTATGTAGACGGCACCCTGGGCGGTGCGGGCCACTCTTCCCAGATTGCCAAGCGGCTGACCACCGGTCGGCTCATCGGCATTGACCGGGATCCCGTTGCCCTGAAGGCAGCAGGGGAGCGGCTGGCACCCTATGCAGACCGGGTGACCCTGGTTCACTCCAATTTCTGCGAAATCAAGCAGGTTCTGGAAAACCTGAACATCGACGGCGTGGACGGCATTCTGCTGGATCTGGGCGTTTCTTCCCCCCAGCTGGATGACGGCAGCCGCGGCTTCTCCTATATGGCTGATGCGCCTCTGGACATGCGCATGAACAGCGAGGATGTGATGTCTGCCTACGATGTGGTGAACACCTGGAGTCAGGAAGAGCTGAAGCGGATACTCTACGATTACGGCGAGGAGCGCTACGCACCCCGCATCGCTTTCGCAATCTGCAATCGCCGGGCAGAGAAGCCCATCGAAACCACCCTGGAGCTGGTGGATGTGATCCGCGGCGCTATGCCTGCTGCGGCACTGAGAGAAAAGCAGCATCCTGCCAAGCGCAGCTTCCAGGCCATCCGGATTGCGGTGAACGACGAGCTTGGCTCTGTTGAAAAAGTGATGAAGGACGCCATTCCCGCCCTCAATCCCGGCGGACGGCTGGCCATCATCACCTTCCATTCCCTGGAAGACAGAATTGTAAAAAATGCAATGGCAGAAGCAGCCAAGGGCTGCACCTGTCCTCCCAGCTTCCCTGTGTGTGTCTGCGGCAAGAAGCCTCAGGTGAAGCTGATTTCCAGAAAACCCATCGTATCCGGCGAGGAAGAACTGGAACGGAACCCCCGGGCAAGAAGCGCAAAGCTCCGGGTTTGTGAAAAGAAATAAAGTGGAAGCTACCACTGAGAGGAAGTAAGATATCATGGCAGCACGGAAACCTGATATTCAATATGTTACCCAGTTCTATGTCTACGGAAGTGAAGCCCGGGTCCTGGAACTGAAGCCTGAGCGCAGAAAAAGCAGAACCATTCTGCCCAAGGCAGCGCCCAATTCCAATAAGGAGATCCTGGTCAAGCTGGATCCTGTGGCGATCGCTGCTTTGGCAGTGGCAGTGGTGATGCTGGTGCTGATGGTTGTTGGCATCGTGCAGTATCTGGGTGTCTGCCAGGAGCACCGCCTGATGCAGGACTATGTGGCAAGACTGCAGAACACCAATGTGGAACTGCGCGAAATCTATGAAGCAGGTTATGATATCGCCGAGATTGAGACGATGGCTTTGGCTCTCGGTATGGTCCATCTGGAAGATGCGGAAACTGCCGTGATTCATCCTGTGGTTCCCACTGCGGAACCCGAACCCACCTGGTGGGAGAATATTTGCTGGCGCTTTGAGCAGCTCTTTGCATAAAGCACGATCCGGCCAATAAAATTAGGATAGCAGCTGCAATGGGCAGTGAGGGACCTCCCTTGCTGCCCATTCGTGGATTTATCCTGAGGAAAGGCCGGATGAGCATGAAAAAGGCGAAAAAAACCAGAAAAGAGGTTACACGAGTCCGCTTTGACAGCGGCCAGCACAGAAGAGTTCTGCTGACTGCGGCGGTGCTGGGCATTCTGGCCTTTGTGCCCATCGGTTTTCAGCTTTATAATCTGATGGTGCGGCAGTATGACTACTATGCTGCCAAAGCGCTTCGGAATCAGACCCGCACCACGGTGGTGACCGCCAACCGGGGAGATATTTTCGACCGGAACATGAATGTCCTGGCAACTTCGGTCGGTGTTGAAAATGTGTACCTGGATCCCCATGAGCTGAAACAGGCAAAGGAGGATCTGGAGGACATTTCAAAAACCCTCGGCGAAATTCTGGACAAGGATCCCAAGTGGATTCTGGAACAGGCGGGGGATTTCAAACAGCGCTACAAGCAGATCGGTAGCCGGATCGAGGAAGAGACGGCGGCGCTGATCCGCACCTACATCAATGAAAAGGACATTTCGGGTATCCATTTGGAGCCAAACTCCCGGCGCAGCTACCCCTACGGGTCGCTGGCGGCCCAGGTTGTCGGCTTTACCAATGCATCCAATGAAGGCTCCGAAGGCGTGGAGGCGGCCTATAACAGCTACCTTCAGGGCAGCGCCGGCAAAGTCATCACATCCAAGGGCAATAACGAGATGGATATGCCGTTTTCCTATGAAAAATATATCTCCTCCCGCCGGGGCGACAGCGTGATTCTGACTCTGGATGCAACAGTGCAGCAGTGCCTGGAAAAACGGATGGAGGAGGCTATCGCCAAATTCAAGGTGCTGAACGGTGCTTTCGGACTGGTGATGAACGCCAAGACAGGAGAAATCCTGGCAATGGCGACCTTGGGAAGCTATGACCCCAACAGCTATCTGGATATTGCCGACGAAAAAACGGCAGCCCAGCTGGAGGAAATGAAGCTTTCCTATCTTCTGAATCCAGAGGGCAGCGAAGCCTATCAAAAGGGCAAAACCGCCTGGCAGGAGGCACTGAGAGCGGCGCAGCTGAAGCAGTGGCGAAATCGGGTTCTGTCCGACGGCTATGAGCCGGGTTCCACCTTTAAGGTGCTGACCATGGCGGCGGCATTAGACTGCGGGGCCATCACTTTGGAGAATACCTTTCACTGCTCCGGGGCGGAGCAGATTCCCGGAAGAGCCCAGCTGCTTCACTGCTGGCGAAGCAAAGGACATGGCTCGGAAACCACCGCACAGGCCCTGCAGAATTCCTGCAACCTGGCTTTTGCCCACATTGCCCTGAAATTGGGGGGAGAGCGGTTTTATGAGTATATCGAAAAATTCGGTGTCCTCGAAAAGACTGGCATCGACCTGGCAGGGGAGAGCAAGGGCATTTTCTTTGACAAATCCCTGGTCACCGATACGGACAGGTGGGGTACAGCATCCCTGACCTCCGGTTCTTTCGGACAGACCTTTAAAATCACGCCGCTGCAGCTGGTGCGGGCCATCGCATCGGTGGTCAACGGCGGGTATCTTCTGGAACCTTACATCGTCTCCGAAATCATCGATGCCGACGGCAATACGGTGCTGAAACAGGAACCGACGGTGGTACGCCAGACCATCAGCAAGGAAACCTCCGACACCATGCGGACACTCATTGAGTTGGTGGTGACGGAAGGCACCGCGAAAAATGCCCAGGTGGCGGGGTTCTCCATCGGCGGGAAAACCGGCACCAGTGAGAAAATCGACGTCTTTGACGAGAATGGACAGCGGGTTCTGGATAAAATTGTATCCTTTGTGGGGATTGCGCCCATGGACAATCCGGAGTATATTGTACTGGTGGCCCTGGATACACCCAGTCGGGAGACGGGCCTGTACATCTCCGGCGGTGTCATGGCAGCACCCACGGTGGGAGCTGTGATGGCGGACATCCTGCCCTATCTGGGTGTGGCGCGGAATTACACACCGGAAGACATTGCAGGGCAGACGGTGGTGATGGAAGATTTCACCGACATGACTGCTAAAGATGCTGAGAAGCTTCTGAAAGAGCAGAATCTGACCGCAGTATTTTCGGGAACCGGAGAAACAATCACCGGACAGATCCCCGCAGCGGGGCAGGTAATACCCGGCGGGAGCCAGGTGATTCTTTATTTGGGAGAAGAACCTGAAAAGAAAGAAGTGGAGGTTCCCAACTTTACCGGCATGAACCGCCAGGAGGCAGCCGATGCGGCGGGACTTCTGGGACTCTACATTCTGGTCAACGGAAACGATGAGATTGCTGCCAATGTGGTGGTCACCGCACAAAATACACCTGCCGGAACGGTGGTTTCTGCGGGAACAACCATTGAGCTTGAATTTACCGACACCGGGGCGCGGGATTAGCGCCTGGGAAGGAGTTTTTACATATGAAACTGAAAGACTTACTGAAAGATATCAAAGTGATTGAGATCTGTGCAGATCTGGAAATGGAGATCCCTGCCATTATCTATGACTCCCGCAAGGTTACCGAGGGCAGCCTCTTTGTTGCCATTTCCGGCTTCGCTTCCGACGGCAACCGCTTCATCCCCATGGCGATGGAAAAGGGTGCAGCCGTTGTGGTTACTGCCAAGAAGCCTAACCTGGATGTGCCTTATGTGCTGGTGGAGAATGACCGTCTGGCCCTTGCCATGCTGGGCACCAATTTCTACGGCCATCCTGCTGCTTCCATGACCATGATCGGCGTTACCGGTACCAATGGCAAGACCTCCTCCACACTGCTTCTGAAGCAGGTGCTGGAAAAGACCCTGGGTGCCAAGGTTGGCCTCATCGGCACCATGGAAAACTTGGTGGGCGATGAAGTGATCCCCACCGAGAGAACCACTCCCGAAAGCCTGGAACTGCAGGCTCTTTTTGCCCGGATGCGGGATGCCGGCTGCACCCATGTGGTGATGGAGGTTTCCTCCCACGCCCTGGTGCTGGACCGGGTGGGCGGCGTTCATTTCAACGTGGCTGCCTTTACTAATCTGACGGAAGACCATCTGGATTTCCACAAGACCATGGACGAATACTGTGCCGCCAAGGCTATGCTTTTTGAGCGCTGTGACAAGGCTGTCATCAATACCGATGATTTCTACTCCATCTACATGGTGGAAAAGGCCCCCCACGACACTGTTACCGTGTCCCTCACCGGCAACGGCGATCTGAACGGTGTGTATCCTGAATACCACGCCGAGGGTGTGTCCTTCGAAGTGGTGGGCGGTCTCGACGACCGCTGGGAAGTGAATATTCCCATCCCCGGCAAATTTACTGTTTACAATGCCATGACCGTTCTGGGCATTGCCAAGCAGCTGGGCATCTCTCTGGAGGATGCATCCAAGGCACTGGCCACTGTTCAGGGTGTCAAGGGCCGCATCGAGGTGGTTCCCACCCCCGGCAAGGATTATTCCGTGCTGATTGACTATGCCCACACCCCCGACGGCCTGGACAATGTGCTTCGCTCTGTCCGGGATTTCTGCAAGGGAAGACTGATTTCTGTGTTCGGCTGCGGCGGCGACCGGGACCCCATCAAGCGGCCTATCATGGGTGAAATCGGTGTCAGACTTTCTGATATCGCCATCATCACCTCCGACAACCCCCGTACCGAAGAACCTCAGGCCATCATCGATGATATCCTGAAGGGTGTGGATCCTTCTAAAGGTGAATACATTTCCATCTGCGACCGAAGAACTGCCATTCGATATGCTATGGACATTGCGGAAAAAGATGATATAATTGTATTGGCAGGAAAGGGCCATGAGACTTACCAGGAGATCAACGGCAAGAAGTATCACCTGGACGAACGGGAAGAAGTGGCTGCCCATCTGCAGGAATTGAGGTAAATACTTATGGGAAAACTGACTCTGAAACAGGCCGCATCTTGGTGCGGCGGTCAGGTAGATCCGAAATATGAAGACGTCGAATTCTTCGGAGCAAACAATGATACCCGGTTGATTCAGCCCGGTCAGCTGTTCATCGTCCTTCAGGGCGCCCGGGATGGCCATGACTTTATTCCCATGGCCATGGAAAAAGGCGCTGCCGCAGCTCTGTGCAGCCGGAAGGTAGGTGACTATCCCGCTATCTACGTGGAAGACCCCCGGAAGGCTCTGGGCGACATCGCCCGGGAAGAGCGCAAGCGCATCGGCTGCAAGGCTGTGGGTATCACCGGTTCCGTGGGTAAAAGTACCACCAAGGAAATGGTGGCAACGGTTCTGGAAACCACCTTCCGCATCCACAAGACCCCTGTCAATCACAACAATGACATCGGCATGCCCATGGCGATTCTCGCCATGCCGGAAGATACCGAAGTTGCCGTTCTGGAAATGGGCATGAACCACTTCCGGGAGATGGCATACCTTTCCAGTGTTGCAACGCCTGATATCGCGGTCATCGTCAACATCGGATCCATGCACATTGAGCATCTGGGTTCCATGGAAGGCATCCGCCAGGCAAAGCTGGAGATTGTCGAAGGCATGAAAGAAAACGGCCGCCTGATTCTCAACGGCGACGATGTCATGCTGAAGACCCTTCCCGAAGCTCCCGAGCAGGCCATTACATATTTCGGCAGCAGCGATGACTGCGCCGTCCGGGTGGAAGATGTCCGGGAAGAGGATGGCATGCTGCGTTTCGTGGTTTCCTCTGCTCAGCAGAGATTCCCCATTGAAATGGCGCTGGAAGGCACCCATTTCGTGCCCGATGCCCTGGCAGCCATCAGCGTCGGCCTGATGCTGGGGGTTACCCCTGTGCGGATTCAGGAGCAGTTGGCATCCTTCCGGAATATGGCAGGCCGCCAGGAAATCTTCAAGTCCGGCGACTACACCATCATCAAGGACTGCTACAACGCAGGTCCCGAGTCCATGGCAGCTGCCCTGCGGGTGCTGGGCAAGAAGGAAGGCCGCCGCATTGCGGTGCTGGGCGATATGCTGGAACTGGGCGACTGCGCCTGGGCAGAGCATTACCGCATCGGCCGTATTGCTGCTGAAAATGCCGAACTGGTCTATGCCTATGGCCCCAACGCCATGCGTGTGGTGGGCGGCGCCATCACCGGCGGCATGGCCGAGAGCAAGGCCCGTGCTTTTGACGACCGGGCAGAGATGGCCCGGACACTCAAGTGCGTGGCCAAACCCGGCGATGTGCTGCTTTTCAAGGGCAGCCATGGTATGCACATGGAAATCGTATTGGAAAATTTCCTCAAAGAAGACAAATAAATCACGGAGGATACACATATGACTAGAATTCTGATTACCGCAGCGGTTGCTTGCGCCCTGTCCGGCATTCTGGGATATTTTCTGATTCCCGTACTGCGGGCCCTGAAGGCCGGTCAGTCCATCCGGGAAATCGGCCCCACCTGGCACAACAAGAAGGCCGGCACCCCCATGATGGGTGGTTTGATGTTCGTGGCTGCAACCATCATCACCCTGCTGTGCAACATTCCCTTTGTCACCGATTATTCCGTCTACCTGGTTCTGGCGCTGTCTCTGTGCTTCGGTGCCGTTGGCTTCGTGGACGACTACTGCAAGCTGAAGAAGAAGCAGAATGAAGGCCTGACTTCCAGCCAGAAGTTCCTGCTGCAGCTGGCAGTCTCCGCTCTGTTCCTTTACGTCATGTATAAGAACGGCTCCATGACCACCACCCTGTACATCCCCTTCTTTGGCGTTGGCTTTAAGCTGCACCCTATTGTCTATATTTTCTTCGCCATGTTCGTCATGGTTGGCTGTGACAACGCAGTGAATCTGACCGACGGCGTGGACGGTCTCTGCGGTTCCGTCACCGTGCCCGTCATGGTGTTCTTTACCGCAGCCTGCATTCTGCTGGGCAAGTACGACCTGGCTCTGCTGCCCGCATCCCTGGCAGGCGGCCTGATTGCATACCTCTTCTACAACTGGCATCCTGCAAAGGTTTTCATGGGCGACACCGGCTCCCTGTTCCTGGGTGGCGCTGTCTGCGCTCTGGCTTTTGCTCTGGATATGCCCCTGATTCTGATTCTGGTTGGCTTCATCTACATCATCGAGACTCTGTCCGTCATTCTGCAGGTCGGCTATTTCAAGCTGACCCACGGCAAGCGTCTTTTCAAGATGTCTCCCATCCACCATCACTTTGAAATGTGCGGCTGGAAGGAAGTGAAGATCGTTCTGACCTTCACTGCTGTCTCCGCCGTTATGTGCCTGCTGGCCTGGATCGGCCTGGGTAATATGCCCCTGTAAAGGAAAGGAGACCTTTATGGCAGTGCAGAAATTTCTGCATGCCAATGAGGACCGCCGGAATTCCGGCGAAACAGTGGACATCCCTTTTCTGGTTCTGGTGCTGCTTCTGCTGGCGGTAGGGCTATCCATGCTCTACTCCGCAAGCTACGCCCAGAGCGAATATGACACAGGCTACGTTTCCTCCACCCGTTACCTTCAAAAGCAGGCGGTCTGCGCCGTTATCGGACTGATTGCCATGTGGGCCTTCAGCCGCATCCCGGCAGCTTTCTGGTACCGAATTGCCTGGCCTCTCTATGGGGTGAGCATCGTGCTGCTGCTGAGTGTTCTGGTAATTGGGGAGGAGGTCAACGGAGCGAAGCGCTGGATCAATCTGGCGGGAATCCAGTTCCAGCCTTCGGAAGTGGCCAAATTTACCATGATCGTGCTGTTCGCCCGGCTCACCCGGGGATTCGGCACGGAAGCGAAGAAATTTCGCTATGGAGTTCTCGGCTTCGGCAGCGCCCTGATGGGGATTCTGGTTCCCCTGGCGTTGGAAAAGCATCTTTCCGCCATCATGCTCATGGGCATGGTGGCGGTGGTGATGATGTTCGTGGCAGGCACCAGTCCCAAGTGGCTCCTGGCAGGAGCCGGGGTGGCGGTACTGTTCGTCATCGTCTATATCAGTTTTATGGGTTATGCCGGTGACCGGGTCACCGCATGGCTCCATCCGGAGGCGGATCCGGGGGACACCGGGTACCAGATCCTCCAGTCTCTCTATGCCATCGGCTCAGGCGGTGTGTTCGGCCTTGGTCTTGGCAAATCCAAACAGAAATATCTCTATTTGCCCTTTCAGTACAACGACTATATTTTCGCGGTCATCTGTGAGGAACTGGGTCTTGTGGGAGCGCTGCTGATCATCGCTCTCTTTGCCATGACCATCCTCAGAGGCTACTGGATTGCCCTGCGGGCATCGGACCGCTTCTCTACAGTGTTGGCAGCGGGACTTGTGACATTGATCGCAGTCCAGACGGTGCTGAATCTGGGCGTGGTGACCAATCTGCTCCCATCCACCGGAATATCGCTGCCCTTTTTCTCCTATGGAGGAACGGCCCTGGCGGTGAATCTGGGGGAGATGGGCATTGTCCTGAGCATTTCCCGGCAGCGGGATCAGATAAAGAAACAGGAGGTTATCCTATGAATGTGATTTTTACCTGCGGCGGTACCGGCGGCCATATCAACCCCGCTATCGCTGTGGCCAATATAGTAAAGGAACGGCACCCCGACTGCAACATCCTCTTCATCGGCGCAAAGGGCCATATGGAGGAAAAACTGGTGCCTCAGGCTGGCTTCGAACTGGTGACGCTGCCCGGTTCCGGCTTAAGCCGTAAGCTCAATCTTGCAGGTATTAAGAAAAATATCAATGCGGTGAAGTGCGTTCTCAGCGCCGTGGGCCGCTGCAAGAAGATTATCAGGGAATTCAAGGCCGATGTGATCATCGGTACCGGCGGCTATGCCAGCTTCCCCGCGCTGTTGGCTGGTTCGCAGCTGAAGGTCCCCACTGTGGTTCATGAAGCCAATGCTGTCCCCGGCCTCACCACCAAGATGGCTGCTGGCATTGCTGACCGGGTGTTGGTCTGCTTCGAAGAGAGTGTCCAGCACTATAAGGACCCCGAAAAGGTCGAGGTTGTGGGTATGCCCGTCCGAAAGGAATTCCTTTTCATCACCAAAGAAGAGGCCAGAAAGGAACTGAATCTGGGCGAGAAGCCTGTGGTTGTATCTGCCTTTGGCAGCCAGGGTGCCAAGGTCATGAACGAGACCATGGCAGACATGATGCCCCTGGAGCAGGCTGACAATTTCCCCTTCCACCACATCCATGCCACCGGCAGCTTCGGTAAGGAATGGATGCCCCAGCGTGTAAAGGACAACGGCGTGGACTTCGAAAATTGTGCCGACCTGGATATCCGGGAATATATCTACAACATGCCCACCGTCATGGCAGCGGCAGATGTGATTATCGGCAGAGCCGGCTCTGCCACCTGCAATGAAATTGCAGCTTCCGGCACCCCTTGCATTCTGATTCCCTCTCCCAACGTGACCAACAATCACCAGGAGAAGAACGCCCGCGTTCTGGAATCCGCCGGCGGTGCTGTTGTGGTTCTGGAAAAGGACTGCACCCCCGAGCAGATGTATCAGGCGGTTAAGAATCTCATCGAAGACGAGCAGCACCGCACCGATATGAGCCAGGCACTCCGGGGCCTTGTGAAGATGGACAGCGCCCAGCGCATCTGCGATATTCTGGAGGAGCTGGCAAAGGCCTGATCCCCTTAGGAGGAACGATATGGATACAAAACAGAAGACCCGGCCTGCTGACGCCCGTCAGAGAAGCCGGACAGCTGCAAAGAAAAAGGCTCCTGCCCGCCGCCGGACTGCGGAAGAACCCCAGCGCAGAAGAACTGCGGCACCTGAGGAGACCCGTCAGCGCCGGAGCAGCAGCGGCGGCAAATATGCCCGGACCGGTTCCCAGACTGCCCGCCCCGCTGCCCATCGGGTCAGCAGTGATGCTCCTGAGATGGTGTTCAAACCCACCCGGGAGAGAAACGGGACTGCCGAAACCGGGAAAAAATCCACCATTCGGGAGCGCTCTGAGCGCCGGGTGAAGGAACGTCAGGCCCAGAAAAAGCGGATGATGAACCGCCCCGCCGTTGTCTACACCGATCCCAAACCCATCAACATCAATAAAATGCTGATGCAGGCTGTGGTGGTGCTGGCAGTGGTTCTGGCCATCGTCATGGGCCTATCCGTTTTCTTCAAGGTGGAGCAAGTTGTGGTTTACGGCAATAAGGCCTATACCGCCTGGAATGTCCAGGAAGCTGCGGGCATTGAAGGCGGAGAAAATCTGATGACCTTCAACACCACCCGAGCCTGCGGAAAGATCCGGGCCGAACTTCCCTATGTTAAAACTGCCCGCATTGGAATAAAACTTCCGGATACGGTCAATATTTACATAGAGGAAATCGATGTGGCCTACGCAATCCAGTCCGACAATGGCACCTGGTGGCTGATGACCTCCGCCGGCAACGTGGTGGAGCAGATTGATGCGGGTACTGCAGGCAGCTACACCAAAATTCTGGGTGTGGAACTGGACAGTCCCGATGTGGGGCAGATGGCAAAGCCCGTGGAGATTGTCGCGGAAGTGATTCCTGAAGAAACCTCTGCGGAAGGGGAGACTCTTTCCGAACCCTTTGCGCCCGTGATCGTCACCGGTCAGAACCGTCTGGATGCCGCCCTGACCATTCTGTCATCTCTGGAACTCAACGGCATCGTGGGCGAAGCTGCCAGCATCAATGTAGACAGCCTCAGCAACATCGAGCTGTGGTACGGACAGAAGTTCCAGGTGAAGCTTGGCGACATCAACAACATGGATTACAAGATCAGCTGCATGAAAACCGCCATCCAGTCCCAGATGAAGGAATACGATATGGGCGTTCTGGATGTCAGTTTTACCACCTGGACCGATCAGGTTGGCTATACGCCTTTCTCTTCCTGAATGGCCTGATTTTGTAAGAATTTTGTAAATATTTTGATGAATTAAGAGAAATTCTATTGACCAATTGGAAATTTCGGGATAGAATATATGGGTACGAACAAAAATAGACGTAATCGCAGCAAAAAATCGGCTGTTGAACAAGTATACATAGGAGGAGAGATTATGGTCGAATCTTTACAGGATCGCGTAGTTAAAATCAAGGTCATTGGTATCGGCGGCGCCGGTAACAATGTCATCAACCGCATGATCGATTCCGGTGTGGGCGGCGTTGATTTCATCGTTGTCAACACTGATAAGCAGGACCTGAACAAGTCCAAGTGCCCCAATAAGATCCAGATCGGTGAGAAGCTCACCGGCGGTATGGGTGCAGGCTCCAAGCCCGACATCGGCAAGAAGTCCGCTGAAGAGTCCCGCGCAGCCATCTCCAAAATTCTGGAAGGCACCGATATGGTATTCATCACCGCCGGTATGGGCGGCGGCACCGGCACCGGCGCAGCTCCCATCGTGGCTGACCTGGCCCACGAGGCAGGCATTCTGACCGTTGGTGTTGTCACCAAGCCCTTCAAGTTTGAGGGCGCAAACCGTATGCGTCAGGCTGAGGCCGGCATTGCTGAACTGAACGGCAAGGTCGACTCTCTGATCATCATCCCCAACGACCGTCTGAAGTATGTCACTGACCAGAAGATTACCTTCGCCAACGCTTTCGGCATCGCTGACGATGTTCTGAAGCAGGCTGTTGCCTCCATCTCTGAGCTGGTTGGCTACTCCGACAAGGTTATCATCAACCTGGACTTCGCTGACGTCTCTGCCGTCATGAAGGACGCAGGCCGCGCTCACATGGGCGTCGGCACCGCTGCAGGCCGCGAGAAGGCTGAGCAGGCTGCTCAGGCTGCCATCGCAAGCCCCCTGCTGGAGACTGCCATCAACGGTGCTACCGGCGTTCTGGTCAATGTCACCGGTTCTTCCGAGATGACTCTGGACGACGTGGAGACCGCTGCAGGCATTGTTCAGGAAGCTGCAAGCCCCGATGCCAACATCATCTTCGGTGCTACCGTTGCTGAGGACTTCCAGGATGAGATGCGCGTCACCGTTATTGCCACCGGTTTCGACCAGGCAAACGTTGGCTTCGCTCCCAAGGCTGCTCCTGCCGCAAAGGCTGAGACTGCCAAGACTCAGGAAGAGAAGCCTCTGAAGCCCGTGGAAGCTCCCGCTGACATCAGCGAGATCGACGAGATCTTCAAGATCTTCGGCCGCTAAGGTACAATAGGCAAACCATCCCGGCCCATTACGGGTCGGGATGCTTTTTTGGATATTCTCTTGGATTCGCTGTTTATGGGGAAGACATTTTCCGGCCTGACAGCTATGATGGAAACATCCAAAGGAGGATGAAATCATGGATATGGTGAAAATCGGGCGGTTTCTTGCGGAACTGCGCAAAGAGAAAGCGCTGACCCAGGAACAGCTGGGACAGGATCTGGGCGTTACAAACAAAACCGTTTCCCGCTGGGAAAACGGAAACTATTTGCCTCCGGTGGAAATGCTGATGAGTCTGAGTCAGCTCTATGGAGTTTCCATCAACGAGCTGCTGAGCGGACAGCGCCTGAGCGATGAACAGTATCGGGAATATGCCGAGGAGAATATGAAAACTGCGCTGAAGGAAAGCAGCTTTACCCTGAAAGAGAAAATGGACTATTTCAGGCGGAAATGGCGAAGAGAGCATATTGGGGCATATGTGATGGCGGCAGTAATTGCAGTTGCACTTTATGCTGTGGGAATCATAATGGACAATGGACTCCATGTTGCGGGTTTCCTGTGGGTTGCCATATTTGTGATTGTTCAGAATAACCGCATGATGTCTTATGTGGAGGACCGGGCCTTTGACGGCACCGGCAGACAATAGGAGGCGTGAACAATGGATGCTTATCACGCACTGGCGGCCAGCTATGACCGGCTGACCAATGACGTGGATTACGAGGCCACGGTGGAATTTTATATGCAGATCCTGGAGCGGGAGGGTGTGAAACCCAGAACCGTGGTGGATCTAGCCTGCGGCACCGGTTCCGTGACAGAGATTCTGGCCCGGAAGGGGTATCCTGTGCTGGGCGTTGATATGTCTGAGGAAATGCTGACGGTCGCCACTATGAAAACCCAGGATATGGAGCCCATGCCACGGTTCTCCTGTCAGCTTCTGCAGGAGCTGAAGCTGCCCAGAGCCGTGGACATGGCTGTCTGCGCCCTGGACAGCCTCGATTACATCCTGAACCCCAATGACTGCAAAGAGGCTATACGGCGGGCCTACAAGGCTCTGAACCCCGGCGGTATCTTTATCTTTGATGTCAACACGCCGGAAAAGCTCCGGGCTATGGATGGTCAGGTATTTTTGGACGAAGACGATGACGTCTACTGCGTCTGGCGGGGCGAATTTGACGAGGAAACCAATATCTGCTCCTACGGCATGGATCTCTTCCAGCGGGAAGGGGAAGTCTGGCAGCGCTCTTTTGAAGAGCACTGCGAGTATGCCTACTCTCAGGAGCAGCTGAAAGGCTATCTGAAGGATGCCGGATTTACACACATTGAAGTATATGCGGATCGGCTGTTTGAAGCGCCCCGGGAAGGGGAACAGCGGATCTATTTCAAAGCGAGAAAGGGAAAAATCAAATGAAGGATTATTTGGTTAGAGGCATGAGCATGGATGGTTTTGTGAAGGTCGTGGCCATCCGCTCCACCGAAATGGTGCGCCGGGCGGCCGAGATTCACGGTACCACCCCCAACGCCACTGCGGCCTTCGGACGGGCTTTGACAGCATCATCTATGATGGGCAACATGCAGAAGGTGGAGAACGGCTCCATGACTCTGCAGATCAGGGGCGGCGGTCCCATCGGCACCATCACCTGCGTGTCCGACCCTGTCGGCAATGTCCGCGGCTGCGTCACCAATCCCCAGGTGCCTCTGGTGGAGAAGTTCCCCGGCAAGCTGGACGTGGGTTCCACCGTCGGTATCGACGGTACGCTGACGGTCATCCGTGACCTGCAGATGAAGGAGCCCTATGTGGGTTCTACCGAGCTCATCAGCGGCGAAATCGGCGATGATGTGACCGCTTATTTTGCTCAGAGTGAGCAGACGCCCACCGCCTGCGCCCTGGGCGTTCTGGTGGACCGGGATATGAGTGTGAAGGTTGCAGGCGGCTATCTGCTGCAGTTGCTGCCCGGCGCACCCGATGAGACCATTGATGCACTGGAGGCAGGTATCCAGAGAGCCGGCGCTGTCACCAAGATGCTGGAAGCCGGTCTGACCCCCGAGGATATTCTGGGTCAAGTCTGCGGACAGCTGGGCGTTGTGTTCATGGAGACCACCGAGGTTTCCTATAAGTGCTACTGCTCCCGGGATCGGGTGGAGAGCGCTCTGATCAGCCTGGGCCGTGAGGAACTGGCTGAAATTGCTGCAGATGGCAAGGAATTCCCTGTGGAATGTCAGTTCTGCGATACTGTTTATAAATTCACCCCGGAAGATATTCAGGAATTGATAAAAAACAGTTGACAAATCAGAAAAGCCTGCTATAATTGGTGGAGTTGGGACTGCGGTAAACCACTTCAAAAACTTTTTTGAAAAAACTCGAAAAAAGTTCTTGACAAAATGGTTCTCCTGTGATAAACTAACAAAGTCGCTGAGATGTGAGACGCAACGAAGCGAACACGGGAGCATAGCTCAGCTGGGAGAGCATCTGCCTTACAAGCAGGAGGTCACAGGTTCGAGCCCTGTTGTTCCCACCACCAATCTGGCCCTGTGGTGCAGTCGGTTAGCACGCCAGCCTGTCACGCTGGAGGTCGACGGTTCGAGTCCGTTCGGGGTCGCCAAATAAATACGCATCTGCGTGTTTTGAGCAGAGTAAAATCTGCTCAACATGCCTCTGTAGCTCAGTAGGTAGAGCAGCGGACTGAAAATCCGCGTGTCGTTGGTTCGATTCCGACCGGAGGCACCAAGATGCGGGTGTAGCTCATCCGGTAGAGCGCCACCTTGCCA